>CAZMVY010000001.1:0-64084 GCA_964569765.1 uncultured Planctomycetales bacterium
TGGGCATGGCACCCGCGCGTTCTCCGTTCCCGCCGATGCTGTCACGGACCCCCGCCAACCGGTGTGGCAGGCGATGGCTGTGCGCGGTACTATTTCGCCGGAAACACGGAGGTTTACGCATGAAGCTGACGATTGCCCTGTTGTCCGTCGCACTCGGCGCGTCGATCGCGGCCGCCGCCGACCGTCCGAACATCCTCTTCATTCTCGCCGACGATGTGGGCCAGGAATGGCTCAGTTGTTACGGCGGAGAGCACAAGACCCCGAACCTCGACTCGCTTGCCGCAGGCGGCGTGCGGTTTGAAACGGCGTGGGCCACCCCGCTCTGCACGCCGACTCGGCACGAGCTGCTCACCGGGCGGTACCCCTTCCGCACCGGCTGGACCACGCACTGGGACACGCCCCGCTGGGGCGGCCAGTACTTCGACTGGAACCGCGAGGTCACCTTCGCCCGCATGCTCCGCGATGCCGGTTACGCCACCGCCATCGCCGGAAAGTGGCAGATCAACGACCTCCGTGCGCAGCCGGACGCGCTCGATCGGCACGGCTTCGACGAGCATTGCGTCTGGCCCGGCGTCGAGGCAGGCAACCCGCAGAGCGAGGCCCGCTATTTCGATCCCTTTATGCAGATCAACGGCAAGCGCGGGATCCAGAAGGGCCGGTTCGGTCCCGACGTATGCCGCGAGTTTCTGATCGACTTCATGAAGCGTAACCGGAGTCAGCCCTTTCTTGCGTACTACCCGATGCTGCTGGCGCACAGCCCCATGACAAAGACGCCGCACAATCTCGACACCGGTGCGAAGGGTGCCGCTCTGTTCCCGGGGATGATCGACTACATCGACTTCGAGGTGGGCGATCTGGTCAAGGCCCTCGACGACCTGAAGATTCGCGAGAAGACAATCGTCTTCTTCGCCGGGGATAACGGCTCGCCCGGGTTGACCGTGCGCATGAAGGGCCGTGAGGTCACCGGAGGGAAGAACAAGCTCACCGAAGCGGGCATCTGCATGCCCTTCCTCGTGAACGGCCCCGGCCGCATCCTCGCCGGCCGCACGACCGACGAGCTCATCGACTTCAGCGACGTCTTCCCCACCCTTGCCGAGCTGACCGGCAGCAAGCTGCCGAAGGGCGTGATCCTCGACGGGCGGTCGTTCGTCTCCTTCATCACGGACAAGCCGCGCACCGGGCCGGCACGCGCCTGGATCTACTCGCAGTACGGACCGGCCCGCGTGATCCGCGACAAGCGGTACAAGCTCTACTCCGACGGCCGGTTCTACGACCTTCAGATGGACCCCGGTGAGCGGTTCGACCTGGCCGACAGCGACAACCCCGACGTGATTACGAGTTCTCAGCGGCTGATGAAGGTTCTGAAATCCCTTCCGGCCGACGCGAGGCTCCCGTTCGAGCCTCGTAAGCCGCCGGAGCCGGAGCGCAAAGGCCGGCGTGAGCGGGCGAACGAAACGCCGATGGGTGAGGTCAAGGACCCCGGCGACCTGCGGTAGGCCGGGTTCGCGCAACGTAAGGTGGGCGCCGCGCCTGCCGCCCAGGTGGCGCCACAGTGGTCAGGTTGTCTGTACAGGTAGTTCACGCGGGAGAGTCACTGCCATGTGTGAATCGTGTGGGGCACCCCTTCTGGATCGCCGTGAGTTCCTGGTCACCGCCGGCACGCTCGGGACGGCGGCCGCGCTCGGCGCGCGAGCGATGGCCGGACAGCCGGAGACAATGCCCGCAACTCCGTTGCCGGAGCGTGAAAAGAAGCCCCCGAGGGTCCTCGTCGCCTTCCTGTATCCCCCGGCCGACGTCGTGAACGAAGGCCGGATGGAGGATTCGTGGCGGAAGTACAACTGGTTCACGTGGCCGGGCAACCAGTTCGAGCCGGAGCAGCAGGAGCGAAAGTTCACGGCGAGAATCCGGGAGATCGCGGAGAGGCTCGGCGTCGTCGTCGAGTTTCAGCCCCGGGCCATCTACCAGGAGGCGAAGGTCAGAGAGTTCGTCGCGACGGCCAGGGCTGCGAAGCCCGACGCCGTGCTGATCGTCAACTTCTGGAACACGTTCTCCAGATGGTCGCACACGATGGCGACAGAGTCCGGGGCGCCGACGGCGATCGTCTACCACTCGCTCGGCTCGAACCACCAACTGCCGCCGGATTACCTGCGAAACGCGGAAGGGCTCTACTACATCCACTCCGTCGAGAACTGGGAGGAGATCGCACGCGGCCTGTGCGCCGTGCGGGCGAAGAAGATGCTGGCGCAAAGCCGGCTGCTGCGCGTGTCGGGACGGGTGAGGTCACCGATGCGAGAGATGGAAAAGCGGCTCGGAACCGAGATCGTTGAGGTGCCGGCCGAGGAGTTCAACGCGACGTTCGACGGCATCGCCGACGACGAGGCGCTCGTCCGCGAGGCCATGGATTTCAAGAAACGCGCGGCGCGGGTCATGGACGTGGAGGACAGGTACTTTGTGGACGGGATGCGGGCGCATCGCGCCGTGGCGGAAATGCGGCGGCGGTACGGCGCCGACGCAATCACGATCGAGTGCCTCCAGCTCAAGCACCGCAAGCCGTGTCTGAGCTTCGCCACGAACAACGGCGCGCTGATCCCGTCCGGCTGCGAGAACGATCTGAACGCCTCCCTCACACTCATGCTGGGGCGCTGGCTGCTGGATCGCGGCGGCTTTCAGCACAATCCGGAGTTCGACACGAGCGAGAACCGGTACTTCGGCGCGCACTGCACGTGCGCCTGGAAGCTGCACGGTCCCGACAGCCCGTCGCAGGACTATTTTGTGCGGCCGTTCTTCCACCAGTTGCCCAGGACGGCGGCCCTCGATGTGCAGTGGACGCCCGGCGAGAAGGTCATCCTCGCGAAGTATCGATCGGAGGAAGGCATACTTTCGTGCTGGACCGGCACGGTGATCGAATCGCCGACCTCGCCGCCGACGGGCGGCTGCGCGACACGGGTGCTGATGAACATCGACGGGGTGGACGACGTGTGCAAGGTGTACGCCGGACCGCACCCGGTCCTCTTCTGCGGCGAGCGCGGCGACGCGCGGCGACTCAAGGCGTTCGCGCGGATGTATCGGCTGACGCTCCAGGGCAACGTGTAAGGATCTCCGGCGCCCGTTCGACGCGACTCGTCCGGTGCGAAACCGCTCCGGCGAAGAGAGTATCCTCACACCGAAGACGGCACTGGAACAGTTCCGGCCGATCCGGTACAAGTGTAGCCGGCGCGGCGCGGTGCCCGCCGTAAGGCAGCTTGAAGATGGAGGATGACTCTGTGGCCACACTCACGAAATACCGCTTCTCATTCGGTCCCTGGAACATCCATGAAGGCGCGGACCCGTTCGGCCCGACGGTCCGCCAACCGATCAGCTTTTCGAAGAAGCTCAAGGTCTACAAGAAGCTCGGCTTTGACGGCGTGCAGTTTCACGACGATGACGCCGTGCCCGACATCGACACGAAGTCGCCCAGGCAGGTATGCAACGAGGCTCGCCGGGTCCGTCGGATGCTCGACAACGAGGGCCTCGAAGCCGAGTTCGTCGCTCCGCGCCTGTGGGAAAGCCCGATGACAATCGACGGCGGCTACACCAGCTACGACCCGAAGTGCCGCAAATATGCGAGCACGCGTTCGCTCCAGACGAGCGACATCGCCAACGAGCTCGGCACGCACAAGATCGGCCTCTGGCTCGCCCGCGAAGGGACGTACATTCGCGAATCCAAGAACGCCCGGGAGGCCTATCAGCGACTGCTTGATGCCATCAACATGATGCTCGATCACGACCCGCAGGTGCTCATCCTCATCGAACCGAAGCCCAACGAGCCTATGGACCATGCCTACGTGCCCACGATCGGCCATGCGATCGCCATGGCGTACGAGACGAAGGATCCGGGCCGTGTCGGCGGGCTTATCGAGACCGCCCACGCCCTGCTGGCCGGCCTCGACCCGTCCGACGAGATGGCCTTCGCCCTGCAGCACAAGAAGCTCTGGAGCGTTCACCTGAACGATCAGAACGGTCTGAAGTTTGATCAGGACAAGAGCTTCGGCGCCGCGAATCTCCGTGCGGCGTTCAATCAGGTCCGCGTGCTTGAGGAGGGCGGCTTCGGCCGCAACGGAGAGTTCGTCGGCCTCGACGTAAAGGTCATGCGCACGCAGAAGCAGGCGAACAACACGGCCCACCTGGCCAACAGCAAGCGGTTCTTCGAGCTGCTCCTGCACAAGGTGCGAACGTTCGACCGCCGTGCCGAGGCGAAGCTCATCGCTGCCCGCGACTACGAGGGCCTCGAACGCCTCGTGATCGAGCACCTGCTCGGGGCATAACGGCACGGTTCCTCGCACCCTCGGCCGGGCGGCGGGCCGCGATCAGAGGCCCAAGAGGCGCCGGGCGTTGCCGGCGGAGACCGCTTCTCGTACGGTATCGTTCACCTTCGCCGAGGTCAGCTTGGCGACATTGCACGCAGGGTAGTGCAGCGGCATGCCCGTGCCGAACAGCACGCGGTGGGCGCCGACCGCCTCGACGGTCCGCCGCAGCGCTTCGAGGGCCTGCATGCACGTCAGCTCGATCGCGACGTTCGGACACCTTTGCATCACGATCACGGCAGCCCGGAATTCCGTGAGATAGTTCGGCCCGCTGAGGATGAATTGTGCCGCCGGGTGTCGCTCGGCGAGCGCGCCGATTCCTTCGATCGGGTACGTGGCGAAGCGGAAGTTCATCATCGGCCGTGTGCAGACGATCGCCGGAATGTGAAGCTCTGCGGCCGCCTCGCACACCTCGTCAGCGAACGGATCGTACAACCGGTAGGCGTGGAGCAGCGGATACAGGCGCACACCGCGAAACCCCTGCTCCGCCAGCGCCCGAAGCTCCGCGGCCCCGCCGCCGTTCATTGGACTGAGCACCGCAAGGGGCGTCAGCCGATCCCCGTGCGCCCGGGCCGCCGCCAGCGTCTCCGCGTTCGCCTCCCGCCGCTCGCCGTACATCCCGCGGAGCGACGTAATCGCCGCGCGATCGATCCCGTGCCGATCCATGAGGCGCAGCACATCCTCGATGCCCGAATGCCGCAACGGCCAGAACTGCCACGGTCCGAAGAATGCGTTGATGTCGAACCGCATCGCTATAGCCCCAGCAGACGCTCCAGATTCCCGCCCAGAATCAGCCGCTTCGCCTCTGCCGGTATCGCGGCGGCCTCCACCTTCGCCCGCTGCACCCAGGGATCAAGCAACGGCATGTCCGAACCGAACAGAATCCTCTCGGGGCCCAGCCGCTCGACCGCATGCTCCAGCATCCCGTCATCCATCTGCGACGTGGCCGTATCGAGATACAGGTTCGCGTGCCGCTCCGCCACCTCGACCGCCAGATGCCAGTTGCCGAACGCGTACGGTTGTCCCGCCATATGTGCCATCACCAGCTTCACATCCGGCACGTGTCGCAGGAGATGGTCGCACTCGCCGGGTGTCAGGTGTCCGAGGACCACCAGCCCCAGCTCTGCCGCCGTTTCCAGCACGGGGTACGTCCACGCCTCCGTGACGGGCGCCTCCGGATGCGAGTAGAGCTTGACGCCCCGCACCCCGTACCTCTCGACGCAGCGCCGCACCTCGGCCACGGCCGCCGCTCCATACCGCGGCGAGGGAATCGTTGCATAACCGAACAGCCGGTCGCCATGCCGCGCCAGTTCCGTGCCGAGCCGGTCGTTACCTTCTCGCATGTCATGCCACAGCGCCGTTACGTGCGTCACGAAAAGACGATCGACGCCGACCTCGTCCGCCAGGGCAATCAGCATGTCCGCCGTCGCATCGATCTGGAGAAACTGCGACGTTCCGATATGTACGTGTCCGTCAATGATCATCGACGCTCACGAGTCGACGGCCGGGCGAGGCCGGTACGGCATAGCCGTTTCAATGTTCCGCCCGCCGCTCCGTGCTTTCGCCGGCCGGCTTCGCCGCCTCTGGCGGCACGATTTCCACTTCGATCGGACTCCGCCACGAAAGTGCCAGCCGCTTCAGTTCTCCATACCAGTCGTCGATCGTCGGGCATCGCGGATACTGTCGCCCGCGAAGCCAGTCCGCCTGGATGACATAGGCCAGTTCACGGCCCACCTGCGCCCGCAGCCGGACCCTGCGCTCACCGGGCAACTCGACCACGCCGGCGAATACCTCCGGCTCGAAGATCAGCCCCATCCCGATCGTACCGATGACCGTCGTCTGCCGCCCCCAGGTCGCAAAGACCCCCGCGTTAGCGTCCACAATCATTCGCTCGTCGCGCAAGCGCGTGAAGCCCGGCGCCAGGCACACCGGATCCGACGTCGCCGGCCCGCTCACGAGCACGCGCACCGGTGACTCCTGCCGTCCTGCGACGGCCATGCAGCGGACGCGCACCTTGTACGGCCCGACCTTGTCCGCCGTGAACTCGATCGCCGCACGCACGGGGCCTTCGGCAAGGGCCCTCTTCGTGAACTCGATCGTCCCCTTGCCCTCCGGGGTCTGTACGGGGTATTCCCGCTCACCGACGTACAGCGTCAGGCCGCCCAGCCCAGGGCCCGCCCCCACATTCAGCGCGTCGATGCCCCACTCCGTCTCGTCGTGGTAGCTCTGGCGGCCGATCGTCGGCAGAATCAGCCGATCGACCTTCTTTCCGAAGAAGTCAAACTGTCCCCAGTACACCCGGTAGCAGATCCGCTCGGATTCCCACCCGATGTTCGGCGGTATCCAGTCCTGCGCGGTCGCCGTCCGGTTCACAAAGGGCGGCCGGGCTTCGTCCTTCGTCGCACGGCTCAACCAGTACGTCTCGCTTCCTCCGGGATCCAGCGAAGCCGTGAAGCACAGTTCCTCGCGATCGTCCGGCCCGGCCCTGTCCACCTGGTGCGGAATCCGCCGCCAGGCCAGCCATCGATTCCCGGCCAGCACGGCCACATCGCCCGGTTGGAAATCCGTCGCCGCCTTGCGGAGGGCCTCCGTGCTCACCGCCACCAGCTCGCCCTCGCGCAGAATATCTGCCGTGTTCACAAGGCGGACGCCGAGTCTCTCAATCGCTCCCTCGTCCGGCCCGGCCGGCCCGGCCGGAGTTTGCGGCAGGCCTGTGTGAATGGCCTCCCGGATCCATCGCGCCGTTGCCGTGAAGTCGCCCGCCGCGTAGAGTTTCCGCAGCTTCGAAACCTGTTCCGTGTCCGGCAACAGTTTCTCCAACCGGATGTAGTACCGATCCCGCACGAGATCCTGATAGTATCGGGCGGTATTGCGGCTCGCCCGCATCCGCTCGCCGACGCGATGCTCCGGCAGGAAACCCGCGAGTTTTTCCGCATAAAACTGTTCGACGGCGTCCAGCGTGAAGACCGGCTCCTTCGCGTGCAGCACCGCCTTCATCAGGTCGATGAGCATCTGGTTGTCCGCCAGAGCCGTCGCCAGAGCCGCACGGTATGTGTCGGCGATGCAACCCTCCTCCAACGGTACATCGTCCACCTTCGGCGGCTCGCGATACAGGATCAGTTCCGGCTCGCCGGTGGCATCCATGTCGATCTCCCGGACCTCGAGAACTCCATCCGCATCGATGTCGCGGAACGTGTATCGCATATCGATCTTGTGATCGAGGTCGTAGTCCACGTCGATCCAGGCCTCATCGGCCCCGCGGAGGTGAATCCGATGATCCGCCGGATCGTAATAGAGCCGCGTGGGCCCGTCCGGAACCAGGTCCAGTTCGTTTCGCTTGTTGGTCGGGCCGCACGTCGGCCCGCCAATCCCCGGAAAGTTCTTTGAAGGGTGCGCAATGACGCCTTCCCACCGCAGATGCGGGTCGCGCTCATAATCCCCGTCGGTGTTCAGATCGTTCTCGTCCCATGTCAGCAGCGTCCGCGCCCACTGCGTCCGATTGACGAATTGCCGGGCTCGGTCGTGCGCGAGATACGGCCCGGTCGGAATCCCGCGGATCCGTGTTGCCGTGCACCATAACGGATCAGGCCGAAGGCGCGACTTGCCGGGCGTGGGCGACTTCTCGCCGAGCGTGTGACCCGGCGCCAGCGACGTCAGCGAGAAATCGTAATGGTGCGGCATCGTCCGGCAGCTTCCATTGTCCGCGTCGAAGCTGTACCGGATCGACTCGATCTGCTCCGCCTTGCCGCTGATCCGGAGGACGACCTCCGACTCCCCGTCGCCGTCCGTGTCGTAGAAGAGAAACGGATTCTCGAAGATCGGCTCCCATCGCACGGCGCCGGGCGACAGAGCAAACAGGCAGAACATCTCGTCGCCGCCGAAGTGCGTTCGCCACTGGCAATCCGCCTGCCGGTATGTGTAGTTCACGTCGTACCAGACCCGGTTGCGGTCGGCGAGATCCCAGTCCCACCAGACGCGCAGCGCATCGGCGCCCATGTAACGGTCGTTCGGCGAAAAGAAGAAGATCCCCATCTCGTCCACGTCTCCGTCACCGTCGTCATCTTGATAGGAGATTACGGAATCCACCGTGCCGTCCGCGTGCCAGTCGGCAAGGTAGAGATCCGCGTCCTGGTCCGGTTCGCCTCCCTTCACGAGATCTCCGTCTTCGTCAATCACCCGGACGAGAATCGGCCGGCACTGTTCCTGATGCCGCGAGTCCGTGTCGATGAACCAGACCTCGGCCGGACGCTCCGCGGTGCGGTCCACATAGTATCGCGTTCCCGGCGCGAGCGACTTCACCTCCGCCACCGTCGCCGGGTCGAGTTTCGCGTAGTCGCCGAACACCCGCTCGAAAAGCGCCTGCTTCGACGGCGGGTCGGTCGCTGCACCGGCCGCCGTACCGGCCGTGACGAAGATCAGCCAGATCGAGCTTGCGTATGATGTTCCGATCCGCATCATATCTGCCCCACAGTATCAATCCCGCACAGTCAGCCTGCGTAGCTTATCGGCGTCCGTGCAGATACGGCCCGCCTCTGGAATTCTCGCGGACCGTGAACGCTTCAGGAAACAACAGTGCGGATTGCGGGTGTCTATGGCATCCGTGTCCTTCGTCGCACTGTCGCCTCGGCGCCTACAGTACCTTTGCTGCATCCTCCACGGCGACCAGCGTCCGCTCCACGTCGTCATCCGTGTGCGCCGTGGAAACGAACCATATCCCCTCCGGTACCACGCGGACGCCGCGATCCTGCAAAGCCACGGCGAAACGCCTGTACTTCTCCGCGTCGCGCGGCAGGTACGTACGGTAGTCACGGGCGTTCGGATCGCCGCCGAAGGACACATGGAACACGGCGGGCACCCCGCGAACCACCGCCTTCGGCATGGCCCGCCGAATCCCCTCCATCAGCCTCGTGCCGCGCATCCGCAGTTGCCGGTACACTGCCCCGTCGTCTGCGCTGAGTTCCTCGAGCGCCGCCAGCGCCGCCGCCATGCACGGCGCGCCCGCGTTGTACGTCCCCGCATGGGACACGCTCAGGTCGCCGAAGTATTTCATCAACTCGCGCTTCCCCGCGATCGCGCTCACCGGGAACCCCGCCGCCAATCCCTTCGCAAACGTGGCCAGGTCCGGCGTCACGCCGAAGTGCGCCTGCGCCCCCCCCGGCGCCAGCCGGAACCCCGTGATCACCTCGTCGAAGATCAGCACGGCCCCGTGCTTCGTGCACAGCTCGCGCATGCCCTGCAAATATCCCCGCTGCGGCATGAGCGCGCCCATGTTGCACATCATCGGCTCCGTGATGACCGCGGCGATCTCGCCGGCGTGCGCATCCATCGTTTTTCGCAGCAGGTCAAGGTCGTTCCACGGCAGCACGATCAGGTTGGCCGCGTCGCTGGCTGGCTGGCCCTTCGTGGCAGGAACCGGCACCGGCGCCTCGCGCGGCCCGGCCGCGTCGATTGGCGGCGCGTAGCTCCACATGTGGCTGTCGAACCAGCCGTGATAGTGGCCCTCGAATCGCACGATCTTCGTACGCCCCGTCACCGCCCGCGCCAGGCGGACCGCCCCGTGGATCGCCTCGGAGCCGCTGTTCGAGAAGCGAACCATCTCCGCGCACGGCACCATCGCGGCCATCTTCTCCGCGACGCGGACCTCCAGCTCGCTCTGTCCCGCGTACATCAGGCCCGTATCGATCTGCCTGTGCACGGCCGCGAGCACACGCTTCGGCGAGTGCCCCAGCAGCAGCGGCCCGCGCGCGAGCACATAGTCGATGAACTCGTTCCCATCCGCATCCCAAACGTGCGAGCCCTCGCCTCGTTCGTAAAACATCGGGTGCGGTTGCCAGCTCGCGCGGACGTTGCTGGATATCCCGCCGGGGATCACCCTGCACGCCCGCTCGTAGAGCGCCTTTGAGCGATCAAATCTCATGCCCGTGCCGTTCCCTGACGCGAACCCGGTCGGTATGCCGGCCGGCCGTGAACACCTCGCCCAATCCGCGCGCAGGCGTCCGGAACCCGGACGCCGGTCCCTCACGCCGGCCGCACCTCCGCCCGCTTCTTCGACGACTCATACGCCGCCAGCGCCACCGCCACCGACTGCCGCCCGTCGATGCCTGTCGCGCACGGCGGGCGCTTCTCGCGGATGCTTGCGAGGAAGTCGCTCATGTGGTCGCGGTACGACTGCATCCGCACCGGGTCGAGCTTGCCTTTGCCGGCCCAGTCGATCGGGGCCTGTGTCTCGATGACCTCCCACGGCCCACCGTCCGTCGAAACCCGGAGTTCGCCGTACGCGTCGAGGTCGATCAACCCACGCTCGCCGACAATCCACGCGGCGAACGCCGACCGCGGGAACCCGGGTCTGGGAATCTGGAACGATTCCCACAGGCTCGCCGTCGCGCCGTCGGCCAGTTCCATCAGCAGCATGCTCGTGCCCTCCACCTTCACCTCAGGCTCGATACTGCCGCAGCGGGCGTACACCGTCTTGACCTCGCTGCCGGTGAACCAGCGGATGCGGTCGATGCCGTGCACGCCGTGACCGAAGAGCGTGCCGAGGTTTTCCGGCGTATTCTGCCAGGGTGGCAGCGTACCCATCCCGCCGGGATTGAGCGCCAGCTCCTTGATCAGCAGGATGCGCCCGATCCGCCCCTCGTCGATGAGCCTTTTCGCGGCGATGTTGCATTTGCGGAACCGCTGCGTAAACGCGATGGCGCAGTTCACCCGGGCCTTTTCGCAGGCCGCGTTGATCGCGTCGCACTCGGCGACCGTCGAGGCCATCGGCTTCTCGATCAGCAGGTGCTTGCCCGCCTTTGCCGCCGCCAGCGCGTATTCGGCGTGCGTAGCGTGCGGCGTGGCCACGATGATCGCGTCGATGTCGCTGCGCCCGATGAGCCGCTCGGCGCTCGCCTCGCAGGCCGCGCCGTACTGTTTCGCCAGCTCCGCCGAGCGCGAGCCGCCCGTGATCGCCACGAGCCTGGCCTGCTCCGCGCAGTACTTCGTGAGCGTTTCCGAATACGTCAGTCCCATGAACCCGGAACCGATGATGCCGATGCCGATAGCACTCATGCGCGCCGCTCCGCAATCTGCTTACGATCCGCCGGCGACACGGGCGGCCGGCTGCGTCGAAACATCAGAATCCCCGCCGTGGCGAGGACCAGGCCGATCGCCGCGTCCAGGCCGATCGCGATCGGTTCCCGCGCCCACGGAAGGATGCCGAGAATCAGTACACCGATCAGAAACGTGCAGATCCCGGTCACGCGGAACGGCGAAATCGCCGCCCGGCCGGGTTCCGTTCCGGCGACCCGATCCTGCTCCAGTTGGCCGATCGGGATGCGGATGCGGGCCAGGAACTTCTCCGCCCGATCGAGGTCCTCTGCCGCCTGCGGGAACAGAGTATTGCCGGCCAGGACCCCGAGAAGGGTCACGGCGGCGGAAAGCCAGAAAATGGCGTTCTCCCGCTCCAGTACTACGGCGCCGATGCTGAGCCGCCCCTTCTCGAGCAGAAACCCCACGAGGTGCCGCGATTCGCCGTCCGGGATTCCCGCCATGCCCACGAGAAGCCCGAGACCTGCGCAAAGACCGACCCCAAACCCGAGCAGCGCGCCCCGGCTGCTCAGGCGACTGGAGACCAGGCCCCACAGCATCGGAATGGCGACCGGCGGGACGGCCGCACTGAACAGAGTCACCATATTCTTGAACATGGCGGCGTCCTTGCCGCTGCTCAGCAGGAAGGCTACGCCGATACTCAAGGCGCCCACCAGCAGGGTGGTGAGCCGCCCGACAAAGACAAGCTCCCGATGGCCGGCCTTCGGGCGCAGCAGGCGGTTGTAGATGTCGTTGGTCAGCACGCTCGCGCAGACGTTATAGTCGCTGCTCAACATAGACATGGTTGCGGAGAACATGGCGGCGAGCATCAACCCCATCATTCCGACGGGCAGGATCGCCAGGCACATCTTCGGATACACCCACGTACTGTCTGCCAGGGGCGGCAGGAAGTGCCGCGCGGCCATCGCGGGAAGGAACATGACCGGCGTGGTCACGAGGTTGAGCACGACGACCAGCCAGCCGACCTTGAGCGCGTCGCGTTCCTTCGGCACGCAATAGAACTTCTGCACAAGCCCCCAATTGATGCTCCAGGACAGGGTATACAGAAAGATCAGCGAACCCAGGTAGAGCCAGGTGAACTCGCCGCCCGTCAGGCGGAAGAACCCCTCGGGCGAATTCTGGACGAACGCGTGGAGGCCCCCGGCATGGCTGATCGACAGGGGCAGGATGATGATCACGGCGGCGAGCAGGACGACGAACTGCACGAAGTCGGTGACGGCCGCGGCCCAGAGCCCGCCCATAAACGTGTACGCGAGCATGATGACGGAGGACCAGAACATGCCTTGCTTCGGGTTTTCCAGCCCCAGGCCCAGCGACAGGAGCGTCCCGATGGCGACGATCTTGAGGGCGTCGTCGATGATCTTGACCGGCACCCCCTGCCAGGCGAAGAGCTGGCGGACCGCGGAGTTGTAGCGCGCCTCGAGGTACTCCACGGGACTGACCACGCGGGCGCGGCGCCAGCGGGTTGCGAAGAACAGGACGCTGAACAGGGCGGCCGGCACCGTGACCCAGTACATGCTCAACGCGACGCCCCCGTGCCGGTATGCAATAGCCGAGTAGTTCACGAACGCAAAGGCGCTGAAGCTGGCCATGTAATACGACACGCCGCTGAGCCACCAGGGGATGCGGTTGCCACCGGTGAAGTAGTCCTTCATGCCCTTCATGTAGCGGTAGAAGTACGCGCCGATGCCGAGCATCAGGGCGAAGTAGCTCACGAGAATGAAGTAGTCCGGCCCCCGGAGGTGCGTCTGCGCCAGGATCGTCATTGTGCCGATTCCTTGCCCTCGATGAGTTCCGCCAGCGACGAGCAGACGGCGTCCAACCGCCCTTCCCCGTACGCCTGGTCCATTTCCGCCAGTCTCTTCGCCAGTTCCCAGCCCTGCGTCGATGCGGCCAGATGCTCGCGGTGGCGGCGCAAATCGCCCGCGCCGGCGCGGTCGAGTATCTCCTTCGACCGCTTCAGCAGGGTTTCGCGGAGCAAAACGTAATGCAGTTCGCGGATTACGTCCAGCACGTACCGTCGCTCCGTCGCAGACGTTGCCGCCGCGAGCGCCTGGCTCAGGCCCGTCGGCGGCGTGAACGGCTCGACCCGGTTCATCACGGCGAGGAGCCGCTCGTTTGCGGCGATTGCCTCCGGAAGGATTCTCTCCGTGTAGAGGCCCTGTACCCGCCTCCAGTCGTTCGGCAATACCGTCGCCCGCGGATCGCGGACAGTGCAGACACGTACGGGCGACGCTCCGCTGCCGAGATACGTCTCCCAGTGGTCGAAAAAGCCGTCGCCGTTCGTGTCGAACATACGCATCTCGCCGATCGGCTCCCTGTCGCCCAGACAACCGATCTCGATCCAGCCCTCCGTCGCACCCTTCAGATGGATCCGTTGATCGACCGCGCTGTAGTACAGCTCGCGCCGCGTCGAGGGCGCCGGGCAGAACTCGCGGCGCATGTTCCACCGCTGCACCGGCCCGCCCGTGTTGTGCATGATCCGCCGGCCCCAGATCCAGAACACGCCCTCCCACCGCCAGTCCTGCTCGGCCTTCGGCGGGTAGCCGATCGCGATGGTGCCGTCCTCGAACTCCCTCCAGGAGAAGCCCGTCTGCTCGGCCGGATATGTCTCGGCGATCCGCCGGCAATCGGCATGCCGGGCGCAGATCGTCGTCTTCGGCGAGCGCCGCAGCGGGTTCGTGTGCCGCATGCCGCCAAAATCGTACGGCAGCCTGCCGGTCATATTAAAGCCCATATCGTAGTGCAGCGGCGTCTCCGCCGAGTTCCTGTCGTCCATGTCGATGCTGTAGCGGACATTGACCACGCCGATGGCCCGCAACTCAGGATAGAACGGCCCTTCGTATCGGGCGGCGTCGTTCGCAAAGTCTGCGTCCTTCTTCGGATCGAAACTGATCGGCGCTGCACTAAACCGCACGACGGCCCCGCTCTGCCCGTTGCCCTTCGTGTCGTAGAACGCGAACGGGCACTCGCTGATCGGCCACCAGCACCGCCGCTCGGGGTCGTAGCGGTTCATGTAAAGCATGTTGTTGCCGTAAGGGTCGCTCGTGAAGCAGTTCGCCGAATACTCGTAGTTCAACAGGCTCCACATCACCCCGTCGCCGTCGAGGTCCTCCCAGAACCACGCCCGCCGAAGCTCGCCCTTCACGAAGTAGCGGATGTCCATCTCCTCGGCCCGGCCATCGCCGTTATTGTCGATGTAGTCCACCATGCGATCGACAAGGCCGTCGCCGTCGTAGTCCACGACGTAGCAGTCGGAGTCGTGATCGCACTCCGGCCCGCCTACGCGCAGCACCGCTCCGGGTGGGATCCCCGCCGCTGCCATCATGTCGCCATCGTCGTCGATGTCCCACTCTATCGGTGACTGATTCGTCCGCTTGCCGGTCAGCCGCTCCCGCCTGACGTGCATCCAGCCTCCCCCGGGCTCCGACGACCGGACGGTGAATTCGCGCCCGTCCACCAGTTGCGCTGCCTTCGGCCACCAGGGCTTGGTCTTCAGATCCAGCACGCCGTGCGAATCAAGCTGCGTCTCTTTTTCCCACCAGGGCGTCGCCGCCTGACACCCTGCGGCTGCCAGCCCGAGCAGGCACACGAGCAGCCGTCCGCGCCCCCCACGAACCCGGCCGTCTTCGGTCGTCGCCACCACCATCGCCCTCCTCACCCCTGCCGTCGATTCCCGAACGGCTCCCGAGTATCACCCAAGCTCGCCGCGGTATCAATACGCCGGCAAGCCGCTCGTTCCCGAGACGCATAAGCCTGCGGCGCACATAATGACCCGGCCTCAACCCGGCGCACCCGGAGCCCCGTCTGTCATCGTGCGGACGCGCTGCCCCCGGTCCCCCCTGCCAACCGCCGGCGTCGTCCCGTCCGCTCGCCACAGGCCCGCGGGGTCCCCCAGCCGGCGAGGAGGCATCACGCGGTCCGCAGGCGCAATTGTCAATCTTCACCGTCCTGCTTATCCTCACGCACCAGGTTGTCGTACCCGGGTCGGTTTGGGTAACAGCCCCGCGATGCCGGCGGGAACCACGCCGGAGAGCCTGCGTACAAGGATGTCCGCCACGCCCGCGACAGATCGTCCGCCCGAGCCGCGCGTGCCTTTTCGCGTGTACCTCGTGTGCTATGGCATCCTGGGCCTGCTCCTGATTTACGCGCTTGTGTTCCGCTGGCTCCGGCCGGTCGTTCTCGAACAGCCGATCCGCATCGAGCCCGAACGCATCGCTCAGGTTCAACAGCGAATCGACCCGAACTCGGCCACATGGGCCGAGCTGACGCGGTTGCCCGGCATAGGCGAGGCCGTCGCGAAGCGCATCGTGGAGTATCGCACGGAGCGACGTCGCGCCGACGGAGAAGGCGCAGCGCGCAAGCCCGTTTTCCGCACCCCCGAAGACCTGGCCGCCGTTAAAGGGATCGGTCGCAGCCTGATCGAACGGATCCGGCCGTACCTGATGTTCTCGCCGCCGGAGACGCCCTGAACCGGCCCGACGGGGCCTCACACCGAATCGGGCTCGCTCGCGTACCGCCGTGCCGTCTCGCGCGTGATCCGGCCCGCCTGAACCAGCCGGCGAAGCGATTCATCGAGTGTCATCATGCCGTCGCGCTTGCCCGTCTGCAGCGCCGAGGCAATCGCCTCGATCTTGCCCGTCCGGATCGCGCTGGCTACGGCGTAGTTGTTGAACAGAACCTCCAGCGCGAGCGCCCGCCGCTCGCCTTCCCGCGCCGGTGCCAGCAGGTGCTGGCTGAGCACGCACCGCAGGCTCAGCGAGAGCTGCGACCGCACCGCCTCCTGCGCCTCCGAGCCGAACAGGTCCGCGACGCGGCTGATCGCGCCCTTCGTATCCAGCGTATGCACCGTCGAGAGGATCAGGTGACCGGTCTCTGCCGCGCTCAACGCGATCTGGGCCGTGTCGCGGTCGCGGATCTCGCCGACCAGGATCACGTCCGGATCCTGCCGCAGGCCGTACTTCAGCCCGTCGTAGAAGCTCGCCACGTCCACCCCGACCTCCCGCTGCGTGATCACCGATCCGCCCCCGTGGGGGAACACGTACTCGATCGGCTCCTCGATCGTGATGATCCGCCGCGAGTGCCGCTCCGCCAGGAGCTTCACGAGGATCGCCATCGACGTCGTCTTGCCCGAGCCCGTCACGCCCGTGAAGAGCACCAGCCCGTTGTGAAGCTGAAGGATCCGCTCCGCCGTATCCTCGGGAAAGCCAGCCCACTCCAGCGTCGGGATCTCGCTCGGGATGTGCCGGAAGCACACGCCGATCCGCTCCTGGTGCTGGAACAGGTTGACGCGGAATCGCTCCGAGCGACCGCGATGCTCCAGCGCGAACGAGAAATCGCAGTTCTTCTGCTCCT
This sequence comes from uncultured Planctomycetales bacterium, assembly GCA_964569765.1. Classification (GTDB taxonomy): domain Bacteria; phylum Planctomycetota; class Phycisphaerae; order UBA1845; family PWPN01; genus CAZMVY01. Next base: position 16,788 of record CAZMVY010000001.1, read on the forward strand.
CGAACCGCGACCACGCCGTCCCCGGCGTCACCGACCGCGCCATCGCCCCGATCGTCTCGCCGTCCAGCGGCGGCTGGTCGAGCGCCCGCAGCCGCCCATGTACGCGGAGGATCGGCGGATAACCCACCACCAGGTGCAGGTCCGACGCCTCCGTCGCGACGGCGGTCTGAAGCAGTCTCGCAATGTTCCCGGCAGCGGCGATCGGCGACGCGTCGGGCTTCGGTTTCGTCATGGCGGACTCCCTGTGCGGACAATCCGTGCCATGATTGTACACCGGGCCGGCGCGAAAGATGCAAGCGGCGTCCACTTGAACGTGTCTCCGGGACCGGCGATACTCCCGGAACGCGGCAAAAACGCGAATCGTTCAGAAGCTTCGGAGACAGACGATGGTTTCGATTCCGGTGTCGCTGATTGTCGTAGTTCATGCGTCGGCGCTCGCGGCCGCCGAGGCGCCTTCACGTCCGGCCGATCGGCCGAACATCCTCTTCGCAATCGCCGACGACTGGTCATGGCCGCACGCCGGCGTCTACGGCGACAAGGTGATCAGGACGCCGACATTCGACCGCCTCGCTCGCGACGGCGTTCTCTTCACGCACGCCTTCTGCGCCTCGCCGTCCTGCACGCCCTCGCGCGGCGGCATCCTCACCGGCCAGGCGATCCATCGCCTCGAAGCCGGCGGCAACCTCTGGAGCGCGCTGCCGAACCGGTTCCCGGTCTACCCCGATTTGCTTGAGGCGACGGGTTATGCCGTCGGCTTCACGGGCAAGGGGTGGTCGCCGGGCAACTTCAAGGACGGCGGCTGGACGCGAAACCCGGCCGGTCCGGCGTTTCCGAACTTTCAGACGTTTCTGAAAACCGTGAAGCCCGGTCAGCCCTTCTGCTTCTGGTTCGGCAGCCACGATCCGCATCGACCCTACGAGAAAGGATCGGGGGCCAGCGCGGGCATGAAGATCGATGACGTCGTCGTCCCGCCGTTCCTCCCCGACACGCCCGAGGTCCGCAGCGACATCCTCGACTACTACTTCGAGGTTCAGCGATTCGATCGCGAGGTCGGCGAGATCATCCGCGAACTGGAAGCGGTCGGGCGGCTTCAGAACACCCTTATCGTGATGACCAGCGACAACGGCATGCCGTTCCCGCGCGCGAAGGCGAACCTCTACGACTCCGGCACGCGGATGCCGCTGGCGATCTGCTGGCCGGCGAAGATCAAGGGCGGGCGCGTGGTAGATGACCTCGTGAGCCTGACGGACCTCGCGCCGACGTTTCTGGAGGTGGCGGGCGTGAAAGTGCCGGGGGCGATGACCGGCCGCAGCCTGCTCGACCTGCTGTGCTCACCTCGCGACGAAGGCCGCGCGGAACCGAACGCGCAGCGCGAGCAACCGCCCGAATCGAACGCGCAGCGCAAGCAACCGCCTTCTGGAGTGCGGCCTCTCCGAGGCCGCGACATGGTCTTCGTTGAGCGCGAGCGGCATGCGAACGCGCGGCGCGGGGACCTGAGCTATCCGGCACGGGCGGTGCGGACGAAGGAGTTCCTCTACATCCGCAACCTGCGGCCGGACCGCTGGCCCGCCGGCGACCCCGAGATGCACGTGGCCGTCGGGCCGTTCGGCGACATCGACGACTCACCGACGAAGCAACTGATCCTCGCTGGTCGCGATGATGAGAAGATCGGCCGCTTCTTCCGCCTGGCCTGTGCGAAGCGCCCGGCGGAGGAGCTGTACGATCTGGTGAAGGACCCGTGGCAGCTCGACAACGTGGCCGAGAAACCCGCATACGCCGAGGCGAAGCAGAAGCTCCGCGCCGCGCTGGATCGCTGGATGAAAGACACGGCCGACCCGATGCTCGACGCGAAAGACGATCCGTGGGACCACTATCGCTATTACGGCGATCGCCCGCCGAAGGGCCGCTGAATCCATCGAGCGCGTCGCCTCCGCGGAACGGACCCTGTCGGTACCCGCCCGCCCATTGCCGGCGTCTTTTTCAGCCACCGGCCGAATCGAACCGCCACAGGCCAGCCTCGCGGGCGAAGCGGTAGGCCACCGCGATCTCCTTGGCCGTCGGTCGGCGGTTGATGGCGGCGAACCGTTGCTCGTACCGCCCGTCACAGACGAACCCGTCCGGCCGGTATTGCCCCATGATGTTGACAAACGTGTCGCGCGAAAGGCCCGCGAGCCACTCGAAGACCCGGCGGCTCTCGTCGAGCAGGCCCGGCATGACCAGGTGTCGAACCAGCACCCCGCGGCAGGCCAGCCCGTCCGGAGTGAACTTCAGATCGCCCACCTGCCGGTGCATCTCGGTGATGGCCTCGCAGGCGCGCTCGGCGTAGTCCGGCGCGTTGAGGTAGAGGGCACACGCCTCGGGCGACCACAGCTTGAAGTCGGGCATGTAGATGTCCACCAGGCCGTCGAGCAGACGAAGCGAACCCACCGAGTCGTATCCGCCGGTGTTGTAGACGATCGGCAATCGCAGCCCGCGCTCTGCGGCGGTGGCGATGGCCTCGACGATCTGCGGCACCACGTGTGTGGGCGTGACGAGGTTGATGTTGTGGCACCCCTCGTCCTGCAGGTTGAGCATCATGCGGGCGATCGTCTCGGCGGAGCACGGCCGGCCGTCGTCGCCGTGGCTGATGTCCCAGTTCTGGCAGAACGCGCACCCCAGGTTGCATCCGCCGAAGAAGATCGTGCCGCTGCCGCCCCGGCCGCGGAGGCAATCCTCCTCGCCGAAGTGGGCGAAGGCCGACGCCACCCGCGCAAGCCGCCCGACCCGGCAGATCCCCGTTTCATCGGCCAACCGGTTCACACGGCAATTGCGCGGGCATCCCGCGCACGCCCGAAGCGACTCCACCGCCGCCCGCGCCCGGCCGCGCAGGTCCCCGCGCTGCGGCTCTTTCAGATAGGCAGGCACGAACGACTCAGTCGTGAACCGGTCCATGCCGCTATCATAACAGCGCAAGCACGCAGGGCGCGTAGGGGCTGCTGTGCGGACGGAATCCGCAAGCCGAAGGCTGCTGTGCTCTGGGTTACGTCCGCGGAGCGGACCCTACCGACTCAGTCGTGAACCGGTCCATGCCGTTATCATAACCGCACCGGACGCGGACGACGGAGACGGGCAGGGAGAGCTGTTACGCACCGTTCCTCTCGGGCGCCGTTCAGGCGAACGGCACGCAATAGCGTGCCCTACATACTGCGGACGCGGCCTCTGGAGAGGCCGCACTCCACATGGTTACCGGGCGATTTCCTTGCGGAGCCATTCGAGGCTCTGCTCGATCTTGCCGGGGGCGGCCTCGGATTCGATCGAGAGGACACCGTCCCACTTCATGTCCTTGAGGATCTCGATGCAGCCGGCGATGTTCTCGGCGTTGACGCCCTCGCCGATCGCGACGACGGACGTGCTGATGCCGGTGTCGTGGCCGCGGAGCCTGGCGGCCAGCTCCTTGCTGACGTCTTTGATGTGCAGGTGCGCGACCTTGTGACGGAAGCGTTTGAGGAACTTCACCGGATCCTGGCCGGCGATGAAGGTGTTGCCGGTGTCGAAGTTCAGGCGGAGCCGCGGCGTGTCGTACATGGACAGGATACGTTCCATCGTGTCGGGGTTGGTCGTGTAGGGGCCGTGGGGCTCGACGTTGATGATGATGTCGTGGGTCTCGGCCCATTCGAGCACGACGCGGTAGTACTGCCTGATGAGGGCCATCACCTCTTCGTCGCTGTAGCCGGCGGGCTTGCGGGCGCCGTCGGTGGTGTCGACGCAGGGGCAGCCGACGGCCCTGGCGAACTTGATCGTCTTGATCGTGTAGTTGATGCCGCGGTACTGGCCCTCGGGGAACGAGATCGGGTAGGCCGCATCGAGCTGCGACTTCTTCAGGCCCATCGAGTCGAGGTACCGCTTGAGCTTGAGCGGGTCGGAGTCGAGCGGGATGTGCGGGTTGTAGCCGAGGGCCTGGACGAAGTACTCGCCGTCGATCGTGCCGAACTCGATGTACTCCATGCCGTGCTTCTTCGCGAACTCGCAGGGAACTTCGTACGTCGCGTCCAAATGGCGCCAGTTATCGACATGCATGCCGAGCTTCAACATGCCGGGCCTCCCTTGTGTGACAACCGTGGGCGCCGGAGAGGATAACCACACCGCAGACGCGGGTCCAGGGATCGCGGAATGCGGATTGCAAAGGTGGGGCGGTAGCAGGCGCTGGAAGTTCCGCCCGGGGCGATTGCTGCCGCTGCGCGATGCGTTTCCTTTGCCCGCGCATCGTGCTCCAGGAACGAAGCGCCACCCTCACCCGTTTCCCCTTCGTGGAAGGGACGAGGCAGCGAATGAAAACGCCGTCGATGGCGACGGCGTGTGCGCGGCCCGGATCGCTTTTTCGGAAAACGGTCATTGCTCGCTCTTGCGCGAGAAATCCCGATCGGTCAGCCCGACGTTGAACTTGATGTCGGTCGTGACGTACTTGCCGAGCAACTTCGTCTTCGCCTCGTCGGCGTACGAGATGCAGCACGTGGGCATCAGGTACTCCTGATCGATATGGACTACGAGAACCCGATCGGGGTACAGGCCGTCGTCGTTCGTGTAGGGAAGCCGTCGCTCAATCACCCACGTGGGCCGGCCGCCGATCGCACCTTCGCCGACGTACTTGACCTCCAGTTCGTTTCGCTTCGCGCCGATCTCGCAATACCTCAGGATGAGCCGCAGGCTGTTCAGGAAACCGAACTGATCGATCTGGCGACGGCCGGCCTTGCGAGCGTCAGGACCGTCAATGGGCCGCATCACGTCGTCTACGAGCAGACGGGCGATCGCACCTGCGGGTTCAACGACAGCAAGCTTCTCACCGTCCCGGCCGGTCCACTTGCCCTCGACATAGATGGCCCGCTGGGCCTTGTCGGCGTTCTTGACCCACACCATGTTCACGCTGAAGGGCTTCTCGCGGAACTTCACCTGCGTAACCTGCTCGGCAGTCAGTTGCCCGCCCACGAGCTCCTGCTTGGAGAACGTGCATACATAATCATGGACGCTGCGCTCATATCGCTCGATGGCACCGCGGAAGAAGGCGAGGGGGTTCGTTTTGACCAACGTTGCCAACGGGTCAATCAGCGGCTCCGGGGGTTTGACGGTGGCATAGGCGGCGCTGGGGTTGAGCTTCGGTCTTGCAGCGGCAGCTTCGCGCGGGGTGATCTTGCCTGCGGAAAGCTTCTGGCACTGGATGCAGAAACCCACGACCAGACCCAAACCGACGACCGCGCGAAGTTTCCGCCCCGTCGTCCAGCGCCCCTGCTTATTACGCATGCTATACGCCCTCAGTGGCTTTCGAAACACCTGACCGCGCTGTCGCCCCCCCGGCCAACCCTGGCCATCGACAGTGTGAATTCGACACATACAGGAGCCTGTCGCAGCCGTCGCTCTCTACCGACAATATCGGCAGTTCATCAGAGACCGCTTCGGCTGAAGTCCGGAGCCCGCGCCCGCCCCAGCAGGCGGTCTCAGAACCGGCATTCCGCACCACACGCGCCGATGCCCGCGTTCGTTCTCTGCTGGCCAGCGGGGTAGTATAGCTGACGCGGCTCCCTCCGGCAATCACCCCGTTTCGCCGGCACCTTTCGCGAGCTTATACCATCGAAGCGCGTCGGCGGCTTCAGCCAAGCCGCCTGGCGAGAATACGTAGCGGTAACCTGCTGTCGGAGCGTGGATTATGAAACCACGCGAAAGGCGCGGACGGCCGTCCAGGGCGATCGTTCCGGCAGGTAACGCGCGACGGCGACTGGTTTTGTTTCCGTTTGCGCCCTCGCCATTGTCGGGCAGGACGGTTCTCTCGCAACAGCCGGGCTCCCACAGTAAAGACCCCGCCCTGGGGATATTCCGGCGCAGGAGGCCTCGCCCACGATGTGTTCGCGAGAAAGCCATCAAGTCCTCCAGCAGGCCGCTTCTCACTACTGGCGGCGGGGATTCGGCGGTGAAGCCGTTTCACTGGCGTGAAGGGATCCCCATCTATCCCCATCGAGATATCGGTACTCGTTAAACCTTTGCGGCTGCATAACCGATCGTCATGTAACGGTGTATAAGTCTGTGGCGAGAGGCAACAGGAGAACCATGATGAGTAGTCTTCCGCGGCTGACGCGGTTCGGATGGAAGTTGGCGCTTGTGCTGGGCAGTGGCACGGTATTCGCGCTGGATGGGTGCGACCCTACCGTGAAGAGCACGGTGCTCGGCGGCCTGCAAGACGCCAGCACAACCTTGGCGGATACGCTGATTCAGGCGTTCTTCACCAAGCTGCAAACGGACGGCCAGACCACCACCACTGGCACCACGACCACGTTGCTGCAAACGGCCCATGATCTGATCCGGATGCTGGCCTGACGGCGCCTTGCCTGCGTCGTTGTCCTCGACGCCGCCGCTGCCGGTTCAGGCCGGCGCATCGCTCAACCCGCACCGCGACGCCGTTCGTCGGGCGGCCCGCCTCCTACACACACAGGTCTCCTCTTGCCGGAGCCCTGCGCGCCGGATTGTTCGGGATTGATGCCCGGGCGTGCTATTCCCCTGCCGGCCGACTATGATGACCGGCTCGTATGAGTCGCGAGATCACCGCCGTCGGGGTCGATTCCGTCGAAACGCGCCGCGAGTCGATGCTGCGCACATCGACCTTCCTCCTCTGCGCTGTGGCTTTCCTGGCGGATGTGGCCGCCGGCCTCGTGGTGATTGCCCTTCCCTTCGCCGCCACCCGACTGGGCGCGGAGTTGGGTCCGGTGGGCCTCATCGGCGGGCTTTATATGGGCGCATACGCGCTGGCCTGCCTCGCCGCAGGTCCCTTCATCGATCGGTTCCGGCCTGGTGGCGTGCTGGTCGCGGGCCAGTTTGTCCAGGCCGCCGTTTCGATCGGCATCGCCCTGACCGGTCGGCTGTCGGTGCTGATCGTCCTGGTCGGTGCGTATGGCGTGCTCATGGTCACGGTCTGGCCGCCGCTGATGAGCTGGCTCGCGCACGGCCACGAGGGCGCTTCGTTGAACCGGCGCATCGGCTGGTTCAACGTAAGCTGGTGCAGCGGGCTTGTGGTCGGCCCGGTTCTGGGAGGCAGATTGTACGAACTCAGCCCGATCGCTCCGTTCATCGCGGCGGCCATCGTGCTGGCCGCCGGCGCTCTCCTCACGACAGCCGTGACGCTGCCCCAGCCAGCGGCCATCCGCCCGCGTGGGGCGCCGTGCCCGGCGGCGCCGACGCCTGTGCTCAGGCCCGATGCCGCTGTATTCCGCCTGATGGCCCGGATTTCGGTCGTGGTGTGCACGGCGATTGCAGGGATGCAACGATTTCAGGTATTTGGTCTGGCCGAGGCCCTTGAGGTTCGCAAGGCCACCTGGGGCCTGGTCATGGCCGGGATGAGCCTGGCGAATATGGCGGGGTTCCTGCTGCTTGGGCGGACACATCGCTGGCACTACCGCCCTGCCGTACTCTGGGGGGCCCAGATCATGCTCGCCGTCGCCACCGTCTCGCTCGTGCTGGCCCGCGGCGCCTGGCACCTGGGAACCGTTGCCGTCATCACGGGACTCTGCGGGAGCGTAGCCTACTCCTCGAGCCTGTACTACGGTGTCTCGAGCGGACAGCGTCGCGGCGCGCTCACGGCCGTCCATGAGATGCTTCTTTCGGCCGGCTTCGTGATCGGCGCGATTGGGAGCGGGGCGATGAGCCAGCGATTCGATCTCTGGACGCCGTACCCGACCGCGGCGGCCGTGCTGGGGTGTGCGGTACTGGCGCAGGTGATCCTCTATCGGGCCGCTCGTCTGCGGATGCCGAGCCCGACCACGCATTCCCGGGAGACTACCTGATGAAACTGCCTGAACGGCGTGTTCTGATCGCGCTGCTGGCGAGCCTCTGGATGCTGACGAGCTGCAAAGAGGAGGGGCGGGAGACGCCTCCGCCGAAGCCGCCCCGCGTGACACCGGCAGCACCGCTCCCCGCCACAACCCGGTCCGTCACGACGACCGTGCCGTTTGGCACGGACGTTCACAGTGGAATGATGGTGCCGCCCGGGCATCCCCCTGTTGGCGAAGGGGCAGGTTCAGTCACCACGGCGCCTGCGGCGGGCAAACCGCTCCAGTTCACGGCCCCGGTCACCTGGAAGGCCGAGCCGCCGGCATCCAGCTTGCGCGTGGCCCAGTACCGGATTCCGCGGGCGGCGGGTGATCCGCAGGACGGCCTCGTGGTCGTTTCGACGTTTCCGGAGATGCGAGGAATGACGCAGATGAACATCGAGCGGTGGATCGAGCAATTCGGTCAACCGGACGGCCAGCCCTCAAGGGAGCGAGCCAACGTGACGACAATCACCGTGAATGGGATGCCGGCCACGGTTCTCCGGATTACGGGTACCTACGAGGGCCATCCGGGTTGGGCAATGTGCGCCGCCGATATTGAGGCGCCCGACGGCCCGTGGTTCGTGAAGATGACCGGGCCGGAGAAGACAATCCAGGAGAACGATGCCGCGTTCGAGGCGTTCGTGAAGAGCGCAAGGCAGTAACCTGCGCGTGTCAGACACCAGCCGGACTTCGCCGCGATCGAAGCCGCTCTCGCACGGGATGCCGCAGGGAAACCGCGGGATCGTTCAGAGGATGCCGCTACCGAAGTCGGAATCGGGCTCCGGCGGCTCGCTTTCGCGAGGCGGCGGAGGCGGCGGCGGAGGAGCCGGCGCGGCCGGCCTCTCGGACATTGGCTCCGGCGTTCGCGGCGGGCGGGGCTCCGCGGGACGCTCCGAAGAACGATCCCGGTCGCGATCCCGTCCGTTTCGCCCGTTGCTGCGGCGCTCCTGGTGGCGTTCCTCGCGACGCTCTTCGCGACGTTCCTCCGGCTCGGGCTCGCTCGGGAACGAAAGCTCTTCCATTTCATCGGCCTGTTCGCGGGCCTCGGCGGGGACATCGGACTGCGCCTCGGATCGCGAAACCTTTCGCTTGGCGGCCTCGCGTTTGAGGTCGGCGATCAGATCGTCATAGTCGGAGTCGGCGAACTCATCGTCATCCACGGCGACGGGCTTGTAATCGGGCGACTTGGCGCGTTCAAGCTCCTGCTCGTAAGCGGCCTTGACAGCCTTCTCGATCCGCTCGCGGCACTGGCTGTTGATCGGGTGCGCCACGTCCGCGTGGTATTTCGGACGGCCCTCCGGATCCTTGCGGACTCGCTCGCGGTTGAGCTTCGCGCCGCATTCATTGCAGAACCGGGCGCGAAGGTGGTTTTTGGCGCGGCATCGCGGACAGCGGTCGGCCAGTTTGCGCGACGGCATCGCCACGAAGATTCCATTGGCCCCGTCGATCACCTTGAGATCGCGGATGACGAAATCCCCATCGAGGGTGACACTGCAAAACGCCCTGAGCCGATCCCCGCTGCCTCTGTTCGGGATCAGTCTTACACGCACTTCGGTGATTTCCATGACCGTCTCCTGCTCAATGCCCTCAATTCATCGCGCCGCTTTCCTGAAGCCGGGCCGTCTCCGCACGAATGCCGAACCGGGCGCGAACAGTCCTTGCACAACTCTCGGCTTCCTCGACGCTGTCACACGCGGTAAACATCGACGAGCCGCTCCCGCAGAGCTGCCACGGACGGTCGCACGCCCGCCGGAGAGCGGCGTGCAGTTCCGCTAATTTGTCAAATCGCCGAAACGCCGCCGCTTCCAGCCCATTACGGCAGCGCTCCAGCAGTTCCCTCGCCGTCCATCGCGAGGCGGCCGTGCCGTCGCCAAAGACGGACGCTGCCTCCGATACGACCCGAAGATCCTCCCGCCTCACGCCGGCATACACCTCGCGGGTAGGCACGTGGAGGGCCGGCATGGCCACCACCAGGAACCCCGGCCACCTGAAGGTAAGCGGCTCGACGAACTCACCCCGGCCCCGCGCCACCGCGGTACCGCCGGTCATCAGGAGAGGAACGTCCGAGCCGATTGCGGCGGCAATCGGAAGGAGCCGAGGCAAGGACCAGTCCAGTCCCCACAGCCGATTCAGCCCCCGCAGGACCGCCGCCGCGTCGGAGCTTCCGCCGCCGAGACCCGCACCGGCCGGGATGCGCTTCGTAAGGTCGATCGATGCGCCGCAGCGGATACCGGATCGCCGCGCGAGCATTGCGGCGGCACGGCAGGCGAGGTTGTCGTCGTCGGTCGGCACGGAAGGGTCGTTGCAGGTGAGCAGGATCGACGAGTCCCCGGCTCGACTCGATACGACGACTTCATCGGCGAGCGTAATCGTCGAGGCCACGGTCTCCAACTCATGGTAGCCGTCGTCCCGTCGCTCGAGGATATCGAGTATCCAGTTGATCTTCGCAGGCGCCGACAGCCTGATCGCGCCGGCCGCTGTCGAGGAAGCAATCCCGACAGTTGAGCCGTCAAGTACGGAGGTCGCGCGGTCATCATTGGCCCGGGGCGGGGTCATGTCCGCTGGATGCTCCATTTGCGCGGCCACGGGGTCGTCCGTCGCCTCACAACAGCCGTCAGGAATGCGAAAACCGATGAATTGGCCGGTGCGCGATCCCTCGCGCCGAATAGAAAAACCGGTGAAATGTATCCGCAGGTGCCGCGCATGGTGCCGTCCGAACTCCGATCCCGCGTCAACTGCAATGATTTTAGCTCGGGGGACCGCGCTGTCAAGCCGTGACCGACGCCGCGCGATGCTCACCGCATCGATGTCGTGCCGGACGTCGTCAGGAAGAGATCCCTGGCGAACTGGACGTACCTGCCGGAAAAGGCGTCCAGGTCTTCGGTGATGTATTTGCGGAACACGATCTCGCCGAAGCTGAGGTTTGCGGCGGCCGGCGTGGCGACGCGGTAGGCGTTCAACGCGACGCGCATGGTCTCAGTGCCCGCATCGGCCAGCAGCGTGCGGAAACCATCGCGATACGTCTTGTCGGGGCCCTCCAGGAGGAAAAGGGTCATCGACCAGAGCTGCGCGTAGTATGTATCCGTGGGCCTTGCGGACGACTCGAGTACGTCGCCCGCGTTGATGCGGAGCAGTTCGGAGAGGTCGAAGAGGCCTTTTTCCTTGACGACCAGCGCCGTGCGGAGGTAGTTACGGCGAAAGTAATTCTTTCGCGGTTCGAAGCGGGGGATGCCGTTGGAGAGTTCGAATGCCTCCATCTGGGTCGCCAGGCCCTCGTTCAACCAGGCGGGGATCGCCAGCGGGAGATTGCGGGAGACGTACTGATGCCAACCCTCGTGAGCGGCCACGGCGAGCGTGCGGTCGCGCCCGAGCCAATACAGCACGGCGGTCGCCGTGGGAGAATCCGTATAGCCGCCGCTCTGGATGTTGCGATAAATCCTGGCCCGCTCGGGCACGAATTCGTCCGTAAAGCGGCCCCACTGCCACCGCGTTTCAAATACGTAGGTTGCCAGCGGTCCACGGGACTCGACGCGGGGCGGAATCAGTTCCTCATAGCGCCGGTAGCAGGACTCCAGGAAGCCGGGAAGCACATCGACGAGGACCTGGTCCTGCAGCGTGGTGCGAACGTCGAAGTGGTCCGTAATCAGGCGTTTGCCCTTCGCCCCGGCGTAGCCCCAGTCCTCCCGCGTCAGCGTGAAAGCGGGAGCACGGACGGGAGACTGGCAGCCCGCCAGGATCGCGGCGACCCCGACCGCCAGAATGGTGCGTGCCGCGCGTGGGCCCGCGCCCCGGAACACGGAACGTTGAATTTCGCTCATACCTCACCCGGGGGGAAAGGTTACGCGGCATCGCGAAGGCGGTCAAACCGCCGGTAGGCAGGGGTGGCCCGGCTCATTCAAGGCCCACGTAACGGTGAAGGAAGTAGCCCTGCTCCGGAATGCCCTCTTCGCGCTCGAAAACGGCTGCCACCTCGGCAAGCACCTCGGCGGGAAGGCGGCTGCCGTCCTGGAGCATGGGCGGCTCCACGCGGGACCAGTACGCACCGTGAGCGAGCAGGTGATCGACGGCGCGGCTGACATTGGAAAAGGCATTGCCGGACGGGCAGACCTTCACGATCTCGAAAAGGCGCGTCACGAGCCGTGTAAGCTTGCCGGAGAGCCGCGCGGCCAGTTCACGCTCGCCCGCCGACACCATGTCCACCAGGGTGCGCAGCGAATAGGCAATGAAGTTCGCCGTGCTCAACAGCAGGCCGTCGTACGGCCCCCCGGCGGGCTTGAGCGCCTCAAAGTAGTTCCCCTCGGCGCCCCGGACCGCCACGATGCCGTCGAGGCCGGAGCCGGTCCGCGCGATCTCGTCGGTACCGCTACTGTCCTTGAAAAGGTAGATGCCCGGGCACTCGGCCGTGATCGCAGCAAACGTTTCGGGCTCGATGCGGCAGCCGGTGACCTGGGGGAGCTGATACACGGCCACGGGCATGCCCATCGCGCGGAAAACGCGGACGTAGTGGTCGTGAATGGCGTGCTGGGAAACGTTCGCGCCAACAGGCGGGCAGACGGCGACCCCAGCGAAGCCTCGCACCCGGGCGTCGCCCAGGTGCGTGCGAATGGCCTGTGCGCGACGAAGAACCTCCTGCGTCGAAGGAGCAAGGGCGCCGACAAGGAACCTGGCATCCGGCGTCCAGTAAGCCTCATGCGCGGCGAACGTCAGAAGTTCATCGAACTGCTGGGGATCGAGGCTCCATCCGTCGCCCGTAGAACCGGCGAGAAGAAACTGGCGGACGTAGGGCGCGAGGGTGCGCATCTGGGCCGCGATGCGGCGGCGATCGACGGCGACGCGCCCGTGCCGCACGATGTAGTGTGTGAGCAACGGGCACCACAGCGGATCGACACCGCCGGGGAAAAGCTCCACGATCAGTTCCTTGCGGTGCATGGCACCTCGCATGCTATCCCGCCGGTACCGGCGTTCGCAAGCCGCGCCGGTTCTGCGCGCATGCCGTGCCCCCCAGCCGTCTGCAACGCAGCGCGTGGCGACGCTGGCAATCGCGGCACGCCACGGATATATTTCCGGTCAACCGGCCTCCGCCGGAAGGCAAGACGCAGCAAAGGACGAAGACGCGGATGCGCGTGGCGCGGAAGCCGTTGCCTCGAAGGACTGACGAAACGGAGGCGCACCATCAACCGCATCGACCAGAAGTTCCACGAACTCGCTGCGACGGCGCGCAAGGGCCTGCTGCCGTACATCACCGCCGGTTTCCCGACCCCGTCCGCAACGACCGAGATCCTCCGTCGCCTTGACGCGCTCGGCGTCGCCGGCGTCGAGGTGGGCTTCCCCTACTCCGATTCCATCGCTGACGGTCCCGTGATCCAGACCTCCTTCACGCGAGCGCTGGAGCGGGGCCTTCGTGTGAACGACATTTTTCGCGCGATCGAGGCGGCACGTTCCCGCGTGTGTGTTCCGCTCGTGGCCATGGTTTCATTTTCGATCGTCAATCGCATCGGCACGGAGACGTTCTGTCGGCGCGCGGCCGCGGCAGGCTTCGACGGACTCATCATCGCGGACCTGTCGTTCGAGGAGGCCCCGGCCGTCGCCGACACGGCCGCGCGCAGCGACCTGCGCCTCATCCTGCTGACCGGGCCGACCTCCACGCCGCAGCGACGGGAGCAGATCGCCAGGATTTCCACAGGCTTCGTGTACTATATGTCCGTGGCGGGCACGACCGGCGAACGCGACCGGCTCCCGGAGGACCTTATCGAGAATGTGCGAGAGCTCCGGCGCGTCGGGGGCAAACCTGTTGTGGTGGGCTTCGGCATCAGCAGGCCGGAGCACGTGCGGTCGGTCTGTTCCGTAGCTGACGGGGCAATCGTCGGCAGCGCGATCGTTCGCCGGATGCTCGACGCCGCGGCCGATCCGCGCGGGTGCGACGAGTCGGCCATCGCGGATGCCGTGGAGGCGTTCGTACGGGAACTGATGACCGGGCTGCCACAGCCGGCCCCCCGGGAAGCGAGAGGATGAGGACTCCCGAACCGCAGCAGTGGGGTGCCGGAGGGCAACCGGCTTCTTCGGCTCCGTCTGATGCCGCGCCCGCCGTGGCGGCGCACCGCCCCGACCGCATGATCGAAGATACGTCCGACGAGGAACCCCTCCTGCGCTTCAAGCACCTGGCGGCGGAGCCGGGGCTCGTTCATGCGTTCGCGAGCCGGCCGTGGAACCTGGCGCCCCACCGCGGGCCGCAGCGAGAACTGGCCGTCGAGCGACGCCGGAGGATCTGCGCGGTCCTCGGCGTGGCGTTCGATCGGCTCACCTCCCCGCAGCAGGTACACGGCGCGGAAATCCTGCGGGTTGAAGAAACGGACATCGGCGCGGGGCGTCTGGGGCGGGCAGAGGCCGTACCCTTTGTGGACGGCCTCATCACGGAGCGGCCGGGCGTGCCGCTGGTTCTCCTGTCGGCAGACTGCCCGCTCGTGCTGGCGTACGATCCGCGCCGGTCCGCGCTGGGTATTGTGCACGCGAGCTGGCTGGGCACGGCCGCGGGAATCACGACCCGGCTGGTGGAGCGGCTGCACGCGGAGTTCGGTTGCGACGCCGCCGACCTTCGAGCGGCCATCGCGCCCTGCGCAGGGCCGTGCTGTTACGAGGTCGGCAACGAGGTCCTGCGGATCTTCCGAACGCGATTTGCCGAGGGGGATCGGTTTTTCCGGCCCGCCGGAGATCGATTCCTGTTGGATCTGTGGGAGGCGAACCAGGCGCAATTGCTTTCGGCCGGGGTCCGGCCGGAGCGGATCGAACGCGCCGATCTCTGCACGATCTGCACCGGACGCTTCTGGAGCCATCGTCGCGACGGTGCCGATGCAGGGCGGAGCGCCCTGTTCGCCGCCCTCGTGTAGGCCGCCCGGGCGTAAGTAGACATACGCCGCAAGGCACTGGCCTGCCGGGGCATCACGGACGTAGAATGAAGGTCGGGGATCGTCGGGCTTGGACGAGATTCCGGAAGGCGGGTAGGACGATGCCACTGCGGGTCATTTTCCTGTGCGGGCCACCCGGGGGAGGCAAGTCAACGCTGGCGGGCCTCCTGACCCGTGAGGTACTCCAGAGGCCGCCGCATTACATCCGGCTTTATCCTTCCGCGGCGAACGGCGAGCCGGCCCTTCATCTGGCCCCTGCGACAGACTTGCAGGGAATGGCATCGTTCCAGCAGACCGCCTACACGCCCGAGCGTGTTTTTGAAATCCTGCCGGAGGTGCTTCGCAACGTCCGGCGGCAGCAGCGCTACGCCACGGTGCTGATCGAGGCCGACGCCGATCCGTGTTTGCGACACGCGTTTCCGTACGATCACCGCCTTTTCGTCATGTCAGCGCCCGATGACGTCTACCGTGTATTCCGCCGGCCGGCGGAGGCGTCGGCAGCCCTCAAGGAAGTCATGGAAGACACCTCGGCGTTTGCCTCGGAGATTTTCGGCCTCTTCGAGGGCGCGGGGTGGGGCGACGAGGAGGGCGTTCACCACCGCAAGCGGGTGCGGACGGAGGATGGGGTCGAAGAGCAGCTCGAGGTGTCGGAGCAACAGGTCCGCCGGTTTCTGCTCTCCCCGCTGGGGGCGGAGATCGCCTCGCGGATTCAGCTCCAGCCGGAATACCACGGGATGGTGGAGAGCGATGTGGTCCTGATCAACACGGCCATCGGCCCGTGCACCGCCTCGGTGGAGGAGTGCGTGCGACGGATCGAAGTGCTGATGGGTCGGATCCGCAGTCAGACCCGGCGCGATAATGTTTTTTACTGTTGTGACCCGTTGAGCCCGGACGATCCTCGCCGCGACGCCCTTCTTCAGCGACTGCGCGGATTGCTGCTGGAGCCGCTGTAAACGCGCTGGCCGTCAACGCGACCCGGGCGAGCCATCCGCGGCGGCGGATGCCGCAACCGGGCAGTGCCGTCTTGGGCAACAGACAGTCTCTCGCGCAGCGTGCAGCGCGGCGGATCGGGGTGCGCCCCCCCTATACCGTGGTCGCCGGGGTTCCACTCCGCCGGTGCGGCATCCCGGACGGAGGCCGGCAACGAACGAGACTCTCGAACCGAAAAGGGTAGTAGCGCCGCACGCGCCGGCGCATACAGGACCGGAATAGAGCGATTCGAGGGTGGTGCAGCAGAAGCAGAAAAGCCGACGGAGGGGTCCGAGCCGGTCAGAGGGTGGCCTCACGGGCGGCCAGAGGCCGGCGGCCGGAAGCGCCATCGAGCACCTCGTGCCAGTATTCGATCGTCTCCTCGCCCAGCTTCCAGCAGAGATAGACCTGTCGGCCGTCCATGATTGCAGGGAAGTCCACCAGGCCGATCTCGTAATCCTTCAACTCGCATCCGATGAGGTCGAGCTCCTCTGCCAGCTCGCTGAGACGATGCGCCACTTCCTGGCGGCGGTCGCGTGCCGCCTCGAGCGCCTCCGACGGGCCCTGGCGCAACAGTTCCTGGTATCCCTTCTGGACGTCGAGGAGCATGAGATACTGTCGGACGATGTCGATCACGATGCGTCGAACGAGCGGCAGCGCTCGCCGGGCCGTCTCGATAGTGAAGACCTTCTGGCCCCGGAATCCTTTGGCCGCCTTCGGGGCGGTCGCTTTGAATGCGTCCATGATCGGCGCTCCTGCACGTGATAGGCCTCGCCCGTTTCTTTCCTTGTATCAGCCGGACCGCGTGTTGTCAACGCGGTAGACCGCGCTTTGCGGGAAACTATTAGAAAAGTTGCAGGTTTTCGGACTCCGAAGGTGCGGGGCGATAATGTCGGCGTTGTCCCGGCCGTCCCGGCTGCCGCCGACTGCCGCAGCCCGCGCGCCGGCTCACTCGCGTGGCAGTTCCGCGATCGCCTCGTTCGAGCCGATGATGATGAGAATGTCCTCGGGAAGAATCATCGTGTCCGCATGCGGAATGATCACCACCTGGGTCTCGGCGACCCCGCGATAGTCGCTGACTTTCACGTCGACATGGCGGCGGATCGCGACGAGCAACAGGTTGTGCTGCTGGCGCAGGCGAAGCTGCTCGAGCGTCTTGTGGTGAAAGCTCTTCGGCGCGATCAGTTCGATCAGGCCGTGCCCCTCGCCGAGTTCGATGTAGTTGCTCAGCTCGGGCATCATCAGGCGTTGGGCCCAGCGGACGGCGGTCTCCCTCTCCGGGTAGATGACGGTGTCGGCACCGATGCGGCTGAGGATCTCGCCGCGCACATGGCTGACGGCGCGGCTGATGACCCGGGGCACGCCGATCGCCTTGAGGTTGGCGGTGGTCAGGGCGGCGGCCTCAAAGTCCTCGCCGATGCCGACGATGGCGGCGTCCACCTTGTCGATACCCTGCGTGCGGAGCGCCTCCTCGTCCATGCTGTCGAGGCGGATGGCCAGAGTCACCTCGTCGCGAAGGTCCTCGACGAGCTGCCGGTTGGAATCGATGGCGATCACCTCGCCGCCGGCAGCGGTAAGCTCCCGCGCCAGCGTCGCGCCAAAGCGCCCCAGCCCGATGACGGCAAATCGCGGCATGGTCAACCGATGATTGGCTGCTCCTCAGGATACTCGTACCCGGCGCGCCGCGCCCGGCCCGCAAGGGCCACGAGCAGCGTCAGAGGGCCGACGCGACCGGCGAACATGCACAGGATAATCAGGATTCGCCCGATTTTTGTCAAATTGGGGGTGATTCCCGTGGAGAGGCCGACAGTGCCGCTTGCGGAAATCGTCTCGAAGAGAAGCTGCAACAGCGAATGCGACTCGAAATAGCACAACAGCCAGGTCACCAGGAACACCATGCCGAACATCAGCGCCGTTACCACGAAGGCGCGGCCGACGACCGCCGGCGAGATGGACCGGCGAAAGGCCTCGACGTGGTCGCGTCCGCGGAGGACCGCGGCGACGGAGGCGAGCAGGACTGCAAACGTCACGGTCTTGATGCCGCCCGCAGTGGACGCCGGCGAGCCGCCGATAAACATCAGCAGACAGAGAAGGTAGTGCGTCGCGGGCGAGAGGGACTCCTCGTCCGTGCGAACCGTGGTGAAGCCGGCCGTCCGCGGCGTCACCGCCAGGAACAGCGCGGCCCACGCCCGCTCCCCGGCCGACATGGATGACATGCAGTCCGGTGCCGTTTTCACCAGCACCTGGCGGTCCATCCGCACCTCGTACCGTTTCGTCCATCGGGCGGGAGTCTCCAAAACCCAGAGAAGAACGGCGCCGCCGAGGATCAGCCCGGCGCTTGTCACGATCGCCAGCTTCGTGTGGAGCGAATAGTGCGGCAGGCGGCGTCGCGGCGGAGGAGGCAGCCGACACACCCGTGCCCAGAGCCGGCTAAGAACCCATCTTGCCCGCGCCATCGCGTGCGAATGCACCTCGCGCAGCACGGGGAAGCCCAGCCCCCCCAGCACGATGAGCGGCATGATCGCACCGTAGACCTGCCAGCATCGACGATACGGGACGAGGTTATTGTCGTTCAGGGCCAGGCCGGCATTGCAGAACGCGCTGACGGAATGGAAGACGCTCCAGAACCATCGTCCCCCGGCCGCCGCATCCGCCTCCGTCCACATCGGATAGAGAACCACGGCGCCAACCCCTTCGATCGCCAGTGTGCTGATGCAGACGAACTTCACGATCCGACCGACCTCGCCGCCGGCCCTTTCGCTCAGGACATCCTGCACGACCAGCGACTCGCGCAAGCCGATCTGCCGACCGGCGAGCATCGCGAACACGGTGCCCATCACCATGATCCCCAGCCCCCCCATCTGGATCAGGATCAGGATGATGACCTGGCCGGCAAAGGTAAAGTCGTATCCCGTCCGGTAGACGGTCAACCCCGTGACGCATGTCGCACTCGTGGCGGTAAACAGGCAGTTGATGACATGCTCGCGCCACTGGTACGGGTGCTCACCCGCCAGGATGGGCCGGGAAACCGTGGGCAGAGTCAGAAGGAAACCGCCGAGCAGGATTACGCCCGCGAAGCTGATCACCACCAGGGCAGGCGGCCGCAGGCCGGTCCGGATCGCACCGATCCGGACGCGATACAGGGCCAGACCGTACTGGATCACCACCACGACACCGAGCAGGATGAGATAAACGGTGGCGGCCCGGTGCACCGGGTGCAGATAAGCATCCGCGTCCAGTATCACCAGGATCGCCCCCGCCAGAATCAGGGTGTAGTCCAGCCAGCGGCGGCGCAGCTCGCCCACTGCCGCGGAAAACGGCACAAGCAGCATCAAACGGTCAAGCACGAAGATGGCGACGGCGGCAATCTCGATCACCTCGAGCAGGCCGTTTGGCAACAGGGGCGGATCAAACCCGTACTGGAGAACCAGCGCAATCGCTGCGGCGATGACGAGAGCGGCAAGCGCCCGCGCAACGACCGTTCGCACCGGGTGCCGTGCACGGGGCGCGGAGGCCGCGGCGGAACGTCGGAAATCATCGATGCTGGACCTTTTCGGTGCCATTCGACCGGCCGGGCACACAAAGGAAGAACCGCCGCGCGCGGATCACTTCGTACCGTATACCTTGCCGGGGTCGAAGAGCCGCTCTGCGATGACCGTCCACTCGCCGTCGTCCTGAAGCCGGCGGAAGAAGCAGCTCCTGTACCCTTCGTGACAGGCCGCGCCGGTCTGCCGAACCTTGATCAGGAGCGTGTCACGGTCGCAGTCAATGTACACGCCGACAACCTCCTGCACGTGACCGGACGATTCGCCCTTCATCCAGTACTTCTGTCGCGACCGCGACCAGAAGTGGGTCCGCCCGGTGCGGATCGTATCCGCCAGGCTGTCCCTGTTCATGTAGGCCATCATCAGAACCTCGTTCGTGTCGGCGTCCTGAATGATGGCGGGGATCAGCCCGGCCGCGTCGTACTTGAGCCCTTCCGTTCCGTGCATGGTGAGCATGTTACCATTGCGGGGCGGCATTGGCCAGACGGCTACGGGACCGCATCGGCGCGTTCGTCCGCGGTCGGTTGCCTCGCCGAGCCGACGGTTCGCGGCGGCAGGGCGCATGGCATCGCCGCCCAGACCCGTCTCGCGCCGGGATACCGTCGGACCGATCAGCCGCGCAAGGTGTGGGTGTGAACCGGTGTGTCGGTGCGTCGGCGATGCGAACACCGCGGACAGATCCGATTGCCGGGGCCGCTGGAGAGAAACTGATGATCGCAGACCAGGCAGATGCGGCGGCGGGCAAGCTGGGAATCAAGCGGATCGGGCTTGGAGTTGTTGGCATTTCGCTTACTCACGAGCCTACCTCCTGCCGTGGGTTTCGCCACGGTCCGGCCCCGAGACCCGGCGGCGACCTCGTCGAACGTCGTCCGCACTGCACCGAGGCGCCGCATGACGGCCACTGGCGAATTGCGTTATGTCGAACATGCAGATGGCCTGAATGACCACCCTGTCCGGATCAGTATAGCCGATATCTCCGCCGGGCACAACACCGGCGAGCCGCTACACACGGTCTATGACTATGACGCTCTCCGGCCTCACGCAGTTCTCGACAGTTCTTCCGGATTCCGCAGCGGCTCACCCGAGCCAGGCGATGAGCGGCTCACCCACAATCAGTCGCCACACATAATGGGCTACGAAGACAAGCCCGAGGGCCGTCACCGCCGCCCCCCCCCCCGTCGGCAGCACGGTCAGCAGCCAGCGGCGCGTGCCCGCCCGACCCATGAGCCGCTCCGCAAAACGACGGCTCGAAAGTGCGAGAAACCCGATCATCATCAGCGTCAAGGCCAGCCCGAGTCCGAAGACCACGACCGCGAACAGGCCGGCCGCCGGCCGCCCCCTTGCGATACCTGCGAGCATCATCCAGATCGCCGCCGGGCATGGCACAATGCCTCCGCTGATCCCCAACCACAGGATCAACCGCATCGTGAGGCGAGGCGACCCCGAGTCGGCCGCCTCTTCTCTACTGGGACCGCCATGTATGTGGGGATGGCTGTGCGTCAAGAGCGTCCGGACCCATCGGGACCAGCCGCGTGACCTGTCTGATTCCCTGTCGTGCCCGTGATCATGGTCGTGGTCATGTTCGTGGTCATGGTGATGCTCGTGTTCGTGCTGCTCAACGTGGGCGTGATTCCGCCGCAGCCTCCCGCTGAGGGCCCGAAACATGAGCCAGCCGCCCATGCACGCGATCAGGACGCCGGCCGTCAACCCCAGCCATAACTGGAGCCGCGAGCCGGCTGGCGCGCTGACCTTCAGGAACACAAGCCCCACGGCCATCACAAGGGCCGTATGCGTCAGCGTAACGATGAGGGCGAGCATCACTGCATGCCGGTACGTTCCTCGAAGCGAGATCAGATATGCCGCCACGATCGTCTTCGCATGACCGGGGGCGAGGGCATGAGCAGCGCCGTATCCGAAACACAACACGGCGATGAGCCCGAGCACCGGCATCGACAACCCCGTAGCAAACAGGTCCTCGATGCGCTGGGCCTGCCGGCGGTATGTATCGGCCCGGACGGGATTGTTCCGCGGGTCGATGAACCGCTCCCAGGATGGCGACCGGCTCGTCTTCTTCGCCGCCCGGCTCACGCTGAAAACCACCCGACCTGTACGGACCTCCGGCATCCTGGCCGGGTCATACAGCTCGTACAGGAACGGGTCCGGCGGCTCGTCAAGGTATTGGCAGTCGCGTTCGTGGATCGTGACCCCGGCGCCGCGTTCGAGAAGCACTCGTTTCAGCCCGCGTTCCCGCGGATACGTGGCGTCCAGGTAGTCGAGTACGTACCGGCGCCCCTCCTGGAGTTGTGGGAACTCCGCCGCATAGCGGATGAGAAGCCGGTACGTCGGCATGCCGCCGACGCCGGTGAGCGTCAGCAGCGTCCGCTGGGGCGGCGAGACCTCGGCTGCCGCCGTCGTCGCCGGGCTGCCCTCGTCAACGGGGCGAAGCGCCAGTGACTGTCCGTCAAAGCTCACACGCAGATCCGGAATGAATGCCGTCGCCTTCCGGTTCAGCCACGCCCGCTGCTCCTCGGCGGTGTCTTCGCCATCCCGATTGGCATCGATCTCCTGACGCCGGATCGTGTCGGCCGGCATCTCGGCAAAATCAAGGTGGAAGTCTACCTCAATACGGTTCGGGCAGATATACAGCACGCTGAAATGAGTGATAGTGTCGTTGCCGAGCGGATGCGCGAATGCAAACCGATGGACCGGCGCAAGGAGCAGCATTATTGCGGCCCAACCGACCGGACGGCGTCTGTTGGCGATCCTTCGAAAAGATGCGCCATCGAGAACGCCCGGTGGCGGCTGGCGCAGGCCGTCCGGAACGACGGCACTGCTCATCCTGACTGCGCCTCGAAGATCCATAGCGCACGTTTCCCGCTCTGCGACCGGGCGACTGCACACCGCAAACGCGGTCCGTCGCGCCGGCCAGCCCCTTTCCGCAGTGCGATCCGACACCGAAGAACGGGCCGCATGCCGGACACATGATACCCGATCGGCGGCTCACGGGGAGAAAAAGAAGGGATACATACGCCCTGCCGCTGCGGAAAGAGGGTCGGTCCGCCGGGGTCAGCGACCCAAAGGAGATGGCCCGCACACCCCGCTATTTCGTCGCCGGCCTGCTGGTTGCCGCCGTCTGCTTCTGAATCGATTCCAGCCGGGCCACATAGGGCAGGCGATCGGGATTCGTCTCCTGCCCCGCCACACCGGCCTGATACGCCTTGATGGCGTCGTCCCGGTATTTCTGCGCCTCCGCTCCCTGCGTCAATTGCGACAGGAGGTAGTATGCAGCGGCCTGATCGACCTGCAGGGTCCAGTCTTTCTTGAGGTCGGGCTCCGCCGTCTCATAGAGCTTCGCGGCCGCCTGCGCCGCGGCGACGGCCGGGGCCATCTGCTCATCCGCCGCCGCCCGCTCGGCCTGCGGATTCGCCTGGATACCCATCTGCCGGGCCGCAGTCAGCGTGTCAGCCAGCCGCCGCTTTGCTTCTGCCCGCTGATAGCGAATCCACGCCTGCAGCAGATGCAAATCCGCCTGGATGGCGTCTGCATCTCCAACCCTCCAGTTCTCCTGCTCGATCTTCTGAAGCCGCGGGTTCGGCTCCCCCTCGGGCGGCTGATCGGCCTTGGCATCGCTCTGACGCTTCACGATGGCCTGGCGGGCCTGCTTGGCCGCCGCGATACCCCGATCCGTCTCGGCGATCGCAGCCTCTTCGTGGGCGTCCGCCTGTGAGGCCAGATCCCGAATCCTGGTCATGAGATCCCGGAGTTCCCTGGCCAGGGCATCCCGTTGATCCCGGAGGCCGCGCACGCTCGGCTGCGATCCGGTCGGCTGCGTCGAGGCCCCCGCCCCGCCCGCGATACGGGTCTCAAAGTCAGCCTTCATCCTGCGGAGCCCGTCGAGCCGGTTCGCGATAAGGGCCGCCAGATCCCGCTCGCCGCGAAGGACCGCTTCGGCCGAACAGATCTCCTGCTTGTATTGGCGCAGGCTTTTCTGCGACCGCAGAAGCTCACCGGGGTTCGCCGGAGCGATCCGTGCGGTGTGCCAGTTTTCGTGCTCGCTGACCAGCGTCGCGTTCGGATAACCACCGTACTCGAGGAGATCGGCCTCTCGGGAGGCCTCACGGCTGCGCTTGGACGCCGCCTCATACGCGGCCGTCCGCTCCTTCAGGACCTCCGGGTGCGAAGGGTCAAAGCCTCGGTTCTCCAACTCTACCATCTCGCGATCGGCTTGAGCTGCCTCGGCGCGCTTCGCCCTGATCTTCGTCTCAAGGGCATCGTGTGCGTCCTTCAGCGATTTGAGGTGCGCCTCAAGCATTGCGGCTCGGGCAACCACGTCGTTGCTGTCCTTTTCCAACCGCGCAATCCGCTCGGCAAGCGACTCCGCCGGACCGGATCGCGGCGTCGGGGTGATTCGCCGAGGATTCTGGCCCGCCTCCGCCGGCGGTGAAGCCGCCTCCGAGGGCTCTTCGGCCGCGCCCGCCTTGTCCATGCCGCGAAGGGCGCCAAAGAGGTTGTGCAGGAACCTGCCTTGTTTCACCGGGCCTGTAGTCGCGGTCGCTTCGGCGCCGGAGGCCGGCGCCGAAGCGGCCTGAGCCTCAGCCGGCGCAGACGACGCCCCGGGCGCGGTAGTCGTCTCCGGCACGTTTATCGCCTTGCCGGTGAGCGCCTGCTCCGCGATGGCCAAGTCGCTCGTGACTCCGATCCACCGGCCGTAGGCCTCCATCAGCCGCGTGGTCAAGCGTTCGATCTCGGCGCGATCAAGTAGTGCGCTGCGTCGCCGGGCTTCGGCGTAGTGATACGCGAGGATTGCGCGAAGGCGGCTTGCCTCGGGGACGTCGCGGCCGGAGAACGTGGTTTCGCCGGAGGTAACACTCATCGTCAGCGCCGCATCGACGACCGCGATGGCCTCCTTGAGGCGGCCTTCGTTGGCCTTCAGCCACTCCTCCGTGCTCCGAACGGCCGAAGCGGCGTCGTTCGCCAGCGAAACGGAGGGCGCGGGAACGGCACCCCCCGCATACTGGGTCAGAAGGCGATCCGCTTCGCTCATTTGCTGCTGGACGGCAGATGAAGCCGGTTTGAGCGGACTCTCCTGATCGGCGTAAGAGGTGATCTTGCCCCACTCGGACGTCCACTTTGACAGGATGGCGTCCGTGACCTGAAGAGGGCCGGTCCTGCCTGAGAGGCGTTCCTGGGCGGCCAGTAGCATTTGCTCGCCCGGGCTGTACGAGGCGAGAATCCGCCGGGCCTTGGCCAGTTCGCGATCCACGTCGCGGTGTAACTGGTCGCCAGCCTGTTCGGCCGCGGGAACGGAGACAAAGACGAGGATCACGGCCAGCACGGCGGCGGCCGTTGCGACGATAATGGGCCAGTAGCGTTTCACCCGTGTGTCCAGTGCGGTCAGGGCCTCTGTTGGTACCTCTTGCCCACCGGCGGCAGGCACCTTCCTCCCGTTATCGTGTATCAGGAAAACCGATATTCGTCAATGATCCCGCCCGGCGTCCCCTCCGAGCCGCCTCACGCAGACGCCCCGGTATTCTACGCCCGAGCCGTGGTTTTGAAAGCCGATGTAGCCGCGACGCGGCCGATCCTTCAGCGGGGCGGCGTCCTTTGCCATCGTCGTCGCGAATTCGTCGAGGTTGGCGTGTACAACCTGAACGCCGTTGATGATCACCCGCACGATCGGCCCCTCTGCGATAATCTCCATGCTCTGCCACGTCCCGGCGGGCTTCGTCGCGCGAACGGCGGGGGCCATCTCGTGATAGATTGAGCCGGTCAGTTGCCAAGGCTCAAGCGTTCCCCAGTGGCGGGCATCGTCGTCGATAACCTGGATCTCCATGCCCGTATAGGCGCCGTCACCGGCCAGGGGGCGGCGGATGTACACGCCGCTGTTGCCTTCCTTCGGAATCTTGTACTCCAGCTTCAGGTCGAAGTCGCCGTAGTCATCCTCCCGAGTGCCGATCCAGCCGCCCTGCCCGCCCGAGCACCGGAGCACGCCGTCCACTCCGAGACTCCATGCATCCTGTGAACCGGCATGAACCACGAGGTGGCTGCCGGTCCGGCCGGCCCCTTCGAGCAGGTTTGTGTAGCCGGCACCGCAGGGCCCCTTCCCGGCACCCTTCGGGCCGAGGGCGGTGCATCCCGCAAGACCGGCAAGCAATATCGCCGGTGCGGCGAACCCGTATCGCCGACTCGTTGTCATCGTAATCCCTTTCGTACGCACCAGCCGTTCCGACAGACTTCCCACGTCGCCCTATCGGCCCGGCGCGGCCGTAAACGGAACCCAGACAATCATCTGCGAATCACCGCGATTGGCCCACGCGTAGTAGGGAATCGCGATGAGCGTCGCCCGGCGCAGGGCGGGCATGCCCGACGCCGTGGCGGAGCGGTACAGCGGCCCCGAGGTAACCGAGTAATCCGGCCAGATGCCCTCGAATCTCACCTCGCATACGCCGCCGAGCCGGTCCGCCTTGAACGCAACCGCCGTATCGAGTCGTCCGGTCTTCGCCTCGATCGGCACGAGGACGCTCAGTACGTCAACGCCCGGATTGTCCACGCTCTCTAGGCAATACACGACAGGACCGCGCTGGATCGCCATGCGCCCCCGGTTGTTGCGCACACGCGGATCGCACGTGCGAACCGCCACGGGCAGCGGCAGTTCGAGCGTCACCACGTCGCCCGGATGCCACGTCCGCTTCAGCCGGCAGTAGGAACCGGGCGCGGCTGCGGCATCGGCGGGCCGCCCGTTGACCGAGACCTTCGAGTCGGTACACCACCCGGGGATGCGGAGAAAGAGGCTGAATTCGCCGTCGGACTCCGGCGAGACGGTCAGCGTGATTGTGCCGTCCCAAGGGTAATGCGTCTCCTGCGTCATGCGGAGCTTACGGCCGTCCTCGAGTCGCCAGTCCAACTCGTTGTTGTCGTACAGGTGGACCCACACGCCCTCGGGGCTGGTGCTGTAGAGGTACCCCGGGATCGCGGCGAAGGTGCGGACCACGTTCGTGGGGCAACAGGTGCAATCAAACCACGGCACCCGCTTGTGGCCGCCGGCCGATTCGAGCGGATTCACGTAGAAGTACTCCGCGCCACCAAGCGAAACGCCGGACAGAAACCCGTTATAGAAGACCCTTTCCATTTCGTCGGCAAAGCGGGCCTCGCCGGTGGCGGCCAGAAGGCGCCAGTTCCACATGGCGTTGGCGATGGCCGCGCAGGTTTCGGCGTAGGAGGTGGCGTTGGGAAGCTCAAAGGAGCCGCCGAAGGCCTCGCCGTGGCTCGTCGCGCCGATGCCGCCGGTGATGTACATCTTGCCGCCGACCATATCCTGCCACATCCGCTCCGAGGCCTCCAGGTACGGGACCTTGCGCGTCTCCAGGAAGTAGTCAACGCCGCCGCAGTTCAGATAGGCCGCGCGGACGGCGTGGCCTTCGATCACCCGGCGTGAGGCAAACTTGTTGACGTCGAGGAAAAAACCGCTGAGATCCAGGTAGGCCGGCGTTCCGGTAGTCCGGAACAGCTCCACGAGGGCCATCTCGACCTCGGGATGTCCGTCGACCTGCTCGATCTTCCCCTTGCCGAAGGAGCGGGTAAGGTAATCGGCGTATCGCAAGGCGGCGTCGAGGAACTTGCGCCCACCGGTGGCGCGGTAGTGAGCGACGGCCGCCTGAAACAGGTGTCCCGCGCAATACAGTTCGTGTTCCGCGGCGAGGTTGGAGAATCGCTTGCCGGCACGTTGCTCGACAAACCAGGTATTGAGGTAACCGTCGGGCCCCTGGACGGCCAGCACGTCGTCGATGGCCTTGTCGAGCATGTTGCGAACGGCGGGGTCGTCCGTCGATTGAAGGACGAGGGCGCAGGCCTCCATCCACTTGTAGAGATCGGAATCGGTGAAATACGGCCCGCGACGCTCGCACTTCTTGCGGCCGGAGACACGGCGGAAGTTGTCGAGGATGCCGTGGTTCTCGAGCTGTTCGTAGAGCTTCGGGATCCCGTTGCGGCGGTTGGCCTCCATGCGAGGAAGCCAGAAGCCCTCCTTCATTTTCACGGCACGAATCGGGACCGCATGGAGCTTGGCGCCCGGGCTGCCGGCCGTGGCGACGAGGCCGGCGTCGCGCCAGGCATCCGGCGAGGGGGTGCCTGAATCATCGGTCGCCCGCGCTCCGCACACCCCCACCACCGCGCACGACAGGGCCGCTGCCAGAATCGAGGCTGCTGACCAGACCGCCATTGTTACCTCCTGACGTACGGCGTGTATGCCGCTGGCATAGTATACCGCTGGGCGGGGGGTGATCCACACCCCGGTTCGGGTATACTGTCCGGCCGCCAGACCACGAGGAGAGTCTTTGGGATACGAGGGCAGCAGGATGAACCGGTGCGTACGATGGACGGTTGTCGGGATGGTGGGATTCGTGGCGTTTTCCCCGGCGATGGCAGCCGCTCCCGAGCTGTTGGGGGTGTATTGCCGGCCTGACGAAGGCTTTCCCGCGTTCGCGCCGTTCTGGAACGAGGGGGCGCCGATAGAGAACATGCCGGCCAACCCGAACGCCCTGGGTGCGGCGCGGCCGGCGAAGCTCGGATGCTCGATCCACATCTTCGTGCGGAACACCGGGGCACGGCCTTTGGCGATCGACGACCTTGCCCTTGCGGGCATCAGTCTGGAGAAGGCGATCGCCTTTTCGGATCAACGCAAGAACCGCAAGCCGGCCAGCCTGTTTTTCTCCAGGCTGTCGGATGCTGAGCGACAGGCGCTGATCGCCGCCGGCGAACCCGTGTGGCTCCGCCGCGACCCGCGTGAACTGGCCCCCGGCGAAATCGGCGAGGTGACACTTCGGCTGCGAAGCATGCCGCAGACGAGTCCCCTGCGTATGGAACTGCGATACGCCGGCGGGACGATGCCTGTTACCGTCACGCCGGAGAACGCCACGCCGCGTTTCGAGGATGTCAGCTTTTCTCCCGGCCTTCGCGAGATCCTCGTATACCTCAAGCACCCCAGGGTACGCGGGCAGAAACCCATCAGAACCCTGCTGGATGGACAGGACGTCACGGCATCGGCACGGATAAACGCGGATGCCAAGGTGGATGTCGTCGTCGCGGCAATCCCGTTGACCAAGCCCCTTGCGCCGGGGTCGTTTCATTGTCTGCACGCCGTGTATCGCGACGGGGCCGCCATGGCGGGCGTTCGCGCATGGTACGACGAATTCGCATATGGCGTATGGGGCGGCCAACCGGGGGAGGCATCCGACACGAGCGTCGCCGAGGCATACGTCCGCAACCTGCACGCGCACAACGTCAACATGCAGATGCCGCAGGTGGGCTCGGCCGCGCTCTCCGCCTTCTTCAAGACCGAGGCGGGGCAGCGATTCTGCCGGGAGCAGGGCTTGCGGTTCGTCATCGGCGATCTGGACAAGTGGGGCATCAAGACGCCGTACGCGTACTTCATCCACGACGAGCCGGACGCGGGCGACGCCCACATCACCGGGCTGCCGGGCGGGCACGAAGTCGGCAGCCTGGCGCGGTGGGCGATCGAGCGGAGCCAGGGCTGGCGGGCGGAGCGACCGGCCATCCCGCAGACGCTCAATGTCGACCTGACGTACAAGCCGTACAACTACTACATCTACGGACAGGTGCCCGACATCCTGATGGCGGATCCGTACTATCAGCCGCGGCTGCGAACGGCCTGTTGGGAACACCCCGAGCGCATCCCCTTATACAGAACCGCGCGGTTCGTGAACGCGGTGAGCACCGTCATCCACTCAGCCGCCGCGCCGAAGCCGACGCACGTCATCCTGTACGCGAATCGCTACATCGAGCAGGCGGACAAGAAAAAGGGCAGGCAACAGGCCAGAGGCGGCAAGCCCCGTCCGACCGAATCGGCGGACACGCGGGAGTTCCGCTACCCCACGCCGGAAGAGAAGCGGATCGAGGTCTTCTACGCGTTGGCGGGTGGCGCCAAGGGGATCTCGTACTGGTGGTTTACACCGGGCAAGCCCGCATACGGGCTCGGCGGCAAGGGGCCGGAAGCGGCACGGCTGTGGCGCGAAGTCGGGTTGATCGGGGCCGAGGTGCGCACGGCGGGGCCGCTCATCGTGCGGAGCTGTCCGGCGGACGTCCCGGTACAGGCGCCGGCCGGCGTCATGGTTCGATGCCTGCTCTCCGGGCTCGACGCGATGGTCGTCATTGTAATCAACGAGCAGCACGTCAACGACGAGCGCGGGACGACGATCACGCCTATTCCCGATGCCACCGTGGACGTGAAGCTGCCGTCGTGGCTCGATGCGACCGACATCTTCGAGGTTCAGGCGACGGGGATTACGCAGACGCAGGCGTCGAGGAGCGATGCGACGGTGTTGCTCAAGCTCGGAACACTCACGCTGCCGCGGATGATCGTGCTGACGGCGGATCCGAAACGGCGGGCCTCAATGGAGGAACAGTACCGGAGCCACTTCGCGGCCAACGTCGCGAAGCTCATCGGCGCCGGTCCGGGAAAAGCCGAATGACCGCCGGGCCTGACCGGCCCCGTTACGGCTCGCCGCCGTGTTTATGAACCCGGTCGCCCACATTCATCTCGCTCGTTTCGGTGGTGGCCTTGCGCTTCGCCTTGACCTCGGGGAGCAAGTCGAGGCCCAGCTCGCGGAGCTGCTCGGACGTGACCTCGCCCGGGGCATCCGTAAGCGGGCAGACGGCCCGCTGGGTCTTCGGGAAAGCGATCACGTCGCGGATGCTGTTCGTGCCGCCGAGCATCATGATCCAGCGGTCGAAGCCGAAGGCGATCCCGCCGTGCGGCGGCGGACCGTAGCGCAGGGCGCTCATGAGGTGCTCGAACTTCGCGTGGGCTTCGGCCGGGGTTATACCGAGCAATTCGAAGACCCGGCTCTGCACGTCGCTGCGGTGGATACGGATGCTGCCGCCGGCCATCTCCTCGCCGTTGATGACGAGGTCATACGCCTGACTCCGCACCTTGCCCGGATCGGTGGCCAGCAGCGGAATGTCCTCCTCGATCGGCATCGTGAAGGGATGGTGGGAGCTGTTCCACCGTTGTTCCTCCTCGCTCCACTCGAAGAGCGGGAAGTCCACAACCCACAGCGCATCGAAGCGGCCCCGGGGAATCAGCCCCAGCGTGTTGCCGAGGCGAAGCCGCGCGGCTGAGAGGTACTTGGCTACGTCCGCGGGCTTGCCGGGATAAAAGAAGAGCTGGTCGCCCGGCTCCGCGCCGGTGGCGGCACAGATCGCGCGGCAGTAGTTCTGGATCTTCGCGCCGACGCCGGTGGCGAACTCCGGCGCGCCGGGCGTCCCCTGCACCTTGGTGGTTGGCATGCCGCCGCCGCCCATGCCCCTGATCTCCTCCGTCAGGGAATCGGTGATCTTCCGCGTAAGCTTCTCGGCCCCGTCGGCCTTCTTGACGCAGATTGCCTTGACCATGCCGCCGGCGGCGATGGCATCGGCGAAGACGCCGAACTCGTCCTTGGTGATACCCCGCAGGGCCGGCGTGACATCCTGGAGCTCGAGGCCGAAGCGCGTGTCCGGCTTGTCGATGCCGTAGCGTGCCATTGCGTCGGCATAGCTCAGCCGCGGAAGCGGAAGGGGAATCTCGTAGCCGAGGATCTCCTTCCAGACGCGGGCCAGGCAGCCCTCGACCACCGTCATCACGTCGTCGGCCTTGACGAAGGCCATCTCCAGATCGAGCTGCGTGAACTCCGGCTGGCGGTTGCCGCGGAGGTCCTCGTCGCGGAAGCAGCGGACGAGCTGGGCGTAACGGTCGAAGCCGGCGATCATGAAAAGCTGTTTGAAGAGTTGCGGCGACTGCGGCAGGGCATAGAAGCGGCCCGGCTGCACGCGGGAGGGCACGAGGTAGTCGCGGGCCCCTTCCGGGGTCGACTTGGTGAGGAACGGCGTCTCGATCTCGAGGAATCCCTGCTCATGGAAGTAGTCGCGGATGATCTTGGCGGCCTTCGACCGGATGTGGAACATCCTCGCGACCTTCGGCCGGCGGAGATCAAGGAACCGATACTTCCGGCCAACGTCTTCGTTAGCCAAGTTCTCCGCGAAGTCGGAGATCTCGAACGGGGGCGTTTCCGACTTCGAAAGCAGGTCGATCTCGTGAACGCTGACCTCGATCTCGCCCGTGGGCATTTCGCCGGTCTTGAACTTCGGGCTGACCTGGTCGCCGCGGTGCAGGACCTCGCCCCGGACGGCGATGCAGTACTCGTTGCGCAGCGTGCGGGCGATGCGCGTCGCCTCGGGATCGGTGTCCACATTGAAGCGAAGCTGCGTAAGGCCCTCGCGGTCGCGGAGGTCGATGAAGACCAGGTTCTCACCGTGATCGCGGTAGCTGTTCACCCAGCCGGCGAGAACGACGGTTTGCCCGACATGGCTCGCACGAAGCTCGCCGCAGGAATGGGTTCGTTTGTTGTACGGCACGGACACGATGCAGTCTCCTTTTGCGTATCGATACTGGTACGGGATTGTCGCTCAGCAACCGCCCCGCGGAAAGGGGCCTGATGAGGAGAGTCAGGCATCATTCGGGCGGCGGCCGTAGTGGGCATACTGCGAGGGTGTGCCGCACCGGCCGCCGATGGACCTCCCGGGATGCGCGATCGAGCACTGCATGACCCGTGTAGTATATGCTTATCTGCCCCGCGCCTGCAAGGACACCGAGCTACCGCGCTTGGAGACGCGCCGAACCGGTCGCTACAATGCCGGGCATGGAAGGTATGCGGCAAGCGGATTCGCCGGGGTGTGCCCTGTCTGACCAGCCCCGTCGAGGCCGGCTGATCGCAGCCGCCGCGGGTGTCGCCGCCATCGTTCTGGTCGTCCACTGGCCGGTCCTCTCCGCACAGACCTTCTCCTTCGACGACAGAGAGGCCATCACCGAGAACTTCCTCATACACCGGCTGAGCTGGGGCAACGTCGGTCGCCTGATCGGGGAAGTCCTGAAGCCCTCTACCGTGAAGGGCTACTATCGCCCTCTGACCCAGATCTCGCTCATGGTGGATTGGGCGATGGGCGGGCGCCCCGACAACCTGCGTGCCTTCCACCGAACCAGTTTGGCGTTGCACGCCGCCAACACCATCCTCGTGGTCGTGCTGCTGTACCAGCTCTTTCAGAATGAATGGGTAGCGGCCGGGCTCGGCCTGCTGTTCGGGCTGCACCCCCTGACGGTGGAGCCGATTGCGTGGGTAATGGAGCGGAAGACGCCATTGGCGGCGTTCTGTTCCCTCGGGTGCCTTGTGCTGTATCTCCGATATGCGCAGGGAAACAGATGGAAGTGGTACGCGGCATCCGTCTTGATGTATGTCCTGGCGCTGATGTCAAAGCCGATCAGCGTTCCCCTGCCCCTGGCGCTGCTACTGCTGGATTACTGGCCGCTCCGACGACTCGGCAGGCGAGCCCTGGTGGAAAAGCTGCCGTTCTTCGTCCTGGCGATTCTCGGAGGGGCCGTCACTTACGCCTGCGAGGGCCGCGTGCAGCCCCTCCAGGTGCTTCGAGCGGACACGCCGGGGCAGATCCCGCTGAGAATCTGCTACCTGATCGCTTTCTATGTCTCCAAGATCGTCTGGCCGACGAATCTGTCCTCGGTCTACTTCCTGCCCGCACCGCTGGCCCTGTCGAACCTTCCGGTTCTGCTGGGATTCATCGGTACCTGCCTGCTGTTTGCGATCGTGATCGTCTCGCTCCGATGGACCCCGGCCCTGCTGGTAGGAGCCTCGATCGCGATCCTGACCCTCGCGCCGACAATGGGGCTCGTCACGTACAGTTGGCTTTGTGCTTCCGACAAGTACCTGTACCTGCCCGCGATCGGCTTGCTGATTACGCTTGCGTGGGCCTGCGCGGGGATCGGGCGGGCGGCATGCCGCGCCTGGGGGCCGGCAAAGACCGGTGCGGTGTCGCTTGTCGTTTTGCTTGGGGTAACCACAGCCGAGGCCGTCGCAACGCGCCGCCAGCTCGCTCGCTGGCAGGATACCGAAGGGTACTTTCGATACATGCTCACACTGAGCGAGAATCCGGGGCTTTCTCAAGTACATGGTTTTCTGGGCACATTCCTGCTGGAGCAGGGCCGCCTGGACGAGGCCGCCCGCGAGTTTCGTGAGGCCATCCGGCTGAAGCCGCACGTCTCAGACCCCCACAATAACCTGGGCAAGGTCTTGCTCGCCCAGGGCCGCATCCCGGAAGCCGTCGACGAGTTCGGCGAGGCGATTCGCCTGAAACAGGACTTCAGCCTCGCCCACGCGAACCTGGGGCTGGCACTGCTCCAGTCAGGCCGCGACGACGAAGCGGAACGTCATCTGCGAGAAGCCATCCGCCTGGAACCCGGTCTCGCGGAGGCGCACGATTACCTGGCGGCGCTTCTGCTCAGGCAGCGAAAGTACTTTGCCGCACTGGACACGTTCCGCGAAGCGGTGCGGCTGGCCCCTGGGAACTTCCGCGCGTTGAACAACCTCGCCTGGCTCCTGGCCACATGCCCGGTGGAAATGATCCGCAACGGCCCAGAGGCTGTCGCCCTGGCACGCCGGGCCTGCGAGTTGACCGGCTTCCGTGAACCCATGCCCCTGAATACCCTGGCGGCCGCCCTGGCCGAGACCGGCCGGTTTGCCGAGGCCGTTCAGACGTGTGCGCGTGCCGTCGAGGCAGCGTACGCCCGGCAGGACGTTGCCCTGGCCGAATCCTTCCGCGCCGCCGCCCGATCCTACGAAGCAGGCCGGCCTTACCGGCTGCCGCCGTAAGCGCCGCCCGCAGACGACGCAGATGCACGACGCTTGCCTGGCCGCGCATGCGTATGCCTTGCGAATCCCACGATGCGAGGTTCCCGCAAGTGGCGCCGTTTCATTTTTGCGCATCCTGCCCGTAATATGACCGCATGCGAATCATCCTCTTCGCCTCCGGCGAGTTCGCGATCCCCACGCCCCGGTGGCTGGCGAACGGCCCGCACGCGGTGGCGGCGGTGGTCCGCCAGCCCAGCCGCCCGCAGGGCCGGGGCCGGCAGCCCGCGGCGACGCCGGCGGCCCGGCTCGCCGCCGAACTCGGCATGCCGGTTCTCGAGTGCGCGGACGTAAACGAGCCGGGCTTCGTCGGGCAGGTTCGGCGGATGGATGCGCGGCTGGGCATTGTGATCGCCTTCGGTCAGAAACTCCGGGGCGATGTACGGAACGCGATCCGATGCGGGTGCGTAAACCTGCACGGCTCGCTGCTGCCAAAGTATCGTGGCGCAGCTCCGATCGCATGGGCGATCCTCTGCGGCGAAGAAAAAACGGGCGTCACGGTCTTCCGCCTGGCGGACCGCATGGATGCCGGCGAGATCCTCGTGCGAAGGGAAACGATGATCCGCCCGGACGAAACGCTCGGCGAGTTGCACGATCGACTGGCCATGATCGGGCCGGACGCCATCGCGGCGACGCTACGGCTGTTTGAAGACGACGACGCGCCCCGCGGGGAACCGCAGGACGAACGCTGTGCAAGCATCGCGCCGAAACTGAGCAAGGCGGCGGGGCGGATCGACTTCCGTCGGGACGCGATCAAACTCGTGCGGCACATCCGGGCCATGTGGCCGTGGCCCGGCGCGCGTTGCACGTTTCGCCCGTCGGACGGCCGGCGTGCGGAGGAAGTTACCCTCGCTCGCGCTCGCCTCGCTGGCCGTAAGATCGGAGACGCAAGCGGCGAAACGGGCCTGATCCTGGATGGATATGATGTGCAGGCGGGCCGCGGCGCAATCGAGATCCTGGAAATCCAGCCCAAGGGCGGCCGCGTGATGGGCTGGCGCGACTTCATCAACGGGCGGCACGTCAAGCCCGGCGACCGGTTCGAATCTCTCCCCTCTGAATCCACGACGTGACACCAACGGATTCGTTGCCCGGCGCGGGCACGTTCACGTCTGTGCCGGTAAGACGGCCTGCCCGAGGCGTACTGCCAGAGAAAGACGACCGTAGGCTGCCCGGGCGAATCGCAGGTTTTCCCCTGCACGGGCGTTCAATAGTAGGAGTGCTTCGAAAAACTGTGAACCGTCTATTGGAGGCCCCGCTTCATGCGGCGCAACTGGATAAACCTGCTTGTTGCAATCGCAACCGCGACTACAACGCTCGGCGTGGCCGTCTCCGGCATCATACTTCGATACGGGCTGCCACGCGGCGGCGGCCGCCGTCAGGGTCGCGGCGGCCCGGCCTTCTGGGGATGGAGCCGCCATGACTGGTGTGACGTCCACTTCTGGCTCGCGGCCATTACGATAGGGCTTATCCTCCTTCACGTGGCCCTGCACTGGAACTGGCTGCGCACGATGTGTCGGCAACTTCGTCGCTCCAACAGCACATCCAACGCAGTGCAGCACGCGGCCGTGGACACACAGGCCTGATCCCGCAGGCCGGCGGCCGACGGCGGGCTCAGCGGGACCGATCGCCGCCCCCCTGGCACGCTTTCCATCGTTCGCGAAGGGTCTGCCTCAGGCGGTCCTGGAACTCGGCCGGAATCTCGTAGGGCTTTCCCTCGCGGTACAGCGTGATGGTCTTCCGGATGTTGTCCACGACAAGCTGACAGGGGTTGCAGCCGGCAAGGTGCTGCTCGAACTCGCGACAGACGGCCGGATCGAGCCCGCCGTCCACGTACTCGTTCATCGCCTTGAGCAGATCCTCGCACTGCATGGTCTCACTCGTGTTCTGATCCGCGACACGCCCCTGGGGTTACATCAACCTTCGTGGTCATGCCGGGCGATCACCCGGTGCTCCGTGTCGCCCAGCGCCCGGGTGAGCTTCTCTCGCAGCATCAGGCGGGCGCGGAGCAGGCGGACCTTGACGTTCGCCACGGTAATGCCCAGCTCCCTGGCGGTCTCTTCCGTTGACAACCCTTCGACATCGCGTAAGAGGAACACCAGCCTGTACTTCTCATCCAGTTGATCCAGGACGGCATCGAGCAGTTCCTGCGTCTCCCGCCGCCGGGCCAACTCTCCAGGATCGTCCCGCCACGGGGCGATGAACTCCGGATGCGGCAGCGACGCATCATCGTCCTTACCCGCCGCCCCGATGGCCGCGATCGGCAGGCCCCGACGCTTGCGCAGCGTCTTGAGCGCGTGGTTCGTCGCGATCCGGACCAGCCACGTACGAAACTGCGACTGCCCCGCAAACCCGTTCAGGTGTTCGAGCACGCTCAGAAAGGTCTGCTGGACGACGTCTTCGGCATCTTGCTGGTTTCGCACAATCCGCAGAGCGAGCGTGTAGACCGCGTCCTCATGGCGGGCGACGAGCCGCTCGAAGGCCTCATAATCGCCCTGCCGGGCCCGGCGCACCAACTCCGCGTCGGGGTCCGGAACCTCATGCGTGGTTACGCGCTCGCTCATAAACCCTTATCGCCGCTCCCTCGGCGGCTCCTTGTAACCGATTGCGTACCCGCGGATCAAACGTTGTGTGACAGGATCGGAGGCTCTGCTATGACGGTTGAGGAGGCATTACGGTCGCTCGCCGGCGCCTTGGTCCTGCTGCGCGTCGTGCTCGCCCACTATGTGAGCCCGTGGTGGCTGCTGTTCACCGCCTTTGTCGCATTGAATCTGTTGCAATCCGGATTCACCCACTGGTGTCCCATGATGTGGTTTCTCGAAAAGGCCGGGCTGCGGCACGAGGGCGCTGCCGGCGCATCCGGTGCACACAGGAGTTGACGATGAACATCGGAAGCATCACCCCGCAGGCGCTCTATCAACGGATGGCGGCCGGCGAGCCCGTGGACCTGATCGACGTCCGCTCGCCCCGCGAGTACCAGGCCGCCCACGTGCCGGGCGCCCGCCTGCTGCCCCTGAACACGCTGACGAGGGAGGCCGTGCAGAACGGCCGTTCCTCTCACGGCGACAGCCCGGTCTACTTGATCTGCTGGTCGGGCGCCCGGTCGGCCGCGGCCTGCGCCCGTTTGGCAGGGCAGGGTCTGAACAACGTCGTCAATGTGGAGGGAGGCACGCGGGCCTGGCAGCAGGCCGGGTTGCCGGTGGAGGGATCGGGCGCCAGCACGGCCGCACGCTGGTTTCGGTGGGGCGGCCTGCTCGCCGTAGTTGCGACTGTCGTTCTGGGCAGCACGGTGCACTCGGCGTTCCTGTACGCGGCCGTCGGCATCTGGCTCGCCCTCATCGTCACGGGAAACGCCCCGTGCTGTGCGTCAGGGGCCTGCTCGACCGGGCGCGGCAGGTAACTCGTCGTTCGGTCGTCCGTCGCAGTGCCGCCTGCGCCCCCCGCAGTTTGACGTTTCAGTCGGGTTGCTTATCATCTGCCGAGCGGCGCGTACCGTTGCGCCGGCGACGGCGTCACATGGCATAACGGATCTGCACCCATGAAACACTGGCAGGCAATCGCTCAATGGTCCGTGGCCACAGTAGTGGCAATCGGTGCCATCGTGCTCATGATCCTGTGGCTGGCAGGCACGTTCAAGTACAAGATTTCGCCGAGCCAGACGCATGCTGCTGCCGTGCCCGTGCCCCCCCACCGGCCCCTCGTGGAAGTCAAGTCGATGATGCGTCCCTATGCCGAGTGGGCCGTCGGAACGACCCGGGCCGTCCATGAGACGACGCTCGGCTCGCGCCTGCTGGCAAAAGTGGTCGCCGTGAACGTGCGCGCGGGACAACTCGTCGAAAAAGGGGCGGTCCTCATGGAACTGGATGACGCCGACCTGAGGGCGCAGGTCGAGCAGGCGCAGGCCGTGGTGGCCGCCTCCTCGGCGGTCCTGGACCAGTCCCGTATCGAGTTCGAGCGGATCAGCCGGCTGATCAGGGAACAGGCCGCCTCGGACCTTGAACTCTCGCGTGTCACGAACGCCCTGCGGGGCGCAGAGGCAGACAAGCGCCGCGCGGAAGAGGCCCTGCGTGAGGCACAGACCCGCCTGAGCTACGCCACCGTCCGCTCGCCCATGGATGGCCGCATTATCGACAAGAAGGTCGATGTCGGCGACACCGTGACCCCCGGCCAGCCGCTCGTGTCCATGTACGATCCGACCCGCATGCAGTTGGTCGCGGTCGTACCGGAATCCCTGGCGTACCGGCTTGCCGTCGGGAAGTGGGTGGGAGTGCGCCTTCAGGCCCTGGACAAGGAATGCGAGGGCCGCGTTGACGAAATCGTGCCGCAGGCCTTCGCGGCAAGCCGGTCCTTCGAGGTGAAGGTCAGCGGCCCCTGCCCGCCGGGCGTATACCCCGGCATGTTCGGACGCATCAAGATCCCGCTGGACGATCAACGCGTGACCTACATCCCCCGCGCGGCCGTCCGACAGGTGGGTCAGCTCGACCTGGTTGACGTGGTCACACAGGACCGGCTCGAACGCCGCCTCGTCCGGCTGGGACGGGAGTTTGACGACAACGTGGAAGTGCTGAGCGGATTGGCCGTCGGCGAGCAGGTCGTGCTCCCTGCGACGTCCCCCCAGACCCGTCCGAGCGACCATGACAACTGAGCCCCGGCACAACATCACGATCGCGATCGTCAACAAGTTCCTCCGCTCGAACTTGTCGATCATCCTGATCATCCTCTCGCTGGCCCTCGGAGCCGTGGCGCTGTTCATTACCCCGCGCGAGGAAGACCCGCAGATCATCGTGCCGATGGCCGACGTCTTCGTGCAGTTCCCGGGCCGTTCCGCCAGGGAGGTGGACGAACTCGTCAGCACGCCGCTTGAGAAGCTACTCTACCAGATCGACGGCGTCGAGCATGTCTACTCGATGTCGAAGCCGAACCTCGCGATCGTCACCGTGCGGTTCTACGTGGGCCAGGATCGTGAGCGGAGCCTGGTCAAACTCTACAACAAGATCGAGCAGAACAGGGACATTGTGCCTCAGGGCGTCGCCGGCTGGGTAGTCAAACCGATCGAGATCGATGACGTGCCGATCGTCACCCTCACCCTCACCGGTGGCGACGGCTACTCCCTGCGCCGCATCGCTGAGGAAATGGGCAACCGCCTCGCGCACCTGCCGGACATCTCGCGGATCAACATCATCGGCGGCCGGCCCCGGCAGTTGCTGGTCCATCTGTCGCCGGACGACATGGCGGGGCATAACATCTCCCCGCTCGAGGTGGAGCGGGCCATCCGGGCCGCGAACGTCACGCTCCCGGCGGGCAGCTTCGATCGCAACAATGTCGAGTTCCGCGTGGACGCGGGCCAGGCTCTCGTGCGGCCGGACGAACTCGGCGACATCGTGGTCGGCGTCTGGCAGCAACAACCGGTCTTCCTCCGGAGCGTTGCCCGCATCAGCGACGGGCCAGCGGAGCCCGCCGATTACGTCGCGTACGGCCGCGGGCCGGCGTGGTACAACCCCGACGCCGGGGGCATCGCCCCGCCCTCGGCCTCGCCGGCTGACTGGCCCTACTATGCCCAAACCGCTCCGGCCGTCACCATCGCGATTGCCAAGAAGAAGGGCACCAACGCCGTGTGGGTTGCCGAAGCCGTCCTGGAGGAAGCGAAGCACTTGCAGGAGGAGTTCCTTCCGGCGGGCGTGGACGTCGTGGTCACCCGCAACTACGGCGAGACGGCGGACGAGAAGGTCAACGACCTCGTCGAAGCCCTCGGCGTTGCCGTGGCCATCGTCATCATTCTGCTCGCGTTCGGGCTGGGAACGCGCCAAGCCCTCGTCGTGGCGCTGGCGGTGCCGATCGTCTTCGGCCTCACGCTCGCCGTGAATCTGCTTGCGGGCTACACGATCAACCGGGTGACGCTCTTCGCGCTGATCCTCGCTCTGGGCCTGCTGGTGGACGACCCGATCGTTGATGTGGAGAACATCCACCGCCACTTCCGCCTGCATCGCCGTGCAAGCGAGGAGATCGTGCTGGAGGCCGTCAACGAAGTCCGCCCCCCGCTTATCACGGCGACGCTGGCGGTCATCATCTCGTTCCTGCCCATGATGTACATCACCGGAATGATGGGCCCGTACATGCGGCCGATGGCGCTCAACGTCCCCGTGACGATGATCATGTCGATGGTCGTTTCGTTCACGATCACGCCGTGGCTGGCGTACCACGTGCTCAAGGGCGAGTACCGCACGGCCCCGACGGAAAAAGATACGACCGATCCGCACGATATGACGGCGGTGAAGAGCTCGGTTCTGTACCGGCTCTTCTACCCGCTGATGGCCCCCCTGCTGCACTCGCGCGCACTGGCCTGGTCCTTCCTCGGCATCATGGCCCTGGCAACGGTCGGCTCGGGGCTGCTGGCCCTGTCGCGGCACGTCCCGCTCAAGATGCTGCCGTTCGATAACAAGAACGAGTTGCTGCTCGTGCTCGATTTCGATCGGGGCACGACGCTGGAGCAGAGCGAGGCCGGCGTCCGGCAGTTCGAGGACTTCCTGCGGACGGTGCCGGAGGTCCGCGACTTCCAGTCCTACACGGGCATCGCTTCGCCCATGGACTTCAACGGACTGGTCCGGCACTACTACCTCCGCAAGGGTGCGAATGTCGCGGAGATCCGGATCAACCTGGCCCCGAAGAAGAACCGCAGCCAGCAGAGCCACGCCCTCGCCCTGCGGCTGCGCCCGGAACTGGACCGCATCGCCGGGCAATGCGGCGCGAAACTGAAGGTCGTCGAGATTCCGCCCGGCCCGCCGGTCATCGCCACCGTGACGGCCGAGGTGTTCGGCGGCCCGTTCGACTCCTACGAGGACATCATGCAGGCGGCGCGCACCGTGAAGGCACGGCTGGCGCGCGAACCGGGCATTGCGGACCTGGACGACACGATCGAGGCAAGGCAAACGAAGTACGTCTTCGTCGTGGACAAGACCAAGGCGGCGCTCAACGGCGTCAGCCCCGACGACGTGGCCGGCACCCTCGCGGCGGCGCTCGGCGGCGAGGCGGTCGGCACCCTCCGCCTCCCGCGGGAGCGACAATCCCTGGAGATCATCATCCGCGTGCCCGAGGCCGGGCGGTCCTCGCGCCAGGACCTCTCCCGCATCTATGTCAAGGGGCAATCGGGCCAGCTCGTCCCGCTCCGCGAACTCGGAGAGTGGCAGGGCCAGACCGAGGACCAGACGATCTATCACAAGGATCTGCAACCTGTGGTCTACGTCTTCGCGGAAGCAGCAGGGCGCCCCCCCGCCGACATCATCCTCGACACGGAGGCGGACAAGGCTCCCTCCGCCAAGGGTCCATCCGCCGGAAGCCCTGGCACGCGGGTCGGTGCGGGTTGGGTCTCTACGGCTGCGCCGCGGCCCGTGGAAGGACGCACGTTCTTCCGCTCCGGCGGAGGAATCCCCTGGACGCTGCCGGAAAGCTTTCGGGTACGCTTCTCCGGTGAAGGCGAATGGCAGATCACGCTCGACGTCTTCCGTGATCTCGGCCTGGCCTTCGCCGCCGCTCTGGTGGGCATTTACATCCTGCTCGTGAATCAGACCGGCTCGTTCACGCTGCCGCTGATCGTCATGCTGGCCATCCCGTTGACGATCATCGGGATCATGCCCGGTTTCTGGCTGCTCAACGTCCTGGCCGCGCAGACCGTCGGCGGGTACTCCGACCCGGTCTTCTTCACGGCCACCGCCATGATCGGCATGATCGCCTTGGCCGGTATCGTCACCCGCGACTCGATCATCCTCGTGGACTTCATCCATCTGTCGCTCGCCCGCGGCCGGTCGCTCTTCGACGCGATCATGGAGAGCCGCGTTGTCCGGCTCCGGCCGATCCTGCTGACGGCGGCGACGGCCATGCTTGCGGCGATTCCGATTACGCTCGACCCGATCTTCTCCGGCCTGGCCTGGTCGCTCATCTTCGGCCTCCTGGCCTCGACGATCTTCACGCTCTTCGTCATTCCGGTGACGTACTGGCTGCTCTACGCCCACAAGCCGGGGCACGGGCTGCCGAGCGCCTGACCGGCTCTTGGCAATGCCGCGAGGGAGGCATACCATGGCGCCCGAGGTAAGGACACGATGAAGATCCTGGTGATCGGCAGCGGCGGACGCGAGCACGCACTTGTCTGGAAGATCGCACAGTCTCCCGCGGTGAAGCAGATCTTCTGCGCCCCCGGCAACGCGGGCACGGCGGACCTGGCCGACAATATCGACATCTCCGCGGAGGATGTCCCGAATCTCGTCGAGTTCGCCAGGCGAGAGAAGATCGACCTCGTTGTCGTCGGGCCGGAGGATGCGCTGTGCGCGGGCATCGTCGATGCGATGGCCGCCGAGGGAATCCGCGCCTTCGGACCGTCCAAAGGGGCGGCGCGGCTCGAGGGCGACAAGGCCTTCGCCAAACAACTGATGCGGCAGCACGCCATCCCCACGGCCGAGGCCCGGGTTTTCAAGGCGTACAAGGCGGCGCGGACGTACGTGGCCACGCGCGACACCGGTCTGGTGGTCAAGGCCGCCGGTCTGGCGAAGGGCAAGGGCGTGATCGTCTGCGACGAACCGTCGCAGGCCCTGCTCGCATTGGACCGCATCATGGTCCAGCGGGAGTTCGGCGCGGCCGGCGAGACCGTCGTCGTCGAGGAAAGGCTCGCCGGCCCGGAAGCGTCCGTCCTGGCCTTCGTGGACGGGCGGTCGATTTATGTCATGGAATCCGCGCAGGACCACAAGCCCGGCGGTGAGGGCGACACCGGTCCGAACACCGGCGGCATGGGGGCCTACAGCCCCACGCCGGTCATCACCGATGAAATCCTCGCCCAGGTGGAGCGCCAGATACTCGTTCCGATCGTTGACGCCATGAACCGCGAGGAAACCCCCTATCGCGGCGTGCTCTATGCGGGCCTGATGCTCACGCACAACGGCCCGAAGGTCCTCGAGTTCAACTGCCGCTTCGGCGATCCGGAAACGCCGCCCATTCTGTTCCGGTTGCAGTCGGACCGCGTCGAGGGGATGGACGCGGTGCTCGCGGGCAGGCTTGACTCGATCACACTCCGCTGGGATCCGCGCCCGGCGATCTGCGTCGTCATGGCGGCCGGCGGGTATCCCGGGGAATACAGGAAAGGCGCCGAGGTCATCGGCCTGGACGACGTTGTATCGGATGACGTGATGGTCTTCCATGCGGGCACAAAACGCCTCGGCGGAAAGGTGGTCACCGCCGGCGGGCGGGTGCTGGGCGTCACCGCCCGCGGCCCCACGCTGGCCGAGGCGCAGAAGCGCGCCTATCAGACCGTAGAGCGGATTCACTTTGACGGCGCCTGTTATCGACGCGACATCGGCGCCAAGGCCTTGAGCGGTTCGATTCGCTGATCCGTTACCCCGTGCAACCCGGGGCTCCGGCCTTCCGCATATGCGGGTAACGGATCAACCGGCGAACCCGACCAACGTACGAAGGAGACACTGTGGCAGAGAAACTGATCATCATCGGTTCCGGGCCGGCGGGCTGGACGGCCGCGATTTATGCCGCACGGGCGAACCTCACCCCGCTCGTCTACGAGGGCGAGGCCACACAGTACATGATCCCCGGCGGTCAGCTCATGTTCACTACCGAGATCGAGAACTACCCGGGATTCCCGGAGGGCATCGGCGGCCAGGAACTGATGGCGCGGTTTCGCAAGCAGGCCGAACGGTTCGGCACGCGTATCCGGAGCGAAGACATCGTGAAGATTGACGCCTCCGCCCGCCCATTCAGGCTCCAGGGCTCCGGCGGCGGGACGGTCGAAGCGCACGCCGTCATCGTCGCCACCGGCGCGCGCGCAAACTGGCTCAACCTTCCGAACGAGCAGCGACTCGCCCGCTCCGGCGGCGGCGTCAGCGCCTGCGCAGTCTGCGACGGCGCGCTGCCCGTCTTTCGCAACAAGGAACTCGTGGTCGTCGGCGGCGGCGACAGCGCCATGGAGGAGACCGACTACCTCACCCGCTTCGCCTCCAAGGTTTACCTCATCCACCGGCGAGAGGAACTGCGGGCGAGCAAGATCATGCAGAAGCGCGTCCTGGAAAACCCCAAGGTCCAGGTCGTGTGGAACTCCGTCGTCGTGGATGTCCTCGGCGATTCCATGATCACGGCGGTCCGCCTGAAGAACGTCAAGACCAACGAGGTCCGCGACCTGCCCTGCGGCGGACTGTTCCTGGCCATCGGCCACACCCCCAACACCGAATTCGTCCGCGGGACGATCGACCTCGACGAAAAGGGCTACATCGTCTGCCCGAGG
Organism: uncultured Planctomycetales bacterium; assembly: GCA_964569765.1. GTDB lineage: Bacteria > Planctomycetota > Phycisphaerae > UBA1845 > PWPN01 > CAZMVY01. Next base: position 61,050 of record CAZMVY010000001.1, read on the forward strand.
CCCTTCCGCACATACACCAGCGTGGAAGGAATCTTCGCCGCCGGCGACGTAATGGACTCCTACTACCGCCAAGCCGTTTCCGCCGCCGGAACGGGCTGCATGGCCGCCCTCGACGCGGAGCGATGGCTCGCCGCCAAGGGCGTCCATTAAGGCCGCGTCATCCGGCCCCGGGAGGACCGGAAAACCCCCGACCGCCCCCGGCGGCGACGGTGCCCGCCCAGGGAAACCTACAGCCTCGCGTTCCTCCGCAGGCGCAGGAGCGCCTGCACGTACTCGTCGGGGATGAGTCCGTGCTCGTCCGGCGGCACATCGAGCAGCAGGTTGACGCCCCGCGCCCGGCACGCCTGGAGTTGATCCGCCAGGACCGCGTCCGCCCGAGGCACATCGCCCGGCACATAGAACCATTCCTTGCCGATCGGGTCGCACACCTCGCCCGGCATGTAGTACTCCTTCCCCTCGATCGTCCGCCACTTCCGGTGCCCGGATTCCGGCGGCAGTCGCCGTTCGATCGCAATGAGATCCGACGGCCACGCGTAATCCACGTTGTAGGTCTCGCCCGTCGAGATCCCGCTGTTCATCATGATGACCGTCTGCGGCTGCAACTCGGCGATCTTCCGGTAGAGATACTCGCGATATCCGCGCCCGAGCACGCCGGGGATGTCGATCCACACCTCCGCGATCGGCCCGTACTGCGTCAGCAGCTCCAGGAGCTGCGCCGTCTGGAAGCTCTGATAGACCGAGGTCGTATAGGCCGGCATCGGCCCTGCCGGCCGCGTGTGTGTTACGCGCTCCATCTCGGCGAAGCGGTCGTTGCCCCAATACCACTGGAGGCCCGGGTCCGACGGTGTTCGGCTGCCGAACCGGTTGTGGTTGTCCCAGGAGCAGTAATACAGCCCGGCCAGAACGCCGTGTTTCTCGCACGCCTTCACGAAATTCTCCACGACGTCGGTCCTGTTCCCGCTATTCGCCACCGTGTACGTGGTGTGCCGGCTCGGCCACAGGCAATGGCCCGCCACGTGCTTCGCCGTCAGCACCGCGTACTTCATCCCGGCGTCGCGCGCAACGCAGATCCATTGATCCACGTCGAGCCGGTCCGGTGCGTACACCGTCGGGAGCGACTGGCCGTCGGGCAGTTCGTTACGGACGAACGTGCTCATGCCGAAGTGGATAAACATTCCGTACCCCAGGGCCTCCCACCGGGCGAGTTGCCCCAGGCTGAGCCGCTGGGCCCCTCTTGCCGACGCCGTGGCCTCTGCTGCATCGGCGTCATCTCGCGGGGAACGCAAACCGGAGGCGGCAGCCGTCGCCGCGATGACGCCGCCGGCCGTCCTTCTGAAAAGCCCGCGTCGGGAAAGCTGGTCATCCTTCATCATGCTGACCTCCCCGGCACCGGGATGCTGTGATCCCCAACAGCCGGCGTGCCGGCCCGTGCCGACGCGTATCGTAGCCAATGCTCCGCGCTTTCGGAAGTTGCGGCGGTTGCACGTCTTGACCCGACTTTTGGGTAGCTCTTACAATGCCCCGGCGACCGTGGTTCGGCGCGGCGAGCGGACCCTTGCGTGGAGCGGCCTGCCCGAAGCGAGCACCGCGGAGTGAGCGGCGGGGCTGCCGAGGGCGGCAACGCCCGGCCCCACCGCCACGGAAACTCTCCCTCTTTGACCTGCGGAGGTCTTCAACGGATGGCGAGCCAAACAGGCAGCAATGAAAGCAGCCGCATCACCCGCGACCGTGTCTCGTTCAGCGGCGGGAACGCGGTTGTCGCCTCGCGCGTTGCGGTGCTCATCGTCGTGGGCAGCGTCCTGGTTGCCGGTCTTTCGCTGGGCGGTTGTCCGGGCTCGCCGCCCGTGATCCCCGTCGAAACCAACACCGCGGGCGGAACCAGCAAACCGGGCGCAAGCACCGGAAGCGGAAACGCGCAGCCGGTGCTCTCGTTCCTGGAGCCCGTTCTGGACCAGGAGGTCTCGCCGGGCGACGTCGTCGCCATCACGTGGACCGTCACGGACCCGGACGGCAACCCGCAATACACGATCCAGCTCGATCCGGACAGCATTCCGAACAACGGCAATGAGATCGTCATTGCACGCGGTTTCGCCAGCGATCTGCCCCCGTCGGGCCAGACATACCTGCTCGACACGAAGGGCCTGGCCACCGGCACATACCTTGTCCGCGGCACGGCGGACGACGGCGTAAATGCGACGATTCTGATTACGGCCACAGGGCGTGTCCGGCTCTTCCCCGCCGGTCTTCAGCACCGCAATCGTCCACCCTTCATCCTCGTCACGCAACCCTCCAGCGTCCACGGTGTGGTCCAAGGCGACGTCGTGCAGTTCAGTTGGTGCGCCCGCGACCCGGACGACAACGCCCGCGTCCTGCTCCTGCTCGACTACGACGACAACCCCGACAACGACGTGGTCTTCCATACGAAGTCCCAGGTGGACGCCATCTGCCAGGGAACGCTGCCCCGGCAGGTCAACGGGGCCATCCTTCTCGCCTGTTCGCAGGAAAACGATTGCACCAATCCCGCCCAGGGCGACACGCTCAACTGGATAGTCGACGTAGGCGACATCCCCCCGCGGCCTGATGGCCAGCCGTATCGGGTCCGCGCCGACATCACGGACATGACCACGGAGAACCCGACGCTCCATTCGTACGCACCGGGCGGGCTCATGGTCCTTCCGATCGTCAGTACATCCCTCGTGGACGTCGGGAACGTCGGGCGGACACTCGCCGGAGCCGTGTGCGAGGGCTTTGACGCCGGCAGCCGCCTCGGACAGGCCTTTACCCCCGTACCTGACCTGAACAATGACGGGGCGGACGAGTTCGTCATGGTGGCCCAGTACGGCCATCCCTTCGAACGCGGGCCGGTTGGCTCGGCCTATCTGGTCTTCGGGCGGCCCATGGCGCAGCCTACTACCCAGCCGTCCACCACGCCCCTGCCCGCCTCGCGCTTCGCCGGGCAGATCCCCGTTAACAGCATCGCCACGACGATCGACGGCATCACCTTCACCGCACCGGTGTGCGTATCCACCGAAGGC
>CAZMVY010000002.1:0-20335 GCA_964569765.1 uncultured Planctomycetales bacterium
CCGCGCGCTCCGGAACCTCCCCGTCACCACCCGGGAGGACCTGCAGAACAGTTCCCCCTACGACATGTTCGCGGTGCCACTGCGCGACATCGTACGGATCCACTCGAAACCCGGGACGACGGGGCGGCCCATCGTCGTCGGCTATACGCGAAACGACCTCCGCAACTGGACCGAGTGCGTGGCCCGTCTGCTGGTGGCGGCCGGCATCACGGAGCACGACGTCGTTCAGATCGCGTTTGACTACAGCCTTCTGGCCGGCGGCTTCGGTTTTCATCAGGGTGCCGAGCAGATCGGTGCCTCAGTCATCCCGATGTCTCTCACAACGAGCGTCGAGAGGCAGATCACCATCATGAAGGATTTCAAGACGACGGCGCTGATCTCCACGCCGGGCTACGCGATCAGCATCGCCACGGCGATCGAGAGCCTCCAGGTGCACCCCGAGCGGCTGCACCTGCGGTTGGGCCTCTTCGGCGGTGAGCGGTGGAGCGAGTCGCTTCGCCGGCAGATCGAGGCGCGGTTGCACATCGTCGCGACGGACACCTACGGCCTGACCGAGATTATGGGGCCGGGCGTCGCGGGCGAATGTCCTGCGCGGCAGGGCCTGCATATCAACGAGGATCATTTCATCGTGGAAGTCGTCGATCCGAAGACCCTCGAGCCCCTCCGCCCCGGCGAGGCCGGCGAACTCGTCTTTACTACGATCACGAAGGAGGGATTTCCGCTCATCCGCTACCGGACGGGAGACATCACTTCCGTGGATACCGAGCCGTGCGCGTGCGGGAGGACACTGATGCGGATGGCGCGGGTGACGAGGCGTACGGATGACCTCATTCTCTTCCGCGGCGCGACGTTCTTCCCGGCTCAGATCGACGAGATCCTTGCCGAGGTCGTGGGCCTTGGATCCCATTATCAGATCCTTCTCGGTCGCCAGGGTGCGGCGGATACGCTGGAAATCCGGGTGGATGTCTCGGGCGCCGTTCCGTCGCTGGATGAGGTGAAGGCGCTCGAGTTGCTGCGGGGCCGGTTGATACGACGCATCAAGGCTGCCCTGGACGTGGATGCGAGAATAACGTTCGTCGAGCCGAAGTTGCTCCAGCAGGACATTGCCGCGCAGGGGCGCGTTGTCGACAATCGCTCGACATGAGCTGACAGCGGGCGCAGGGTGATAATATGGGTAAACCTAAAGGTGCGGCCGGTGGATGCCTATCTTTCCCTGCGGTCGCCGTGCTGGGCCGCGTTTTTTTGCTTGTCGCCCCTTTCGCAAAGGGTGTTTTTCCCGTATAAAAATGGGACCATGCACGTCGCTTGTCGCTGGCGGAAGCGCCAGCGGGGCGGTATGTAGCGGCTCTACGCCTGACAGAAGGGTGGCGCGGTCATGTTGGGCATCGAAGACAAGTTCGTCTGGTCCGCCTATCTGCTGTGTATTCTCAGTACGGCGCTGTGCGTCGTCTACGGCGCGGTGAACTGGAACCGCGGCGAGGAGACCGTTAGCGGTGAGGACGTGCAGTGGGCGGCCCGGGAGCAGAAGGTTGAGGAAGAGCTGTAGCGTAGCGGTCGGCTCGGCTCTTTCGGGTCTGCGACGCACATAGAGAATCTGCTCGTCACCTTCTCCCAGGAAAGGAGGCGGCATGCTTCTTGGACAGGCGTTGGGATTGCCCGAGGTCATAGCCGTCGTGCTCTACCTCGCGGTCGTCGCCTACCTTGGCTGGCTCGGTTATCGCAGGACACATACCGCAACGGACTATCTCGTCGCCGGGCGAAAGGCACATCCGTTCATCATGGCGATGAGCTATGGTGCCACCTTCATTTCGACGAGCGCGATCGTGGGCTTCGGCGGGGTGGCGGGCCTGTTCGGCATGAGCGTCCTGTGGCTGACGTTCCTGAACATCTTCGTGGGCATCTTCATCGCCTTTGTCTTCCTTGGGGGCCCGGCGCGGCGCCTCGGGCACGCGCTCGACGCGCACACATTCCCGGAACTGCTCGGGCGGCGATTCGACAGCCGGTTCATCCAGGTCTTCGCGGGCCTGATCATCTTCCTCTTCATGCCGTTGTACGCCGCCTCCGTCATCATCGGCGGTACGGAGTTCGTCACCACCGCATTCGGCGTCGATTATCACGCCGCGTTGCTCGTTCTGAGCGCGATCGTCGCCGTCTACGTGCTCGCCGGCGGCCTCAAGAGCGTCATGTACACCGACGCCCTCCAGGGCACGATCATGTTCGCCGGCATGGTGCTGTTGCTGCTCTTCACGTACGGCAAGCTCGGCGGCGTTGGCGAGGCGCACCGGAGTCTGACGCAGTTGGCCGACATGGTGCCCCGGAAGCTCGCCGATATGGGCCACCGGGGCTGGACCGCCATGCCGGCCTTCGGCTTCGGTGATCGGAAGTACGATCTGTGGTGGATTGTCGTCAGCACGATCACTCTGGGCGTTGGCATCGGCGTCCTTGCGCAGCCGCAGCTCGTCGTTCGCTTCATGACGGTCAAGTCCGGGCGGGAGTTGAATCGGGCCGTGCCGACGGGCGGCGTGTTCATCCTGTGCATGACCGGCGTGGCCTTCACCGTCGGCAGCTTGTCGAATGCCTACTTCGCCCGGCATGGGCCGCCGCTCACCGGGCGCGTGGTCAAGGCGATCAACGCCGAGAAGGGGCACGCCGTGCTGCAGGTGATGCAGAAGGACGAGCAGGGCCGGTGGGTGGACGTGCCGGACAAACTGGCTCCCGTCGTGCTGGAGGAACCGGCGCGGGCGACGGCGGGCCCGCCGGCGGCGGCGCCCGTGCGCGGTCGGAGCGTGTCGATCGTGTACGCCAAGGGCAACCCCGACCAGATCATTCCGACCTACATCACCTCGGCGCTGCCGAAGTGGTTCGGGGTGATTTTCCTGCTGACGCTGCTGGCGGCGGCGATGAGCACCATTTCGAGCCAGTTTCACACGGTCGGTACCGCGATCGGCCGGGATGTGATCGAGCAGCTCCTGCCGTCGAGCGCAGGCGGCCACTCCGGGCGGACCATCCATATCGTCAGGATCGGGATGATCGTCGGGATCATCATGGCGGTGACGTTCGCGTACTACGCCCGCGGCGGGTACATCGTTGCCCGGGCGACAGCGATTTTCTTCGGTCTTTGCGGGGCGACGTTCCTGCCGAGTTTCGTAGGGGGCCTGTTCTTCCGGAGGATGACGAGGGCTGCTGCAATCACCTCCATGATCACCGGCGCGATCGTGTCGACGTTCTGGATCGTCCTCGTCAAGGCGCAGGAGGCGGGTGCCATCGGCCTCGTTCAGAAGCTTACGGGCGGAAAGACGAGCATCCTCGAGGATCACCCCAACTGGCCGGTGATCGAACCGATTGTAGTGGCGCTGCCGTTGTCGATCGTGGTGGCTATCGCCGTCAGCCTGGCCACGCGGCCTCCGGCGGATGCGCACCTGAATCGATGTTTTCGTGTGTGAGATTCGAATCGAGCGGGGGCCGGATGCCCCGGTGCCCTGAGTGAGAAACAGGAAAGGAACAGGGCCTCTAAAGGAGTAGGGCTGAATGATGCGAGACGTGTGGGTGCGCGGGTCGTGGGTCGTGGTTTGGGCGTGGGGTTGGGCGTGGCTTGCGGCGTCGGCGTCGGCGCAGACGACCGCCCCGGCCGCGACGAGCCGGCCGGGCGAGTTCAAGCTCTCCACCGCGCCGGCGGAAGAGCCGGAAAAGACGCCGGCCGAAAAGCTCGAGGAATGGATTCAGAAATCCAAGAACCCCGTCCCCTGGTTCAAGTGGGGTGCGGACTTCCGCATCCGCGAGGAGATCCTGGAGAACGTGTTTCCGCTCGACCAGGACCTGCACACGCACGAGAACAACTGGATGCGGTATCGGCCGCGCGTGTGGTTCACCGTGACGCCCATGAAGGACTTCGAGCTGAATGTCCGCGCGATCTGGGAACCGCGGACGATCTTCATGAACGTGCCCGCCCGGAATCCCGGCGGTCAGACCAAGCACGGATGGGACCCGGACTATGCGGTCTTCGACCTGCTGAACTTCAAGTGGAGCCATGTGGCGGGCCTGCCGCTGACGATCATCGCCGGGCGACAGGAGATCGCGCTGGGCGACCGGTGGCTCGTGTTCGACGGCACGCCCCTGGACGGCTCGCGATCGCTCTACCTGGATGCGATCCGGATGACCTATGAGTTTGCGCCGATCAAGACGAAGGCCGACCTGATGTACGTTTCCCAGAGCGCCCAGATCACGGACTGGTTTCCCAAGCTCTCGCACACGTACAAGGAAGTCACGGACCAGCGTGAGCAGGGCGCGATCCTGTACGTGAGCAACAACTCGCTGAAGAAAACGCAGCTCGACGGCTACTTCATTTACAAGCACGACCAGCATCAGGAGATCTACAACGTCGCCACAAACCGACGGGACAAGCGGACCGGGGACGACGCGGACATTTACACGTTCGGCGTGCGGCAGGCGAGCACCCTGACTGATCACTGGAGCCTGCGGGACGAGCTGGCCGGGCAGTTCGGCGACAAGAACGGCCAGCACGTCTGTGCCCTGGCCACGCTCAACCGGCTGACGTACTTCTTCAACGACAAATACAGCAACGAGCTCCACATGGACTACGAGTTCGTCTCCGGGGACGATCCGAGAACCAAGGGCACCAACGAGGCGTTCGACATGTTGTGGGGCCGCTGGCCGCGATGGAGCGAAATGTACATTTACACCTATGCGATGGACGGCGGTGTGGCGGCCAACAACAATCTCCATCGCCTTGCCTGGGGCTGGCAGATGAACCCCATGCGGAACATGCAGATCTCGCTGGATTATCATCTGCTCTTCGCCGACGAGAACACCTACGGCGGCGTCAAGCCCGGGTTCAGCAAGAGCGGGAAGTTCCGCGGGCAACTGCTGACCTGGTGGCTCCGGTACAAGTTCAGCGAGCATCTCAGCAGCCACGTGATGGCCGAGGTCTTCGGTCCCGGCGATTACTACACGCCGCAGAAGAACAGCACGGCCGCCTGGGTGCGGTGGGAGCTGATCTTCAGCTACTGACGCCCGTGCCCCCCGCGGTGGGCCAGGAACGACGCGACCCCGGCGGTAGTTGTCCCGTCGGGGTCGCTTTCTGATGCGGTCGGCCGGATGGTTTCGCCGATTGCGCTGCATGGGTTACGGCAAGGCGGTTATCACGTCCGTGCGGTGTTTCCATGGCATCGGGTACTCAACGGTTTGATCCGCTTCGTGCGACTTCGTGATCTGTAGTTGCAGCAGACCGGGTGTTTACCCGGGTTTCCGACGACGTCTGTTCGTTCAGAATGGCATCAGGTGCGGGCTTGGCCTGCTGCGGCATCCAGCGGGCGCACGTCCTGAGATCGGTTGCCGCGAGGACCGGGCATGAGGCGTGCCTCGGTGTATCCCGGCTCGCACATGCGGCTGCCCGTTTGCGTGTCAGCCCTCCTGCGCAGTCGCAGGTGGTAGCGTTGGCCGTATGACGCGGAGAATTCGCAAGGCCGAATGGTGGTCGACGTTTCGGGTTCGTGGGTTTCCTTCCGGGACCGGGGCGGCGACCGGCGGCGGTACATGACACAAGGTCGCGGTGGCGGACGCGGGCAACCCCCGGGTTTCCGGGCGACGACAACGCAGTATGCGGTCGCCGTGTTTCGAAGACGTGCCTGTTTGACCGAAATCGGCATTGGTATCATTGCGGGACGGGCGGTGCGGTTGCCTTTTCGGAGGCGAGGTCGGGCGGGCGGATTTGTGGCGCCGACATAGCGGAGCCCATGGGTCGCAGCAAGAGGAGTGGCGTTCGTGAAGGGTGGCGGGAAAACGGCGGGCCTTACGATTCGGCAGGCGATTCTGCTGGTGCTGATCGCGGTGCTGATCCCGGCGATCGTGGTGGAGGGCATCGTCTACCGCAAGTGGTACGACACCCGGATGTCCATGGCCTTGAACGCAAACCTTGAGATGGCCCGGGCTGCCGCGATGGTCGTCCGGTCTCTTGTATCGGATATCCGCCGCCAGGAGGTGGCCATCGGCGTGTCGCTGCTTCTGCTCGAGCCGCACACCCAGGAGCAGTTGGCTCGCTTGCTGAAAGCGAACGTGGAGCATTACAGCTCGATCCGCGCAATGTCCGTCGCCGACGCGGAGGGCCGCATCGTTGCGTCCAGCGTTCCCGAAAGGATCGGCACACAGATCGCCGACCGGGACTACTTCAAGATCATCCAGAGCGGCGAGCGGGAATGGGCGGTCAGCGACCTGATCACGGAGCGCGTGACGGGCGAGCTGGCTTTCGTCGTCGCTGTTGGTATTCGCGATAACGGACGCCTTCGGTACGTCATCACCGACACGGTAAGTCCGGCACGGGCGGTCCGGATTCTGAACGTGGGGGGGCTCACGCACGAGGGCATCGTGGTTTTTGATTCCCGCGGCGTGCCCGTTATGAGCGAGCCCCAGATTCCCCTGAAGCTGGAGTCGTTTGCGCCTCGGGACCGCTCGCTTCGTGAGGCCCTGGCCGGGCGTGAGGCGGTCGGAGATGTCGTCTCGCCGATCGACGGGCAGACGCGGATCGGCGCCTCGATACCGATCCCGGACCTCGGCTGGGTCGCCTCGGCTACCCGCACCCGCCGGACCGCAGTGGAACCGGTTACACATACCTTTCTGCTCACCCTGGGCCTGATCGTGCTGGTGATCGTCGGTTCGGCGGCGATCGCCCTCTTCATAAGCCATCGGATCGTCGGCGGGGTGCGACGGCTCCACGAGTATGCCGTAGCGGTGGGGAGGGGCCAGCTCGATTGCGAACCGGCCGTGAGCGGCATCGCGGAACTGGGCGCTCTCGGGGAGGCGTTTCGCGAGACGGTCCGCAGACGTCGGCAGGTCGAGGGAGAACTGCGCGTCAGCGAGGAACGATATCGCGGGCTTGTTGAGCTTTCGCCTCAGGCCATTCTGGTCGGCCGCGACGATCGGATCGAGTTTGCCAACTCGGCAGCGTTGCGTCTGCTGGGCGCCGCCGATCCGGCGCAGGTTCTAGGCCGGTCGCCGTGCGAGGTCTTCCATCCCGATTGCCAGGCGATCGTCCGCGACCGCCTCCGGATGGTGCACGAGGGCCGGCCGGCGCCGCCTATCGAGGAACAGGTTGTGCGGTTCGACGGGACCACGCGCGACGTAGAGGTTGCCGCCTCCGCCATTGTGGACCGGCAGGGACCGGCGATCCAGGTCATCCTCCATGACATCACCGACCGCAAGCAGGCGGAGCGATTGTTGCGGGAAAGCCAGGCGGACCTGAAGCGGGCGCAGGCCGTGGCACACACCGGGAGCTGGCGTCTGGATGTGCGGCGAAACGAACTGGTGTGGTCCGATGAGACCTATCGCATATTCGGGATTCCCCGCGGAACGCGACTGACTTACGAGACGTTCATGGCGGCCGTTCTGCCGGAGGACCGAGCGTATGTGGACGGGAAGTGGAAGGCAGCGCTTGGCGGCGAGCCCTACGACATCGAACACCGGATCATCACGGAGGGCCGTGTGAAGTGGGTGCACGAAACGGCCGAGCTTGATTTCGATGCCGAGGGCAACCTGATCGGCGGCTTCGGAACCGCCCAGGACATTACGGAACGCAAGGAGTTCGAGCAGCAGCTTCGGGAAACCCGCGACTACCTGGAGAACCTTTTCAACTGCGCGAATGCTCCGATCATCGTCTGGGACCCGTCGTTCCGGATCACGCGGTTCAATCATGCGTTCGAGCGACTCACGGGGCGGATGGCGGACGACGTGATCGGCAAGCCGCTGGACATCCTCTTCCCCGTGGAGGAACGCGACGACGCGCTGGAGCACATCCGGCGGGCGCTTGCCGGGGAGTGGCTGGAGACCGTCGAAATCCCGATCCTGCACGTGAACGGGACGGTGCGGACGGTGTTGTGGAACTCCGCAACGCTGTACGCGTCGGACGGCAGGACGGTAGTGGCCACGATCGCCCAGGGGCAGGACATTACGGAGCGCAAGGAAGCGGAAGAGAAGCTCCGCAAACTTTCCCGGGCCGTGGAGCAGAGCCCGGCCGCGGTCGTCATTACGGATACCGCGGGGACGATCGAGTATGTCAATCCGCAGTTCACGCGTTCTACGGGTTATACGTTCGAGGAGGCGGTCGGCCGGAACCCGCGTATTCTCCGGACGGAGTACACTCCACCCGAGACATTCGAGCAGTTGTGGCGAACGCTCAAGGCGGGCGGCGAATGGCATGGAGAGTTCTGCAACCGCAAGAAGAACGGCGAGCTGTATTGGGAGTCCGCCTCCATCTCTCCGGTCACGGACGGGGCCGGACGCGTAACGCACTACGTCGCCGTCAAGATCGACATCACGGAGCGCAAGCTGGCGGAGGCGGCCCTCCGGCGAAGCAACCAGCGTCTGGAGATTCTTTCCGAGACGGCCGCGAAGTTGCTGGCCGCGGAGGAGCCGCAAGGGATCGTGAACTCCCTCTGCGAGAAGGTGATGGCGTATCTCGACTGCCAGGTGTTTTTCCACTTCCTGGTCGACGAACAGTCAGGTCGGCTGCACCTGAACGCCTACGCGGGCATTCCGGCCGAGGCGGCCCGGAAGATCGAGTGGGTGGATTCCGGCGAAACGATTTGCGGGTGCGTCGCGCGAGACGGCTCGCGAGTCGTCGTGGAGAACATTCAGGAGACGCCCGATCCCCGTACGGATTTCGTCCGGCCGTACGGCGTCCGCGCGTACGCGTGCCATCCGCTGCTGTCGGCGGGCAGGATCATGGGTACGCTGTCCTTCGGCACGGGCACGCGGGCACACTTCACGGCGGACGAACTGACAATGATGAAAGCAGTCGCCGATCAGGTGGCGATCGCCATGGAACGCCAGCGTGCGATGGAAGCCCTGCGGCAGACGGCGGCCGATCTGGCCCGCTCCAACACCGATCTGGAGCAGTTCGCCTACGTCGCCTCGCACGACCTCCAGGAGCCGTTGCGAACCGTTGCGGGTTATCTGCAACTGCTCGAGCGGCGTTACAAGTCAAAGCTCGACAAGGAGGCCGACGAGTTCATCGCCTTCGCCGTGGACGGGGCGCTGCGGCTCAAGCAGCTCATCAACGATCTGCTGAGCTATTCGCGCGTCGGCACCCGGGGCCGGCCGTTCGAGGCCGTCGACATGAACCGGGTTTTCGCTGATGTCGTGGAATCACTCGGCGGAGTCATCCGGGAAAACGGGGCGGCGGTCACCTCGGATCCGCTGCCTACCGTGCGGGGCGATCCAACGCAGCTCGTCCAGTTACTTCAGAATCTCATCGCCAACGGCATCAAGTTCCGTCGCGACGATCCGCCCCGTGTTCATGTTTCCGCCCGGCAGGAGGGGGCGCATTGGCAGTTTTCGGTCCACGACAACGGGATCGGCATGGCTCCGGAGTACTTCGAACGGGTGTTCGTGGTATTCCAGCGCCTGCACCCACAGGCCCGCTATCCCGGAACGGGTATTGGACTGGCGATCTGCAAAAAGATCGTTGATCGCCACGGCGGGCGGATCTGGGTAGAATCCGAGGTTGGAGCCGGTTCGACGTTCTTCTTCACATTGCCTGGAGGAGCGGCATGAGTCGCTTTGCAGCAATGCCCATCGAGATCCTTCTGATTGAAGACAGTGCCGCCGACGTTCGGTTGACGATGGAGGCCCTCAAGGAAGCCAAGGTAGCCAACCGCCTGAGCGTGGTGGACGACGGAGTTAAGGCGATCGACTTCCTGTATCGAAGGGGCGCGTATGCGGATGCGCCGATGCCTGATCTGATCCTGCTGGATCTGAACCTGCCGCGGAAGGACGGGCGGGAGGTCCTGGCCGAGATCAAGGCGGATGTGAATCTGCGGCGGATCCCCGTCGTGGTGCTGACGACCTCGCATGCGGAGGAGGACATCCTCCGGGCGTATGACCTGCATGCGAATTGCTATATTACGAAGCCGGTGGACTTCGATCAGTTCATGGTGGTCGTGCAGACGATCGAGGACTTCTGGCTCACGGTGGTCAAACTGCCTCCGAACGGGCACTTGAGATAGCCGGGCAGGCAACCCACGGGTTCGCGCCATGCCGGACAAGCCGATCCACGTCCTCCTGGTCGAAGATTCCGCCGGCGACGCGCGTCTGCTGTGCGAGGCCCTGGCGGAGACGGACGCCGGGCGTTTCCGTGTGGTTCATGCCCCGTCGCTCCGGGAGGCTCTCGGGGCACTGCCGTCGGCGCCGTCCTGCGAGGTCATCCTGCTCGATCTTTCCCTGCCGGACAGCGCGGGCCTGGAAACCGTTGAGCGTATGCACGCGGCGGCCTCGAGTCTGCCGATCATCGTGTTGACCGGGCTGGACGACGAGCGGCTCGGTCTTGAGGCCATTCGACGCGGGGCGCAGGATTACCTGATCAAGGGGCAGGCGGACGGACGCCTCGTTGCCCGGACGATCCGGTACGCCGTGGAGCGCAAGGGCCTTGAGCTGGAGCGGGAGCGTCTTCTCGATGCGCTTGGCAAAGCACGCGACGAGCTGGAACAGCGGGTGCGGGAGCGGACGGCCGATCTTCATCGGACGGTGACCCGCTTGGAGGCGGAGGTTCGCGCCCGGGCCCTTGCGGAGGAGGGGGCCCGCGTGAGCGAGATGCGGCTTCGGCTTCTCCTGGAGCGGGTACCGGCGGTCATCTGGACGACGGATACAGAACTTCGGGTGACATCTTCCTATGGAGCGGGGCCGGCCGCCGTGGCCCTGCCGCGCCGCGTGGCATCGGCGAAGCCGGCGCCGGCCGGCCGCGCCCCGGAACCGCAGGCGCTTGCGCCGGCGGCCCATCGACGGGCCCTCGCGGGCGAATCCCTGTCGTACGAGGTGCACCTGTCGGAGCGCACGTATCATTGCCACGTCGAACCGCTCCGTTCGGCGGACGGCGCAATCGCCGGGTGCATCGGAGTCGCCCTCGACATCACGGAGCACAAGCGGCTTGAGGAGCAGCATGCCCGGGTTCGGGAGCAGCTTCATCAGGCACACAAGCTCGACATGATCGGGCGGCTGGCGGCGGGTCTCAGCCACGATTTCGGCAATGTGCTGGCGACGGTTGCCGGCTACACGTCGCTGGCGAGGAAGCACCTGCCGGAAGGTCACCCGGTGCACCGTTCGCTCGATGCCATCGACGAGGCGGCGCAGCAGGCGCGGGGCATGACGCACGCCCTGCTCTCGTTCGGCGGCCGGGTGCGGATGGCCAAGCGGCCCTTGAATCTTCGCGCGGCCGTGGAAGAGTCGGTCCGCCTGCTTCATCATGCGTTGCCGGCCTCCGTGGAACTGTCGGTGAGTCTGCCGGAATCACCGCTGTGGATCGAAGCGGATCCGGTCCAGGTGCAACAGGTTCTCCTGAATCTGGCGTTGAACGCGAGAGATGCGATGCCCGGAGGTGGTCGGCTGGCGATATCGCTCGCGCCGGCGTCCGAGGCAGAGGCCCGCGAGGTGAAGTCGCCGCCGGGGGTGTCTCCGGCGGCTGCGTGCCTGGCGGTACGGGATACGGGAGAGGGGATGTCAGCCGAGATCCTGCCGCACGTTTTCGAGCCGTTCTTCACGACGAAGAAGCGCGACCGTGGCACGGGCCTGGGCCTGTCCATCGTTCACGGCATCGTCACCGACCTGGGCGGGCGGATCCGGGTGGCCTCGGCGGCAGGCGAGGGAACCACGTTTACCCTTGTGCTGCCCTGCGTCGCGCCGTCGCCTGCGGCCGGTGCGGATGGGCCATCGGCGGCGAAGCGCAAGGGACTGATCGCACTGGTCGGCGGAGACCGGCACATCCGCGGGGTGATGGCGGCCGTGCTATTGTCGCTGGGGCACGACGTGGTGCACGCGGATGATCCGGAGGCGCTGCTCGCCGATCACGAAATGTGCCGTGATCGCCTTCGGCTGGTGGTCTTGCCGGCGGAGGCACTGAAAAACGGCGACGAGTGGTTCGGCAGGCTGCGGGGGGCGGAGGGATCGTTGCCGGCCGTTGTGGTCGCGGACGAAGCGGATCCGGTCGCGGAGGGCACACTCCCCCGGGGCGTGCGGGTGCTGCGGCGGCCGTTCCAGATGACGGAGTTCCGGGATCTGGTGTGCCGCCTCCTCGATTCGTAGCGGGTATGGGAGACACATATGGCCAGGACCGTATCGATCCTGATCGTCGATGACCACGAGAGCATCCGGCAGTTGCTGAAGGACCGGCTCAGCGCCGAGCCCGACATGACGGTTGTCTCGCACGTGGACAGCGCGGAGGCCGCGGTGGTCGAGGCGATCAGGCACAAGCCGGACGTGATCCTGATGGATATCGACATGCCGGGGCTGTCGGCGTTTGACGCGGCCGCCCGCATCGCGGCCCGTTGTCCGAACAGCCGCGTTCTCTTCCTCACGGCGTTCGTGAAGGATCGGTATATCGAATCGGCGCTGGCGGCGCAGGCGTGGGGCTACGTGACGAAGACGGAGCCGCCGGAGGCGGTCATCAAGGCGATCCGCGACGTTTCCCGCGGGTTTGCCTACTTCTCGCGAGAGGTGCAGTCCCGGCTCGTCGTGGACGCGAAGGGCGTGCGCCTCGCCGAGAAGGGCCGGACGCTCGCGTCCACACTCACACCGCGCGAGCGCGAGGTCCTTTGTTACCTGGCCCAGGGGCGATCGAAGAAGTCCATTGCCGAGATCATGTGCATCAGCGTCAAGACGGTCGACTTCCACTGTAGCCAACTGATGGACAAGCTGGACATCCACGACCGCGTCGAGCTTGCCCGTTTCGCCATTCGCGAGGGATTTGTGGACGCCTGAGGATGGGCCCGGCGCCGGCGGCGCAGCCCGGCCACTGGCTACCGGATTACCCGACGGCGACCGTCCATCGCGGCGTCACGGGTAGCAGATCACGCTGTGGACGTCGTACTCCCGGAGCCGATCGCGGCCCTTGAGAAACGCCAGCTCGATCAGCACCGCCACGCCCACGATCTCGCCGCCCAGTTCCCTGACAAGGTCGCAACAGGCCCGCATGGTTCCCCCGGTCGCCAGCAGGTCGTCCATGAGGACGACGCGCTGCCCGGGGCGGATCGCGTCGGCATGAATCTCGAGTGTGTCGGTTCCGTATTCGAGCTGATAGGTGAGACTTCGTCGTGCGGCCGGCAGTTTGCCGGGCTTGCGGATCGGCACGAAGCCGGCGGAGAGGTTCCGCGCGACGGCCGTACCGAAGATGAAGCCGCGGGATTCGGCTCCGACCACCGTATCGACGTGGGCGGCCCGGTAGGGCTGCGTCAGATACTCGACGGCCAGCGAAAGCCCCGCGGGGTCGGCCAGCAGGGGCGTGATGTCCTTGAACAGCACGCCCTTCTTGGGAAAGTCGGGCACGTCGCGGATCAGTCGTTCGAGGTCCTTTACGCTCTGGATCGCCAGACTCATGAATCACATGCTCCTCGCCCCGCCCGGCGGTCCGGCCGTGCGGCGGCGCTTGTTCGGCGGCGGTTTCTGCTTTCGCCTGCGGCGGCCGGAGGCTGCCCGAGGCGGCGGGCGCGGTCGTCGCCGCGTCCCACCGGCCGGTCAGACGCCTGCCTGCGCCGCGACGCGGATGGCCTCCGCCAGGTCCAGTTGTCGTTCGTAGATCGCCCGGCCGATGATGATGCCGGCGATCGGCAGGGTCGCGAGCCGGCGGACGTCCTCGATGTCCGTTACGCCCCCCGAGGCAACGACAGGGACGCTCGAGAACTCCGCAAGCGAACGGATCGCTTCCATGTTCGGGCCGAGCAGCATCCCGTCGCGGCCGATATCCGTGTAAATGATCGCGCCGAGGGGCCAGTCGGCGACGGCTTCGGCCACGTCGATCGCCCGGCGTTCGGTGACTTTCGTCCAGCCGTGGACGGCCAGTCTGCCTTCTCGCGAATCGAGCCCCAGGGCGATGCGCTTCTCGCGTCCGGGCTTGTGCACGGCCGCGCGGAACCACTCCCAGTCTTCGATGGCACGGGTTCCGATGACGACGCGGGCCGCTCCGGCCTCGAAGAGTCCGTCGATCGTGGCATCGTCCCGGATGCCGCCGCCGACCTCCACCCGCATAGCCGTCGCGCGGATGATGCCGGCGATCACGGCGAGATTGCACAGGCGCCCTTCCTTGGCGCCGTCCAGGTCCACGACGTGAAGCCATGTGGCGCCGGCGGCGGCAAACTGCCGCGCCTGTGCTATCGGGTCGTCGGAGTAGTTGATCTGCCGCTCGTAGTTGCCCTGTAGCAGCCGCACGCACCGCCCGTTCCGAAGATCAATCGCCGGCAGAATGTCCATGTCGTTTGTTGTCCGTGGTTCGGGGTCCGCTGTCCGTCGCTTGCCCGCCGCGGTTCGTCGCCCGGCGGTATTCCGCTCGTCGTTCGTTCCCGGTCGTTGTATCTCCCCGGCAAGCCGCGACTATCGGCCAGCCGGCCCGACACCGCGCTCGCCTCGGCTCACGACCGGCAACGAATAACGATCATTACGTACCTCGCCTCCGCCCTACAGGGCGACGAAGTTCCGCAGGATCGCCAGCCCGGCACGCTGCGACTTCTCCGGGTGGAATTGTGTCGCATAAACGTTGTCGCGCCAAGCCATTGCCGTGAACGTTACGCCGTATTCGCATCGGCCGAGACGTACCGCCGGGTCGGCCGGGTCCACATAGTACGAATGCACGAAGTAAAAGTATTCGCCGCTGCTCAGCCCCTCCAGTAGCGGGCAGGGGCGGTCCCACCGCACCTGGTTCCAGCCCATGTGCGGAATCTTGAGCTCCCGGGCCTCGGGAATGTCCCGGAAGTCGAACCGCACGACCTTTCCCGCCAGAACGCCAAGCCCCTTATGCTCGCCGTCTTCGTAGCTCACGTCGAAGAGCAGTTGCAGCCCGAGGCAGATTCCGAGGAATGGCCGGCCGCTTCGGATGAACCGGAGGACGGGCTCGACGAACCCCTGTTCGCGCAGATGCGCCGCTGCGTCGCGGAAGGCCCCGACGCCCGGCAGCACGAGCTTGTCCGCTCGATCGACTTCCTCGGGTACGTGGACGACCCGCGCCTCGGCTCCTGCCTTCTCGAGCGCCTTCTGCACGCTTCGCAGATTCCCCATCCCGTAGTCGATGATCGCGATCACGCCAGATCGCCTCCCGTGCCGCGGATGCCCACAAAAACCTCAGCATACACATTCGGGCCGGTTCCGCCAAACGGAGAGCCGCGTGCCTGAACGCGCGGGTCTGCCACGGGGCTTATGACAAGAGCCGCAAACGTCATCCTGAGCGGTGCACGCCGACTCGCGCAAGGGCGGCTCGGGGGGCGTCGGCCCGCTCCCGCTGGGTCGTTCGGTGACGCAAACCCACGGCGGTCTTTTCGCCCGACGGCGCGTGACGTACCATGCCCGTGTGCATACGGAAGACCGCCGAGCCATGGTTGTTTACGCGGCGAGTGGCGCAACGGAAAGGGATCTCGCCGGCGAGGTGACGCGGCTGCGCGACCTGTCCGCCGCGCAGTGGAAATCCGGCGTGGCGGCCTGGCTGGGCTGGATGTTCGACGGCCTGGACATGCACCTGTACACGCTGGTCGCGTTGCCCTTCGTCGCGGAGCTCTTGAAGGTGTCGTCGAAGGATCCTCGGGCGGGGCATTACGCGTCGTGGATACAGGCGGCCTTTCTGCTCGGCTGGGCGACGGGCGGCGGCTTCTTCGGGCGGATCGGCGATCGGATCGGTCGCACCCGCACGCTGATGCTGACCATCCTGACCTATGCAATGTTCACGGGGCTGTCCTACTTCGCCGCCGCGTGGTGGCATCTGTTGATCTTCCGGTTCCTGGCGGCGCTGGGCATTGGCGGGGAATGGGCGGTGGGGGCGTCGCTGCTTTCCGAGACGTGGCCGCGCCGGTGGCGGCCGTGGGTCGCCGCCGTGCTCCAGACCAGTGGCAACTGCGGCGTTCTGCTTGCCAGCCTGGCGTACTGGCTGATTGCCCGCGCGGCTCTTCCGGACCGCACCATCTTCCTGGTAGGAGTGGTGCCCGCGCTGCTGGTCCTGTGGATCCGGCGGTCGGTGCCGGAGTCCGAGCAGTGGCGCGCAGCCCGGCGGCAACACGCGCGCTCCAGCCCGGGGATCGCGGCGCTTTTTCGGGGCGACATCCGGCGAACCACGCTACTGGCGATGGCCGTGTGCGCTCTGGCGCTGACGGCGCACTGGGCGTTTCTCTTCTGGTGCACGCAGCACTTGCGGAATCTTCCGGATCTGGCGGGCTGGGCGCCGGAAGCAGTCGGAAAGCTGGTGAGCATGGCCATGACCCTGGTCATCGGCGCGTCGATCGGCGGGAACTTCGTCGCGGCGTGCCTGGCTCACCGGATCGGCTATCGTCGGGCGATCAGTTTGCTGTGTCTGGCGTACTTCGTTTCGATGACCGCCTGTTACGCCGTGCCTCGCGGTCATCGCGGCGTGTTGGGCTTCCTGGTGGCCATCGGCGCGTGCCAGGGGGTTTTTGCCCTGTTCACGATGTATCTGCCGCCGTTGTTTCCCACGCTGCTGCGCACCACCGGCGCGGGCCTCTGTTACAACATCGGTCGGGTCGCGGCCGCTTTCGGAACGGTGTTTTTCGGGCTGTTCTCTCGCGTCGGCGATTACCGGTTGGCCCTGTTGTACGCAGGAATCCTGTTCATCCCTGCCGGCGCGACGGCGTGGTTTCTCCCGGAGCTGAAGGACGCGGCGCCGGCCTCATAGCGAATCCGCCGGGTGCGAGCCGGGCCGGCGTCGGTACGCGGGTCTGGCGCGCGCCGGGAAACATGACGGCTCCGCAGCGTATCACGGCGTTTTCGATCGGGTGGCGGACTCCTGCGGAATCTTGTTGCCGTGCGGTGCCATCGCGAAGATTTCGACGCGACGGTTGTAGGCCCGTTCGGCCGGGGTGCTGTTCGGGGCCACCGGGCGATACTCACCCCAGCCGCACGCGGCCAGACTCTGCGGCTTGATTCCTTTGCTTATCAGGTAACGCACTACGCTCAGCGATCGCTGGCAGCTCAGCTCATAGTTGTCCTTCCATTTGCTGTGTCGGATGGGCTGCGTGTCCGTGTGGCCGAACACATAGATGTCGTAATCGGGGTACTTGGACTTCAGCGTGGCGATGATGTCGTTGAGCGTCTTCTGGCCGGCCGGCTTCAGCACGCTCTTGCCGGAGTCGAAGAGCACGGTGCCGTCCAGCGAGATCATGGCGCCGCCCGGGACCGTCTTCCAGCCCGCCGGCGCGGTCTCCTTGGGGCCC
This sequence comes from uncultured Planctomycetales bacterium, assembly GCA_964569765.1. Taxonomy (GTDB): domain Bacteria; phylum Planctomycetota; class Phycisphaerae; order UBA1845; family PWPN01; genus CAZMVY01. Next base: position 17,202 of record CAZMVY010000002.1, read on the forward strand.
GCCATCAACTGCGATTTCAACTCGCCGTTCTGTCGCTCCAGCTCCGCCAGGCGATCCTGGTTCGCCTTCGCCTCGGCCTGCAGCCGGGCCAGCTCCTGCTGGCACTGCGCCAACTGCGCCGCCTCATCCGCCAACCGGTCCGTGGCCATGTCCTTCTTCTTCTCGGCACAACCGGCGGAAACGATCACGCCCATCGTACCGAGCACCACCAACGCCCTTGAGATTCGCGCCATGGCTTTACCTCCTTGTGCCGATCATCCCTCTTTTTGTTCGCTCTCAATCGAGCGGCGAAGTTTCTCGTCGATCCGTTTTTCGCGATCCGCCAGCTCCTCCGACAGTTTCTTCTGCTGGGCCGCCTGCTCGGCGTTGCGGCGTTCCTCGCGGACGAGACGCACCTCGCGGATCACGCCTCGGATCCGCGTGATCGCCCAGAAGAGGACCACGGACGAAACCGCCGTCACGAGGATCAGGTAGAGTACGTTGACCTTCTCGAACTTCGTGAGAAACCAGACATCGGCCTCGTTCTGACGGTTGCACACGACCACCAGGAAGATGAGGACCGCGACCGCCACCATCAGGGCGAGCTTACAATAGACCTTGATCCGCCGGAGTGCAAGACCCATCTGCGGTGACTCCTTTATCGCCGTCGGACGGGACGGGCCGCAGAAGGCCCCGGTGCCCTTCCATGCGGCGAACCTTCCGGGCCGGCGCCCGGCGAACCGCCCCGCGGCCCGGCCCCCGGGCGTTCCCTTCATCGCAGCATCCAGCCCACTTTCAGCGCATCAATGATACGATCCTGCGCGACGGCTGCAAGGAAGAATCCCAGGGCGAGCCAGGGCCCGTACTGAATCGCCCGGCTGCGGCGGCGAAGCAGAAAGAACAACACGCCGATCAGTGCCAACGGGGCGGAAAGGAAGAAGCCGATCACGACCACGAGCCAGCCGGCCACCGCGCCCGCCGCCGCCAGGATGTGGATATCGCCCACCCCGAGCGCCTCCTTGCCCAGGATCAATGTGAAGACCAGCCGCACCGCCCACCCGAGGGCGCCGGCAATCAGCCAGCCGCTCAAGCCGGTAGCCAGGCCCAGAACGGGGCGCCACTGGCCCGCGGGGGCCCAGTCCAACAGGGCGCCGGATGCGCCCGGGTCTCCCGCAAAGGCCCGTGACCAGACAACGGCGACGAGGATGCCGGTAATCGCCGTCGGTGCCAGCCAGACTGCCTCGCGAAGTGCGACGGCGCGGGCGGAGACACTCTCCGCCTCGATGGCTTCGACAATCTCCTCGTCTGCCCGTCGCGGTGCTCCGGATGCGGCGATGGTCAGGGCCATCAGCACCGTCAGGAGCAGACCGATCCGTGCCGCCGTCCAGCTCTCCGCTTCGCCGGGACGCAGGCCGCTCGTCGCGTTGGCCCACCAGACGTAGCCCGCTACCGCCGCCAGACCGAGCGCGACGGCGGTCGTCGCCGGCCAGGACCTTGTCCGCGCGGCGGACGCCAGGGCGTCCGGGGTCTGCGACGCGGTTTCGTCCGAGAGCGCCTCGTCATCCGCCGCCTCGACTGGCCGTGCCCGGCCGAGGGTATACAGTGCCGTTACAGCCAGGGCCAGCGCCGCGGCGATGGCGCCGGCGGCCGTCGCGGGGCCGGGTCGGATCCATCCTGCGCTTGACTCGGGCGTCCACAGCGTGTTGCACAGGATGCCGATCGCCGTCACGGTCCATGTCACGCGGACGTCGAGGTGGTAGGCTTCGATATCCATCGCCGCCGTGGCGAGCAGACCCGCCCACAGTACCCAGTGCGCAACGATGATCGCTCCGTCCTGTGGCCACGTGTTCACGCCCGCTCGCCACTGGTGGACGATGAAGACATCGTACGTGGCTGCGAACAGAAGGGCTGTGACGAGTTCGACGAGCGGGTACTGCACCGAGATCGCGGCGCGGCAATGCCGGCATCGGCCGCGGAGCAGGAGGTAGCTGATGACGGGGATGTTGTCGTAGCCGGCGATGGTGTGCCCGCAGTGAGGACAGAACGAGCGGCGCGGGTTGCCGATCGACAGCCCGCGCGGCATTCGGTAGATTACGACGTTGAGGAAGCTGCCGATGCAGGCCCCGAGTATGGCCGACACGGTCAACATGGCAAGATTGAGAGTCAAGATTCAGGACTCCCCCGATGCGCTCGTCCGTTGCACGCGTCGCCGGACCGTGTGCCGGTTCAGGCCATCGGCTCGTACTGGATCCTGCGCACCTCGATCGTTCCGGCCTTCACGTCCAGAAACGGTTTGCCGTTCCTGACGCCGACGGTTCCGTAGCCGGTGGCCGTGGAGAGGAAGCTCCGGAAGTCGCCCCGGATTCGCGGCGCGAGATAGAGCGTCTTTTCCACGGCGTCGTACCGTGCGCCCGTCAGGCCCTGGAGCAGGGCATAGGAAGACATTGCCCTGGCGTACCAGTGGCCGCACTCGTACTCGTTGAATGGGTTGCGGATGCGGCCATCGTAGCGGTCGCGGCAGGTGCGGACGATCTCGAGGCCCGCCTCGACCATGCCCATGAGCATGAGGTGAGACGCCACCTGGTACTCGATGCCGGTCCAGACCTCGTCGCTGTAGACGAAGGGCAGCGAGAGCCGTCCGCCTCGCGGCCAGGAACAGAGCAGCAGCCCGCCCTCGGCGCCGCAGGCATAGGACGGGCGCTGCGGGTTGGCATGATCGGAGAGATCCTTCCGCAGGTTGTACTTGTGGACGGCCTTCAGGTGGCTGGCGACCTTCTGTCTGTCGAGTACCTGCCCGACTCCGCAGACCGCGGCGAGCCAGGAACCGAGTACCCCGTCCGACAGGCAGCCCGTTCCGTACTGGTACTTCGGGCCTTCCTTCTTCAACAGCTCCAGCGCCTCCGGCGAGTAACCGCCCTGAAAGCTCTTTACCTCCAGCGGGCTTTTCGCCCGCAGACCTTCCCACTGGATCTTCTGGAAGAAGTACTCGCCGATGAAGAGCTGCTCCTCCGTGAATCGCGTCCCCTTTTCGAGGAGTCGGGTGTATTCCGATACGTCCTCGCCCAACGCCTTTCCCATGAGGCCCGCCGCCGTTAAAGCCCCGAGGTAGAAGCTCGTGCACATGCCGTCCGGGACCCAGAACTCGATGTCATAGG
>CAZMVY010000002.1:20345-42433 GCA_964569765.1 uncultured Planctomycetales bacterium
TCGCCGCTGATCCGCCATTCCCGAAAGACCTTCATGATGCCGCCGAGTTGCCCGTCGGCAGCCGCGTGGAAATCGTGCACCGTGGGCCGGATCGGCAATGCCGCCCGGAACGTCTGGTGTCCGCTCTCGTCCTGCGAGACGCCGAACTCCGTCTCGCGCAGGGTCCGCTCCAGGGACGGAAACAGGTGCGGCAGGGCCTGGGCGTAATTCCAGACGTGCGTACAGGAACCCGGACAACAACCGGCCGCGTCACGGCACCCTTCCCATCCCCACAGCCTTCCGTCGGTCTGCCGCAGGACCGTGGGCGACTTCAGGATGGTCAGGTTGGCCGCCACGGCCTCGATTACCTCCGGCGGCAGCGTGGTGTCGTAGGAGCAGTCGGAGAATCGTTTCGCGTTTGCGCGGAGCGTGTCGTACTGCTTGCGCCACCATGAGGCAACATCCTCGATGTTCGCGAACGCGCCGGCGTACCAGGGCCGATATGTGGCGGACGCCGCGCTGCCCTTGTCGGAGCCCTGTGTCTGCGGATCCTTGCCTTGCCGCAGGTCGCTCCGCCCCGAGAACCAGGCAAGTTGCAGGACGATCGTCCGGGACTCGCCCGGGGCCAGGTCGATCGGCACGAAGAGGCTCGCGCCGGGGGCTGCGTCTCCTTCGGATATCGGCGGCCGCTCGTAACAGGCGGCATCCTGTACGTCCTTCCACGCCATCGTCAGCGGATCAAACCATCCGCCCCGGAACCAGGCATGATTCACCCGGACGGCCGGGTCGGTAACGACGGCGGAGAAGGCACCTTCCTCCCAGGGTTTCTCATTCGACCCGGCGCCCCAGAGGATAAACCCGCCTGGCGCGGGCCGGACAGCCTGCCCGGTGCCGGTGGCCATGAAGTTCCGGGCATTGAAGGAGAATACCGCCTCGAGGCGAGTCTTGCCCGTGTTCCTGAATCGGTACTCCAGGCCGGCTACGGGCAGGCTGGAGTTGTCGGCGTCGCCCGGTTCGAACGGGCTCCAGCCGGTGATCTCGACCGCAAGCGGCAGCTTCTTGTCTGCCAGAACGATCGTAGCGAAGGGAAACCTCGCCGTGAACTCCGCCTGCGCAAAGCGCGGCAGGCCGTACGTCTTGCCCCCGGCGCCATTGCCGGTGTTCGGTTGACCGAAGAGCTTCCACCCCGGTACGGGGCCTTCGATTACCCGGGCGACGTTGGGTTGGCCTTTGACGCAGACCGCCGCGAAGACGCACGGTTCGTTGAACACGTCCGGCTTGTTGTGCAGCGACACGTGTGAGATCGCTCCGGTGCCCTCCAGGCAGATCATACCGGCCCCGATGCCTCCGAGCGGAAATGCGACGCGGCTGAGGTGCTCGCCCGAGTAGGGTCCGTTGTACGGGCGCCCAGGCGCGACCTTGGTCCGGGGCCCACCGGCACCGGGTTCCGCGATAGTGATCGGGCCTCCCGACGACTTTGTACCCTCACATCCGGGGGCGCCGGCGATTCCCGCGGCCCCGACGGCGGCGGCGGAGCGTTTCAGGAATGTCCGACGCGGGATGGACGAATCCTCTTTTCTTTCTCGCGACGTCATGTTTTCCTCCTGCACGTTTCCCGGTCCGGCCTGCGACAGCTTGCTCTCGAAACCTCCCGGGTCACAGCTTGAACAGATAGAAGGCCATGGTGAAAAGACAGTCAAACGCGATCAGCGCCACGATGGACTTGACCACGGTGGACGTGGTCGCGCGGCCGACACCCACCGCGCCGCCCGTAACGGTCAGGCCTTCGTAGCAGGCGATCATCGAGATGAGCCAGCCGAAGACGCCCGCCTTGATCAGGCCGGTGTAGAAATCCTTCGTCTGCAACGCGCTCCGGGTGAACTCGAGGTAGACGGACGGACGGATGTCGAGCGCAAACCAGGCGGTACCCAGACCGCCGAGTACGCCGACTACGTCCGCGATGATTGCCAGGCCCGTCAGCATCAGCACTGTGGCGAGGTATCGCGGAACCACGAGGAAATGCACCGGGTTCAGCGCGTGCGCCCGCAGGGCCTTGATCTCCTCGGACTCGACCATCGCGCCGAGTTCCGCGGCGATGGAGGCTCCTGCGAACCCGCTCAGCACCACCGCCGAAATCAGCGGCCCCAGCTCGCGGAACATGGCGATGGCCACGACATCCGCCACGCGCTCCAGTTGCCCGTAACTCTCCAGCGTCGGCGCGAGCTGGAGGGCAAGGATGATGCCGATGAACGTCTGCACCAGGACGATGATGGGTATGCTCCGCACGCCCACCCGGACCATCTGGGCGGCCAGCGCGCTGCGCCCGAGCTTCACGCGGCGGGTAAACAGCCCGCGGAGCGTCCATCGCGCCGCCTCGCCGGCGAGCTGCACGAGGCCGCCCACGAAGCGGATGAACGTCCGGCCGGACCGCGCGAGGCCCAGCGCGCCCCGCCCGACCGCCTCCACGCCGCGGACGAGCACGCCGTGCGTCCGCAAGCCCCCGGATGCCGTGGGGACATCACTCATCGCGCCAGGGCCTCCTCCTCGGAATCACAGATGACGAAGTACCGATCCAGCCGCGTGATCTCGAAGATTCCCCGGACACGCGGGCTCATGCGGATCAGACGGAGCCGCCCCTTGTTCGCCTTGACCTTCTGAAAGACGTGAACGAGCACCCCAACCCCGGACGAATCCATATATCCGACCTCCCCAAGGTCGATGATCAGAGTTGCGGGGTTCCGGCCGCACTCTTCCAGAAGCACGGGATGCACGGCGGGCACGTGGTGCAGGTCGAAGTCGCCCGTCAGAACGATCACGGTTGCCTGCGGACTTCGACGAATCTCTTTGACCGACGCTGATGTGTCGCGCATGAATTCACTCAACCCCGGGAACCTGCGGTCTTCCACCGCCGATCCGCCTGGACATTCTGACAACCATGCCGCCGCACTCCGGGCACGAGTACTCCACCTCGTCCATCACGGAGCGCATGATGTGGACGCCCAGCCCGCCCGGCCGAAGCTCGTCCAGGTTCCGGCCCTGGATGCGGGCCGGATCCACCTGCCGGCCGAAGTCCCGGATGTGTACGATGAGCCGGCAGCCCTGCCCCTTGTCCACCGTCTCGATGCGGATCTCGATCGGCTGGCCCGGCACCCCGCCGTATCCGTGCGTGATTACGTTGGCCAGGGCCTCGTCCACCGCCAACCCGCTTACCGCCGCCGCGTTCTCGTCCGCGCCCCGGGCGAGAACCATCTTCTCCACGGCCGCCCGCACGATCGGCAGGCTTCCCGTGACACTGGGAACCTTCAGCTCGACGGCGTCGCAGATCGCCGGTGGGGGCGGTGTACTCATGGTGAATCTGCCCCTCGGGTTGTCGTCGCCGACGTCGGCTGCGATGCCGCCGCGGAGAGCGTGCGGAGATAGCTTCGCCATCGTTTCACCGCCCGGGCCCGCTCGGCCGGCGGATCGGCATAATTGTATCCGAGCCGCGTCCCCGTGATCTTCTCAATGGCCAGGATCGCGTAAAAGCGGACGGCACTGTCGTCGTCCTCCAGTTGGGGCACCAGCAACGGCAGAGCCGCCTGATCCCGGCGGTCGCCGGCCAGCTTGATGGCCCGGATTCGCGCCGCGGGATCGGTGGAACGCAGATCCGCTGCCTGGCTGCCGGGCGCCCGGCATGCGCCCAGCGCAAGAAGGATCATTGCGACGGCGAGGGCAGCGCCGGTTTGGCGGAATGGCACCGTTTGCGGCGTGCGGGTTTCGCCCGCTTGCGGCGCCGCAGGACCGTTGAAGGGCCGCGCGAGAGGCACGCGTCGCGTTCCGCTGCCTGCGCATGTGGCGAGAAGCGTTCGGGTCGGCAAAGGCCCGCTGCCGATCAGCCGGCCGAAACCGACACGCCCCGGTTCGGGGAAGGGAACATACCTGGTCGCCACGCCGAACACGAGAGGGATTATAGATTCCGTGTGGGTCGGTGCAAAGCCGGGTATCTTGCAGGCTGCCCGCGCGATATGATGGGCCGCATGATGGTGCGAAACAGTCCGGCTCGGATAATCGTGATGGCTATGCCCGCCGTCTTGGCGGCTGGGTGCCATCGGGCCAATCGTGGCGGCATGTTGGAGCAGGGTCCAGACGAGTTCCCCATTCTGTGGGAGCAGCAGGGGACCTACTCGAACATTGCGCAGGCCTTCCGGGTTGTCGTGAGGGACCGTGCTACCCTTGCCCGGCTTCCGATTACGGAAGTGCCGGTGGACTTTGATCGGCAGATGGTTCTGGTTGCGGCCCTCGGGCCTGCCCCTACGGATCAGGTGGGCATCCGGATCACCCGGGTCTGGCGGGAGAAGAACCACATCCGTGTCCAGGTGCAGACCCTGCACCCCGGGGAGGCCAAACACGCCGGGCTGAAGCGAACAAGTCCCTACCATATTGTGGTTGTCCCGCGGAGCGACCTGAACGTCGTGGGTTTCGGCTCGACGCTGCCATCGAAGGCGTTTGAGGCCCCAGGTGTCCCGGGGGAACCGAACCAGCCGCGATCGTCGCGAAAGCGGCGCTGAGCTCGATGGGCAGACCTCATGGTGACCTATCGGCCGTTGGCCCCGGAGGAACTCAGACCCGCCTTGCGGCTCGTGCTCGATCGGCACGACGGCGCGCGGCGGATGGTCGAGGCACAGGTGGACGCCATGTTGAGCTATGTCGCGGCGTCGAACCTGAGAATCGATCGGCAATGGGGCGCCTTCGAAGGCCGGCATCTTGTTGAGGCGTGTCTGTGCATCGTCTCGCCCGGCCGCTCGGCGATGTTGTTCTTGCCGGACATGGCTGCGGGGCGGCACGATCCCGCGATCGTCGTATCGCTGCTTCAGCACGTTGTTGCCGACGCGCCCGCGCGTGACGTCCGGTTGCTCCAAGCCATGCTCGCACCGGATGCTGTGGAAGAGGAATCCATTTTGTCTCGCGCGGGGTTCAGATTCCTTGCCGAGCTTATCTACATGCGTCGCGATGCGGTATCCCTGTTTTCAACCGGGTCGGCGCCTCCCCGGCTAAGCTGGGTAACCTATAGCGATGAGCGTCACGCGCTTTTTGCCGAGACGGTCGCCGCGACATACGAGGAGAGCCTGGATTGCCCAGGTCTGGCGGGTCTGCGTACGATCGAGGACGTGATGGCGAGCCATCGTGCCGCGGGCGAGTTTGACCCGCGGCGATGGTTTCTAGCGACGGACGGCGATGCGGTGGCCGGCGTACTGCTGCTGACTCGCGTGCCGGGCAGAGACACGCTGGACATTGTGTACATGGGACTCGTCGCCCCCTACCGCAAGCGTGGGCTCGGGCGAGAGATTCTGCATCAGGCGGTCAAGACGGCGCGGGATCACGGCTTCGCACTGGTTACGCTGGCGGTGGATGCCGCCAATACGCCGGCCCTTCGTCTCTATCAGGGGTGCGGTTTTGTGGAAACGACGCGGCGACGGGCGTGGATCGCGACGTCAGGCTCGTGTGGTGCGACGCAGGAGACGGGGCAAAGGCGCTGACGAGATTTCGACGCGTCGATGCAAGCTGTCACGGATGCGGTGGATGGCCGTTGCGGGCCGCGTCATTCACGGGAGTTGTCAACGGGTTATTCACGCGAGGCTCACGATGGTGAGCGAACCGTGGACGAGTTATTTTTTCGTCGCGTAACATCATGCATCGTCGAAACGTCGCGAGGTGTGCAAAAAAATCCTCAAGAAAAGGATATTGACGCGGTTTTCGGGCGACGGTACTATCCGCCTCGTCATTCGATGCACGTCTTGCGAGAAGCGGGTTACCTCGACCGCTTCCGCAAGCGCCTGAAACGTAGCTTCCGTCTCCTTACGTAGCAAACGCGGAAAGGAGCCACCCGTGCACGCTTCCGTTGGCGATGTCGTTGCGCGCATCCAGGATCGGATCGCCGAAATGGTGGGGCCGCAACGGTACAAGGTCTGGTTCAAGAACTCGACCCAGTTGACGTTGGCAGACGGTTTCATACGGGTCGGCGTGCCGAATCTGTTCGTGGGCAGTTGGATCGAGAACCATTACGCCGACGTGATTCTCGGCGCGGCGAAGGAAGTGACCGGCAGCGATCTGAACGTTGCGTTCGCAATTGACGCAAAGCTCCTGGGAAACATCCGGAAGCGCCAGCCGGATTCGCAGGCGGATTACGTCGCGAAGAACGCGGAGCGGGTGGCGCGGCAGTGCCGGCGGCTGGGCCCACCGCCATGCAGGCCGCTCAAGGGCCGGTTCGACGAGTTCGTTGTGGGGCCCTCGAACCAGTTGGCGGCGGCGGCGGCGCGCAGCGTGGCCGAAACCCCCGCGGCCCGGTACAACCCGCTGTTCATCCACGGCGGATGCGGGCTCGGCAAGACGCATCTGCTGCAGGCCGTCTGCAACGAGCTGGCTGAGAAGCGGCCGGGCTGTCAGTGCCAGTACCTCTCGGGCGAGGAGTTCACGAATCAGTTTGTCTATGCGGTCAAGGCGGGTCGGGTCGACGCGTTCCGGCAGCGGTATCGCATGCTCGACGTGCTCGTGATCGACGATATCCACTTCCTGGCCAACAAGAAAGCGACGCAGGAGGAGGTTCTCCACACGTTCAATGCCATCGACGCGGCCGGCCGGCAGGTGGTCCTTTCGTCGGATACGCATCCCAAGCTCATCGGGCATCTGAGCGAACATCTGGTCACGCGCTTCGTCAGCGGAATGGTCGTCAAGATCGGCCCCCCGGAGTTCGACGTCCGCTGCGAGATCCTGCGGCGCCGGGCCGCGGCCATGAAGAAGACGGTCGGCGAGGACGTGATCGCGTACATCGCGGAGAACCTCACCGGCAACGTCCGCGAACTCGAAGGGGCCCTGCTGAAGCTGATGGCGTTCAGCGCCATCTCGCATCAGCCGATCACGATTTCCCTCGCGCGCCACGCCCTGGCCGATCACCTCGCCCGGACGAAGCGGCTGCTGGATCTGAACGACATCGCCTCGGTGGTGGCGGTGTACTTCGGCCTCACCCAGGCTGAGCTGCATACCTCGCGCAAGACCCGGACGATCGCCCTGGCGCGGGGCGTCACCATGCTGCTGGCCCGGCGGCACACGCCGATGAGCTTCCCGGAGATCGGGCGGTTTCTGGGGAACAAGAACCATTCCACCGTGATCCTGGCGTGCAAGAGACTGGAAAGCGTGCTGGCGGAGAACGGCACGGTCTGCTGGAGCACCTCGGCGGGTCGGCGGCAAGCCCCGCTGAGCGAGATCCTGACGGAGTTGGAGGAGCAACTGGGCAAGAGGCCCGGCTCCACCAACTAGGCCACGTTTCGTACTCTCCGAGGCGCTCAAGGAGCGGATGTCGGCACGGACCTCCGCTCCATTCTTTATCGCAGCGTGACGCGCGAATCTCCGCGCGGATCCGGTTTGCGCAAGCGGCTGCGGCACGCACGGCCGAATCCCCGGCGGCGGCGCGGCCGCCTCGGCAGCCCGTACAATTCGTCGTCCGGGGTGGACCCTGCGGCACCCCGGTGTTACCATTTCGCCTCATGAGTCTGATGATCAGCATTTCGGGAGTTCGGGGTGTCATCGGGCAGACAATGACCCCGCGGCTGGCGGCGGAAATGGGCTGCGCGTACGGGACGTTGCTCGCCGGGCAGACGGTCGTGGTGGCGCGGGATTCCCGCCCCAGCGGTCCGATGATTCAGCAGGCCGTCCTCAGCGGTTTGCTCGCGACGGGCTGCCGTGTGGTCGACCTCGGCATCGTCAGCACGCCCGGTGCCGCCCTGATGATCCGGCGCCTGCACGCGGCCGGCGGCGTCGTCATCACCGCGAGCCACAATCCGCTGAAGTGGAACGGCATCAAGTTCCTTACGGACGAGGGCCTCGCGCCGCCGGCGGAGCGGGCCCGGCAGATCATCGACCTCTACGAGAGCAAGGAGTTCCGGCTCGCGGACATCGACCACATCCACAAGGTTCAGACCGACGCCTCCACGGTGGACGTGCACGTCGGCGCGACACTGGGCGTCGTGCAGGCGGATCGGATTCGCCAGCGGCGCCTCCGCGTTGTGCTCGACAGCGTCAACGGCGCCGGCGGCCGCGAGGGCCGGGCATTGCTCGAATACCTGGGTTGCGATCTTCTGCACGTAAACCCCGATCCCCACGGGCGTTTCGCGCATCCGCCGGAACCCATCGCCGAGAATCTGACCCAGCTCTGCGAGGCCGTCACGACGGAGAAGGCGGACGTCGGCTTTGCTCAGGATCCCGACGCCGACCGCTGCGCCATCGTGGATGAGCAGGGTCGCTACATCGGCGAGGAATACACGCTGGCCCTGGCGGCGCGGCACTACTTCAGAACGCTTCCCGGACCGGCGGCTGTCAACCTGAGCACGTCGCGCATGATCGACGACCTTGCGGCGGCGGCCGGTCCGCCGTGTGCCGTGTATCGGGCTCCGGTCGGGGAAGCCAACGTCGTCGACGTGATGAAGAAGCGGGGGTGCGTTTTCGGCGGCGAAGGCAACGGCGGCGTGATCGATCCCCGCGTGGTGCCGGTACGCGACAGCCTCGTGTCGATGGCGGTTGTCCTTCAGCTCCTGGCCGAATCCGGCAAGCGGCTCAGCGAGCTTGTGGCCGAGATCCCGCGGTACACGATGATCAAACGGAAGTTCGATTGTCCGCCGGACCGCGTGGCCCGCATCCTGCAGGCCGTGCGGCAGCGGTTCGCGAACGAACGGCTCGACGACGCCGACGGCCTGCGGATCGACTGGCCGGATGGGTGGGTCCACATCCGCGGTTCGAACACGGAGCCTATCTATCGGGTGATTGCCGAGGCCCGGACGGAAGCCCGCGCCGGCGAGCTGATCGCCGCCGTGCAGGCTGTTGCAGAAGGCGTGACGTAGTATCCGTCGGGCGGGGTATGCGCGTCGGAGAATGCCGGGGGTTGGATTCCGGGTCGGCGGCGTGCATGCGTGATGAGCATGTCCTGATTGCGACGGAAGGCCGTCTCGGTACGATTCCGGCGGGGGCCGGGCCTGCGGCGGCGGGATCGCTATGAGTCGGGAGCTATCGACAAGAGGAGCGTGGAGCATGGCAGATCGAAGGACGAATCGTCGGGACTTTCTTCGCCGGGGATTGGCGGCCGGAGCGGGAGCCGGGCTTGCCCTCTCGCGATTCACGGCATCCAGTTACGCCCGGGTCATTGGCGCGAATGAGCGGATCAACCTGGGCCTGATCGGCTGCGGCGGGCGCGGGCGGTACATCATTCAGAACATGGCCAAACCCGCGGATCCCAACATCACGCTTGTGGCCGTGTGCGATATCTGGAAGAAGCGTCTGGAGAGCTACCCGGGCGAGGCCGAGGCCCTTTGGGGAGCCAAGCCCAGGGCGTATCCGGATTACCGGAAGGTGCTGGAGCAGCAGGATGTCGACGCCGTGATCATCGCGACGCCCGACCACCAGCACGCCGGCCAGACGATCGACGCCGTTCAGGCGGGTAAGCATGTGTACGTGGAAAAGCCCATCATCGGCATTGCCGAGGACCTTGCGGAACTGAACCGGTGCGCTGACGTGGTAAGGGCTTCGAAGATGGTCGTGCAGAACGGCACGCAGGGGGTGAGTTGCCCGGCGGCCCGCGCAATCCGCCGGTTCATTGCCGACGGCAAGCTCGGCAAGCTCTTCCGCATTGAGTCATCGAACAGCCTCTATCGGCCGTACTGGGTTCACTACAAAGGCCCCCAGAGCGAGGACGAAACCGACTGGAAGGCGTTCCTGTACAATCGCAAGGCCCGGCCGTTCGACGCGCATCAGCACGCGTGCTGGATGGGTTATCATGACTTCACCGCCGGTACGATCGGCGGCTGGATGACTCATTTCATCAACACCGTGCATTTCGTCACCGGCTGCGGCGCTCCGGTTTCCGCGGTGAGCTACGGCGGCCGCTTTGCGCCGACCAACGATCCGCGCTGCGATGCGCCGGACCAGACGGCCGTTTTCCTCGACTATGCGGAGGGTTTTCACACGCAGTTCACGAGCCATTTCGGCAGCGCGATCGACGAGGAGCGGACGATATTCATGTTCGAGAAGGGCTGCATCAAGACCCATTTCGGGCATCACCTGGGCAACCCGGAAGTATCCAGCGAGGGCGTGGACGACAAGATCAAACCCTACAAGCTGCTCGATCAGGATCCGCCGTATCCGGGCGCGGCTCACGTGAAGAACTGGCTGGATTGCATTCGTGAGGGCGGCCAGCCGGCGGCGAACATGGAATACGGCCACACGCAGGGGATCGCCGTCATCATGGGCGACATGGCGTACAAGCTGGGTCGCAAGGTAGTCTACGACAAGGCGAAACGCGAGGTCCGCCCCGCGTAGTGCTGTTTTCGGTCGGACCGGTGTGTGCGGGCGTCGGCGACGAGGGGAGGGGCTGGGTGTTTCGCCCGCCCGGAGGCGGGCAAGGTGCCGCCGGCCAGGGAGGAAACGCCTCTTGCCGGGAGCGGCCATAGCGCCGGGGCGGTCTGCAGCGCGGAACGCGCAGCGCGACCGGCGTTCGTGCGGCGCCGCTTACCTGCTCAGCCCGAGGACGTCCTGCATCGTGTAGAAACCGGGCGGCTTGTGCGCGAGCCACACCGCAGCGCGTAGGGCTCCCTGCACGAACGTGTCGCGTGTGTGGGCGCTGTGGCGGATGGCGACGGTCTCGCCAAGGTTTCCGAAGAGGATTTCATGCTCGCCCACGGTGTCGCCGACTCGCAGGGCATGCATGCCGATCTGCCTGGAGGGCCGCGGGCCCGTGATGCCGTGCCGGCCGAAGATCACGTCCTGGTCCACGTTGCGGCCGGTGGCCTCGCAGATGGCGTCGCGCAGGGCAAGGGCCGTTCCGCTCGGGGCGTCGGCCTTGAAGCGGTGGTGCGTCTCCGTGATTTCGATGTCGTAGTCATCGCCCAGTGCCCGGGCGATTCCGCCGACCAGGTGAAGCAGCACGTTCACGCCGACGCTCATGTTGGATGACTTCAGGACGGCGGTCTTCTTCGCGCCCTTTCGGATCCCCGTCAATTGCTCGGGTGTATGCCCGGTGGTACCGATGATGATCGGGCGCTTCGCGAACACACAGAAGTCCAGCCAGTGCATCGTCGCGGCGGCCGTGGTGAAGTCGATCAGTACGTCGAATTCCGTCTCGGTGCGGTCCTGAATCGGCAGGTGAATACGGCCGATACCCGCGTGTTCGCCGGCATCGGCTCCGACGGCCGGGCTGTCGGCGGCCTCCAGGGCAGCCACGAGGTCAAACCGGTCGTCGCCGTGGGCCAGCGCGACGAGTCGCGATCCCATCCGGCCGGCGGCGCCGGCCACTGCCAAACGGATCATCATCGTGCTTCCTTACTCTACTCTACGCGCGGTTCGCCCAGCGCCGCGCAGATCGCCGCCAGATTGTCTGCCACGCGGATCGGGCGGTTGGCGAGCTTGCCGTGCGTGGGCTTCGGCTCCGGCGGCATCACGGATTTCATGTCGATGCCCGTGTGGTACTTCACCGTGGCGTCGGGATCCTTCAGTTCGTGCCCGGTGAGGATGCAGACCACACTCTCATCGGGCGAGATGAGGCCCTCGTCGCGGAGCAGGTGCAGGCCGGCGACGCTGGCCGCGCTGGCGGGCTCGCAGCCGAAGCCGTATCGCCCGACCATCGCCTTGTGCTCCAGGATGACTTCGTCGGAGACCTCGCGGACTACGCCGTTCATCACGTCCAGCGCCCGGAGGCACTTCGGCAGGTTGACGGGCCGGCTGATCTCGATGGCCGAGGCGATCGTGTGGGCCTTGTACCCGCGGCTGTCGAAGTCCTTGTACAGGCCGTCGATCTCCGGTTTGTTGCGGATTCGGCCGCCGTCCCATCGCACGCCCCGCTGCTCGTACAGCGTGTAAAGCGTATTGGCCCCGGTTGCGTTGATCACCGCCAGCCGCGGCACGCGCGGTACGAGGCCCAGATCGTGAAGCTCGAGGAACGCCTTGCCGAACGCGCTGGAGTTGCCGAGGTTGCCGCCGGGCACGATGACCCAGTCGGGCACATCCCAGTCGCGGGCCTCGAGGATCCGGTACATGATGGCCTTCTGGCCCTCGAGCCGGAAGGGGTTCATGCTGTTCATCAGGTAGATGCCGAGCCGGTCGGCGACTTCCTTGACGCGCTTCATGCAGGCATCGAAGTCGCCTTCAATCTGCAGTGTCAGCGCCCCGTAGTCGAGCGCCTGGGAGAGTTTGCCGTACGCGATCTTGCCGCTGCCGATGAAGACGATGCCCTGCATTTCGGGGTCGGCCTTGTGCGCGAACATCGCCAGCGAGGCGGAGGTGTTGCCGGTACTCGCGCAGGCGACGCGGTTGCGTCCGAGGACGCGGGCGATCGTGAAGGCGGCGGTCATGCCGTTGTCCTTGAAGCTGCCCGACGGGTTGAGCCCCTCGTACTGCAGGAAGACCCGGCCGCTCTTCATGCCGAACTCGCGGCCGATCCGGTCGTTCTGCTCGAGGACGGTGCGGCCCTCGCCGATCGTGACGATCGACTCGGGTTCGGCGAACGGCATCAGCTCGCGGAATCGCCACACCCCCGAAAAGTCAAGCCGGCCTTCCGACCGCAGCCCCTTCGTCGCCCAGCGATGCTCGAAGAAGTCCATCTTCTTCGGTACGGCCAGGCGATCCCAGTCGTAGCCGACATCCAGGAGGGCACCGCACTTCGGACAACTGAAGAGGACCTCCGTGATGCCGAAGGTGGCCGCACAGTCGGGGTTGATGCAAACCTGAAACGCTCGATCCGCCACGAGTTCTGCTCCTTCGGTTAGCACCGCCAGGACCGCGCCTCATCTGCGCCGGCCTCACGACGCATGGTATCACACGGGTGCGCGTGTTGCCACTCGGCGCGGCGCACCAGCGAGTCCCGCTCCGTTCGCCGTCCAGTATCCGGTACGGGTGCGGCGCCGGGCAACCGTGACAGGTTCTCCCCATTGACCGCCCGGTCCGCCGCCGGGTTATCCACGAACGCGCTTCGCTTGCGGCGCCGCTGCGCACGCTTGTGGAAAACGCCGGGGATCGTATCAGGGGGGCAGACCCCGTGCATGCCATCTTCCATCTTTGCCCCTCGGGGGGTTCGCAATTCGCGCCGGAGCATCTCCAGGGGCTTACGCCCTGGCTACAGACCGCCGCTCTTCGAGGGCGTGGCCCCGCTTTACGGTTACGGCGGCGAAGAATACGATGTGGTCGCATGAAAGGCTCACAGTGTTCAACGGCGGCGTGTTCCTTGTGTTTCCTCCTGGCACTGCTCAGCGCGATCGCGGCCTGCTCGCAGGAGCATTCGCCGCTCGCGGCTTCGCCGACCATGCGCCCGGCCGCTCAGGAATCTTTCTTCCCCTACGGCGCCATGCACATGGCCACCATCGCCCACTGGCAGCACTACCGGCCGCCGCGGGAGGAGTGGGCTGCCTACATGGACCGCGACCTTGCGAACATGAAGCGCATCCGCTTCAACACGCTGGCCGTGCACGTGGACTGGTGCGATATCGAGACCGCGCCGGGACGCTTCGAGTTCGACCGGCTCGATATCGTCATGGACCTCGCCGAAAAGCACGGGCTGAAGGTCTTGCTCTGGCCGTGGCCCGAACTGCAACCGGAATGGGTCGTCCGGCAGCACCCGGACAGCGAGATGATCGCCTCC
Organism: uncultured Planctomycetales bacterium; assembly: GCA_964569765.1. GTDB lineage: Bacteria > Planctomycetota > Phycisphaerae > UBA1845 > PWPN01 > CAZMVY01. The sequence continues at coordinate 33,976 of CAZMVY010000002.1, forward strand.
GACGGATATCGGCCTTCCGTAGCCTGCTGCGACCATCCGTCCGTGCGAGCGCTTGTGGCCCGCTTCGTGGACAGGGTGGTGCGCCGGTACAGAGACCGCCCCTCGGTCCTCGCCTGGGATCTGGGCGCCGAGGCCGGCAACTGGGTCTCCTCGATCAACAACCCGATCGACCAGGCCCGGACCGCCCGATTGTACTGCTACTGCGAGCATACCGCGGAGCGATACCGCGACTGGCTTCGGCGCAAGTACGGCACGCTCGAGAAACTGAACGAGACCTGGGCCACATACTATGACAGATGGTCGCAGGTGCGGCCGATCCGGACCGGCATATTCGAACGGGCACAGGCATTCTGGGTGGACTGGCGTGAGTTCATGCTCTGGAACATGGCGGAGTTTCAGGGCCTCAAGGCCGACGCTGCCCGGCGGGCCGACCCGGCGCATCCGGTCACGTGCCACATGGCGGGGTGGGGCGCCGGCAGCGTGTATGCCTCTGCGGACGAGTATCAGATCGGCCGCCACTTCGACATCGTGGGCCTTTCGTTCTTTCCGTATTGGATTCAGTACGGCCACGGCGTGTACGACCCGGCGTTCGGCGGACTCTACCTGGATGGCGTGCGGTCGGCCGGCGACGGCAACCCGATGTCGCTCGAGTCCCTGCTGCGCGGGCCGAGCATCAACGGTCTGGCGTATCGTTCGCAGTTTCCCCGGCCGCAGGACATCCGGCTGTGGGTCTGGCAGTCCGTGGCGCACGGAGCAACGGGCATCTTCTACTGGAACTGGCGCCCGGAGACGACCGGCGTCGAGGCCGGAGGCTTCGGTCTTGTGAACTATGATGGAAGCCTGACCGATCGGGCGGAAGCGGCAGGCGAGGTGTGCGACGTGCTGCAGAAGCATGCGAAGCTGCTGCGGTCGGCCCGGCCGGCACCGGCCGAGATCGCGATCTTCCACTCGCCCAGGACATCCATTCACGCATTCGGCGATGGCGACGAGGGCATGTACACGCGCAGCCTCCGGGGCGTCTATCGTGCCTTGTTCAAGGCAGGGCTGCCGGTGGACATTCTTGTGGCCGAGCAGCTCATGAGCCGGAACCTGAGCCGTTACCGGATCATCTACCTGCCGTTCGCGTACACGCTTTCGGCGCGGGAGGCGACGCAGCTCAAATCGTACGTGGCCGGCGGCGGCACGCTGTACGCCGAGATGTGGTGCGGGTTCAAGGACGATCGCACGTTCCTGTACGAGACGGTGCCCGGGGGCGGCCTGGCGGAGGTCCTGCACTGCAAGGAGGTGCAGACCGCTCCGCAGCAGAACGCCGTCATGAGGATCGTCAGGAGCCATGAGGCCGTCGCCTCGTTGCCCGTGGGCGCGGAGCTTCCGATCTTTCGTTGGTGCGAGAAGTTGGCCCTGTTGGACGGCGCCGAGGTGATTGCATCATTTGCCGATGCGAGTCCGGCGATCGTCGCGGGGACGCTCGGCAAGGGAAAGACGCTCTATGTCGCGACGCCGCTGACGCGAGCGTATGACGAATCGCTCAATGCCAACGCGTGCAAGCTGCTTACGGACGCCGCCTCCTGGGCCGGCGTGAGGCCGCCGATGGAGGTACAGCGCGAACCGGAGGCGGCGCCGATTGAGGTGAGGGTGCTCGACGCGAGCGATGGCCGGCGGGTGGTCATCGTGCTGAACCACGGCGAGGCGAAGGGCGTCGTCAGGCTCATGCGGGGTGATGGTGATTTCGACAGGGTTTCGGACCTCCTCAGCGGAAACGGGGTCGATCAGGCAAGCCGGGATGGCAAGACGAGGTTGTCGCTCCATCTCGGGCCGGGCGAGGTGAGGGTCCTGCTGCTTGAGCCGACAAATCGGTGAGCGCGTGGGGATGCTCGCTTCACGGTTGCGGGTGATCGCGGAGTACGTCCGGGAGCGCCGTCGTTTCGGCACGCCGGTGCTGACGGGTGAACCCCGCGACGGTATTGTCTTCCTGCTCGACGGGGTGGGCGGATACCTCCTTACGTGCCTGATGGCCCGCAAGGCATTTCGCGAGGCGGGCCTGCCCTTCGCGACATACCTGTTCGACTGGCACCGCGGCCCACGGGGCGAGATGCTGAGCGATCTGGCGTGCCTTCGTCGAAATCGGCTCGCGGCGCTGCAACTCGCCCGTCTGATCCGCCGGTTTCGCCGCAGATACCCCGGCGCGCCGTTGCATGTTCTGGCGTACAGCGGCGGGACGGGCATCGCAGTGTTCGCCGCGGAACGGCTGAACGCACGCGCGGGAATCGATACGCTCGTGCTGTGTTGCTCGGCGCTCTCGCCCGACTATCCGCTGGCGGACGCAATGCGGCACGTGGGCCGATGCTACGTGTTCAGCAGCGAACGCGATCGCGTGATGCTCGGCTTCGGCACCCGCCTCTTCGGGACGATCGACCGGCGACACAGCCCCGCGGCGGGGCTTGCCGGCTTCCGATGTCTTCGCACGCACGATTCGGCCGACCCGTCGTGGCAGACCCGCGTGCGGGAGGTCTGGTGGACCCCCGAGATGCGTACGGACGGTCATTACGGCGGCCACATCGGTTCGGCCTCGCCGACGTTCATCGCCCGGCGCATCGTCCCGCTGCTGGTTACGCCTCCGGGCGACCCGCCGCGGTCCGCCACGCCTTTCTCACCGCCTTGATCGTGGTCTGCCACGCCACGCGCGGGCGCCGCTGCTTGAAGGCCTTGACGTACTGTGACTTCATGAAGTCGAGATAGCTCGTCTGCCTCCGAAGCTCGCACCGGCGGGGGGCGCTCAGGAGCATCTCCCGCAGTGCGGCGGGGTCGCGGAGGTCCCAGTCGCCCTCGAAGATCGTCAGGGCGTGCGCGATCTCGTGCAGGAAGTGGGCGTCGCTGCCGGCGATCACCGGCTTGCCGGCCTTTGCGGCCCACTCGGCGGCCTGGTTGTTCAGGTGCCTGTACGTCCGGGCATTGAGGATCTCGACGATGTCGGCGCGAGCGACGAGCGATTCGTGTTCGCGGTGGCTCTTGGCCGGATGCGGCAGGATCGTCAGCTTGCCAAGCCGCTTTGCCTCTGAAAAGACGAATTCGCTGTCGCGCCGCTCGAACTCGCGATCGATGTCGAGCACAATCACGTCGCCGAGCTCCGTGTAATACTCGGCCCCGGCGATGACGCAGATTGATCGGCCGCGGGCCGCCTCCACGGCCTCCAGCCCGCCCGCGAGCGAGTCGTGGTCGCACACGAGCAGCAGCCCGATGCCTTGGCGGATCGCCGTCGCGACGATATCGGCAGGGCGCAGCAGGCAGTCGTAGCTGTGGTGCGTGTGGATGTGCAGCGCGGCAACGATGCTCATGTGTGGCGAAGTTTCCTGCCCACCGGTGTATGGCGTTGTGTCCTCATGTGGAGTGCGGCCTCTCCGGGACGGCATTTCATGTCAGATACGGTCGATGCGCCCCGCCTCGCGATCCCGTTCTCGCTGGCGCTGCGTGGCGATCTCCAGTGTGCGGCGTTCGCGGCGCGTCAGGCTCTGGAGGCCCGATTCGCTTACCTTGGCCAGGATTCGATCCACCTCGGCCTGCTCGGCCTCCTCGGTCTCGATGCGGCGCTGCCAGGCGCCCGCCCCGGTGCGGCGCGACCGTACGAGACGAATTCGCGGCAACATCCCCCAGAAGTACAGCGTGGCCACGCCCGCAACGGCCCCGGCGGCATGGCACACCTCGCCGCCCGGGTTCTGCAGCCGCCCAGGACTGATCAGGTAGAAGAACAGGAAGCCCAGCAGGAGCAGTCCGAACACGCGGATCGGCATCGGAAAGAACACCACGACCACCTGGATGTGCGGGAAGAAGATGATGGCCGCAATCAGCAGGCCGTACACCGCTCCGCTGGCACCTACCAACGGGATTGCCCGGTACGCTGGTGAAACCCCGGCCAGCGCCAGATAGGCCAGGCCGCCGATAAGGCCGCAGATCGCATAGAACGTCAGAAAGCGGTCGCGCCCGAACGTCCGCTCGAACTCCACGCCGAAAACGTACAGCCCGAGCATGTTGAACACGAGGTGCCACACATCCGCGTGCGTGAACATGTACGTGATCGGTTGCCAGAGGTAGCCTTGCGTAAGCCCGTACCAGCTCAGCCCGAAGGTTTCATGCCAGAAGCCCGGATCGAAGTGTCGGGAAACGGCGTCGAGGACCAGCCCGATCACGTTCGCGATGATGAGCCACATCACCGCCGTCGTGGGACGCGGCATCGCAATCCGCACTTGCGGGCCGTCCTCCTGCCCGGAATAGGGCCGATCCCTCCAGGACATCAGCGGGGCCTCCGATCCAGGTCATACCGAAGGAGCACGGCGATGGTCTTTCCGTCAACGATCGCGCCCTGGCGAATCCATTCGATGGCCCGCTCGAAGGCTACGACTTCCGCGCGAATCCGCTCGCCGGTATCCAGCCGCTGTGACGTCCTCCGGAGACCGCGGGCCACGAAGCATCGCATCAGCTCGTCAGTGATTCCCGGCGTGGTGTAGAACTCGCCCAGTGGCTCAATACGCTCCGCCCGGTAGCCGGTTTCCTCCTCCAGCTCCCGTGCGGCGCAGGCCGTCGGGTCTTCGCCCGGCTCCAGTGTGCCGGCGGGTAGTTCGATGAGTTCCCGCTCGATCGCATAGCGGTAGTTGCGGATCATCACGATGTCTGTATCGGTCAGCACCGGCAGGATGACCACCGCACCCGGATGGACGACGATCTCCCGGGTCACGGCGGCCCGTCCGGGGGTCGAATACGTGCGGCGATGGACGGCAAACCTGGGCGTTGTCAGAAGGATGTCAGACATCGGGAACCCGCAGCTTTTTCCGGGCGGTTCGCGCGAGACACTGCATTATAGGTCTGCGCCGGAAGGCTCGCAACGAAGCGGCGCTTGCCAGCCGACCGTGGTACCCGTATAGTATGCCCGGACAGGATTCCTTCACTAATCGGGTGCGCCGGCGAAGGTTACGGCCGGCTTTTTCCTGATGACAAAGCGAATTGCCATCCTCGGATCAACCGGCTCGATCGGTCGCAACACGCTGGAGGTCGCGGCCCATCTCGGGATAGATTGCGCCGTGTGCGGTCTGGCGGCCAGGAGGAGCTGGCAGGCGCTGGCGGATCAGATCCGTCGCTGGCGACCGGATGTCGCGGCGCTGTGCGACGAGACTGCGGCGAAGCAATTGCAGCGATGCCTCAACGGCGGCACGAAGTTGCTGGCCGGCGAGGCGTCCCTGGTTGACCTGGTCCGTCGATGCGATTGCGACGTAGTAGTAGCGGCGGTCGTCGGTGCGGCGGGGCTGCCGGCGACTCTGGCGGCCGTCGAGGCCGGAAAGACCGTCGCCCTGGCGAACAAGGAGGCCCTCGTGGTGGCCGGGTCGCTGATCGTGCCGCGTCTGGCCGAGACGGGGGCGCGGATCCTGCCGGTCGACAGCGAGCACTCGGCGGTTTTTCAGTCGATGTTGTCCGGTCGTCGCGAAGAGGTGAAGCGGATCTACCTGACGGCCTCGGGCGGGCCTTTTCGGACCTGGTCCGCCGAGCAGATGGCCGAGGCGACGGTCGAGGATGCGTTGCGGCACCCGACCTGGAACATGGGGCCGAAAGTCACCATCGACTCCGCCACGCTGATGAACAAGGCGTTGGAGATCATTGAGGCGAAATGGCTTTTCGGCCTCGATGTCGATTCGATAGAAGTCCTGATTCATCCGGAGTCGATCATTCATTCGATGGTCGAGTTCTGTGACGGGTCGGTCGTGGCACAGCTCGGAACGCCGGACATGCGCACGCCGATCCAGTATGCCCTGACATACCCCGAGAGGCGGCCGGGATGCAGCGATCGTCTGGACTGGTCCGCGATCCGCCGGCTGCACTTCGAGCCGCCGGACCTGGAGCGTTTCCCGGCGCTGCGGCTGGGCTACGAGGCGGCTCGCGCCGGCGGCACGGCCGGCGCTGTACTGAACGCCGCCAACGAGGAAGCTGTGCAGGCGTTTCGCGAGGCCCGGATTCCCTTCGGGCGGATCGTCTCGACGGTGGAGCAGGTGTTACGCCGTCATCGGTTTCTAGCGGCGCCGACGCTGGAGGATTTGCTCGCGGCCGATCGCTGGGCGCGGCAAGAGGTTTCTCGATGCTTGGATGCATGATCGGTTCGGATCCCGTGTGGCTGAATGCCCTGTTGCTCGGCAGCGTGCTCGGGACGGCCAAGTCGGTGGTGCTGATTCTCGTCGGCTTCTCGCTTGTGATCTTCATGCATGAGCTGGGCCATTTCGTGGTGGCCAAGCTCGCCGATGTGAAGGTGGACCGTTTCGCGATCGGCTTCGGGAGGACGCTTTTCTCGTATCGCAGGGGGATGGGCATCCGCTTGGGCTCCGGTACGGAAGAGTACGAGCGGCGGCTCGTGGAATTCGTGCGGCAGAAGGGCGAGGCCGGTCTGCCATTTCAGGAGGCTGGCGAACCGACGGCTGCCGAGCTGGCCGCTGCCGCCCGCGAGCTCAACCTCGGCGAAACCGAATACGTCTTCAACGCGCTGCCGCTGGGTGGCTACGTCAAGATGCTCGGCCAGGAGGACTTCGCCGTGGACAAGTCCGGCGAATGGAGAGTCAAGGCCGACCCTCGATCGTTCGTGAGCAAGCCCGTCGGCTGGCGGATGCTCATTGCCTCCGCCGGCGTGGCGATGAACCTGGTTTTTGCCGCGTTCCTTTTCATGATCGTGTTCATGTGCGGTTTCGACGTGCCGACGCCCGTCATCGGCGCGCCGCTGCCCGGCAGTCCGGCGGAGAAGGCCGGCCTGCAGTTCGGCGACCGCATCCTGGAGATCAACGGTAAGGAGATTCGCGACTACGAGGACATCCGGATGGCCGTCGTTCTCGCCGAGCCGCACACCCCGATGCACATCAAGATCCTTCGGGACGGCCGCATCATCAACTGCCAGGTGACGCCGGAGTATGAGCCCGAGCGCAACCTGCTTCAGATCGGCGTGCCGCCGAAGTTCACGCGGGTGATCACCGACGTGGAGCCGGAGCCGGGGCCGCCGCGGGCGGACGCCCTCCGGCCCGGCGACGAGGTCATCGCCATCAACGGCAAGCCGGTTCGGGACTTCTTCGATGTCTTTTATGAGCTTCAGGCGGCGCGCGGCAACCGCGTTTCGATCGAGGTCTTGCGCCCGGATCCGAAGGATCCGTCCCGGAAGGATCGCGTGACCTGCACGCGCCGGGCGTGGGTCCGGTTCGCCAAGACGGGCGATGGGCCGTATGACGTCGGACACCTTTTGGGGCTGGTGCCACGTCGGCGGGTGGTCCGGGTCGACCCCGGTAGTTCGGCCGAAGTGCACGGCATCCGGGTCAACGACGTGATTGCGGAGTGGGCGGCCATCCGGGCGCCCACGTGGAAGGAAATCGCCACGTCGATCGAGAATAACCCGGGGGTGGACCTGGATGTCGTCCTGGAGCGCGACGGCAAGCCGGTGCAGACGTACGTGCGGCCGGTGCGGCCGGACTTCTGGGGCCGCGGCAGGCCGGAGGTGGGCTTCGACCCATCGGGCCAGGAGGAGTCGCCGGTCGTCGTGTCGGATTTCGTGGATCGCGTCGAGGATCAGCCTACGCCGGCGGCCGCCCTGCGCTCCGTGATGCGGCGCGGCTCGACCATCACGAAAGTGGACGGCCGGCCCGTAGCCTCGTGGAACGATCTGGTGGCGCAGTTCATCCAGCACGCCGGCCATGAAGTGCAGCTCACGTGGCAATATGAAAAGGAGCCGGAGCAGTCCCGTCCGTTCCGCGTGCCGGCGGATATCAATACGTTGCTCAACATGCCGCCGCTGGGGCGAATCGTCGAGATCGCGGGGCAGGATTCGATCGAATTGCCGGGACCGAACGGCCGGCTTGTGGCGTATTCGGCCCGCTACTGGCGCGGCGCGTACGAGATTCTGAAGAACTGGGTCAAGACCCACCCCGGCGAGCCCGTCACCGTCCGATACCGTGACCTGCTGGATCCCCGGGGCACCGTGGTGACCCGGCAGGTGAAGATCGGCCCGGACGATCTCGACCCGTGGACGTTGCGCCTGCAATACAACGACTACCTGCTCGCGAACGTCGAGACCTCGCGGGTCCAGACGTGGAACCCCGCCAAGGCCCTCTGGATCGGAATCAACAAGACCCTCGACTTCATCATTCAGTCCTACGAGACGATGAAGCGGATGATCTTCACGCGGAGCGTGGGCGTGGAGCACCTGTCGGGCCCGGTCGGTATCTTCCAGATCGGCATTTCCGTAGCGGAATCGGGCATCACGCGCCTCCTGTTCTTCCTCGGGTTCCTGTCCGCGAACCTGGCGGTGATCAACTTCCTCCCGTTGCCGATCGTGGACGGGGGGATGATGGTCTTTCTGCTGATCGCGAAGATCAAAGGCCCTCCCGTGAGCATCAAGACGCAGGTGGTGACGCAGATCATCGGGCTGGCGCTGCTGATCTCGGCC
>CAZMVY010000002.1:42443-47793 GCA_964569765.1 uncultured Planctomycetales bacterium
TGCTCAAGCTGTAGCGGCCGGCTGATACGCAGCTCGGGCTGCCCTGGTATGGCAGGGGCCCTTGCGGTATACTGTGGGGCTCGACGGGTTTTGGATCGCAGGACAGGCAGGTGGAATCAAAACATGGCGATTGACGTGGCTCCCGGAACACTGGTGCAGGTAAAGGTGAATCGCCGTCCGCGGCGCGCGGCGGCGGTGAAGACGCTCGAGCGGCTCTTCCGCAAGGATCGTGGGGTGAAGAAGGCCATCGAACGGCTACAGGAGACCCGCGTCACGCGGTGGCACCGACGCGGGGGCCGGTTGTGGGCGGACCGCCCGCCGCAACTGAAGCCTTTCAGGATCGAGCGGGGGGCCTCCTGCCGGATCGTGGCGTCGGTGGACGTGCTGAAGGATCTCGCCAGCCTCGGGGACGCCGTCGAGGTCAAGACGGTGCAGTAGGCCGATGGCCGGGGCCTCGCCGTGAGGCCCGCCGCGGGTCGCGCACTGCGTGGCGGGTCGCCCCCGTATCGTCCTGTCCGGACGGGCCGGCCGGCGGGTCGCCAGGCCGCTTGCCGGCTCGCGCAGTTTTTTTCTTTTTTTCCCTTGCCAAATCGGTTCCCGATGCACGATACTGTTGGAGTGGCCATCGGGTGGTCAGGGAAGATCCGTTCCTCGTACGTTCCGCCCCCCCGTCATGGCACAAGGATGTGCAGATGAACGACCAGCCGATCGCGATTTTTGACAGCGGCCTCGGGGGGCTGACCGTCGTGCGTGAGGTGCGGCGGTGCCTGCCCGGCGAAGACATTTTTTACTTTGGCGATACCGCCCGGGTTCCCTACGGGAGCAAGTCGCCCCAGACGGTGCTTCGCTTCGCATACGAGGTGAGCACGTTTCTGCTGCGGTTCGATCCGAAGCTGATCATCGCGGCGTGCAACACGGCCAGCGCGCTGGCGCTCGACGAACTGGAGGAGCGGCTGCCGGTACCCGTACTGGGGGTCGTCCGACCGGGCGCGGCCGAGGCCGTGCGTCAGAGCGGCGGGCGGCTGATCGGCGTCATTGCGACGGAAGCGACGGTGAACTCTCAGGCGTACACGCGGGCCATTCATGCGATGGCGCCGCGCTTGCCGGTGATCGAACAGGCCTGCCCTTCGCTTGTGGCGCTCATTGAGGAGGGCCGCACCGACCGGGATCCGATCGTCCGCATGTTGCTTTTCGATTACCTCGACAAGATCCGCCTGATGAACCCGGCGGTGCTGGTGCTTGGTTGTACGCACTACCCGCTGATCCGGCGGGCCGTGGCCGAGGTAATGGGTGACGACGTTGCCCTGGTCGACTCCGCCGAGGCGACGGTCCGGGAGGCCGAGCAGTTACTGGGTCGGCGGGCGACCTTGAGTAAGCGGCGGGCGGGCGGTAGATTGCGCTGTTACGTAAGCGACAACCCGCAGCGGTTCCGCGAGGTCGGCAGTCGCTTCCTCGGCGAACCGATCAAGGATGTCGCCTGGACGACGCCGGAGCAGTTCTTTGTTCACGAGCCGGAGCACGAGCCGACGGCGGAGCACGTCGTCTGAGACGCGGCGACCGGGGTTCACGGCCGTACGGATGGGCGGCGCGGCCTGCGTCCTCGTGCTGTTGTCGGTCGGTTGTACGAATCCCGACGCAGCGGGTGCCGCCTTCCGCGAGAGCCTGAGGCACTACACCCCTGAGCAGAACTACGAGATCGTACTGCACGATCCGAATGCCGATGCGCGCCGGCGGGCCGTCAACCGGATCGTGCAGAGCGGCCGCGCCACGGAGGACGACGCATTTCGCGTGCTGGACGTTGCCGCACGAACGGACCCCAACGCGCAGGTCCGCTGCGCCGCGATCCTTGCAATGAAAAACTACTGGGATCCCCGGCCGCTCGATCCGCTCCTGGCGATCCTCAATCCGAAGGCGCATCCGAACGAATCGGCGCCGGCCCCGCCGCCCGTCCGTTGGGACGCAACGGCCGCCCTCGGCCGGTTCGCCGAAAGCGCCCTGATCCCGGGCGACCGCCGCGCCGAAGTGGTCGATGTGCTTGTGACGCTGCTCCTTGACGATCCGTATCGTGACGTCCGAATGGCCGCGGCACGCGGCCTTGGGGCGATTCCCGACAAGCGGGTTCTCCGTGCTCTGATTGCCGCTTTGCGCTGTCGGGACTTCGGCATCGCGTACGAGGCGCAGAACTCGCTGGTACGCCTGACGGGCAGGCCCTATCGGTATGATGCGCAGGCTTGGGAGGCGTGGCTCGATTCGGCCGCGAATCCCTTCGATCGCACAGCGAACGCCGCCGCCGCTTCGCCCACGACCCGACCGGCGGGGTGAATCCGGTTCTCGCCACGGCCCGGCCGCATGCCGCCGCCTGGCGAAAGGCGGGTTTTCTGCGCAGCGGTCCGCGATTACCGCAGTTTCTCCACCGCGTTCATGAGCCGCTCAATCCGCCACGGGTCGAGTTCATTGGACCATACACCCCCGTGCTTGAGGAACGAGCCGACGATGAATGCGTCGGCGTAGGGCCAGAGGTCGGCGATGTTGTCCGGCGTCACGCCGCTGCCGACGAGCACCGGTATGCTTACGGCGGTGGCAGCGGCCTGCACGTCGGCCGGTGCGGTCGGCCGTCCGGTAGCCGTGCCGGTGATGACTACGCCGTCGGCGCCGAAGAACTCGCTGGTGTGGGCGGCCTCGGCGATATCGACGTCCGCGGTGATCGCGTGGCTGGAGTGTTTCTTCTTCACATCCGCGAGCACGGCAACGTTGTCGGCTCCGATCATCCGCCGGTACCGCAACAGCGGGCCCGCGTCGGCTTCGGGCATGAGCCCTTCGTCGGCGACGTGGGCGTAAGCGAAGTTCTCCACCCGGATGAAGCCGCAGCGTGCCGCCAGCGCGACCGCCAGCGCCTCGCGGTTGGCGCCCGCCAGGATCTGCACCCCGACCGGCACCTGGACGGTCGCGCGGACGGCGACGGCGATGGCGGTCATCGTGGAGACGATCTCCGGCCCGGCTCCCTGCCGAAGGTACGGCCGGTCATGCATGTTCTCAATCATGATGGCGTCCACGCCGCCGGCGACGAGGACGCGGGCCTCCACGGCAGCGTGCTCAACCAGGCTGCGTACGGGCGCGACGGCCCGGGGTGTGCCCGGCAGGGCCCCTACGTGGACCATTCCGATGACGGCCTTGTGCCGTCCGAACAACGACGCGGTTCTTTCAACAGCATTCATGATTCGAGTGGTACTCCGTGGAGAACCCAGCTGCTCTCGTGGGCCCGGCGATACTCTGCGCCTTCACAGCGGGGCAGTTTAGCGGACTTCGGGGACAATTGCACTCGTTTGGCTCGAGGTGCCAACCGTTTAACCGAGAAAGAGAAGGCGTAACTAAGGGAGTGCGGACCATGTTCGAGACGAGTATCGGTGATTTCGCCCCCAACATTGCGTCGCTCCTGCTCACACGCGGTATGGGCCTTCTGTCGCTTCACTGGCAGAACCAGCCGCACCGGGGCGCCAAGACAATCCTTGACGGATCCGACGACGCCCGGCTGTTCTCCGGCAAGTGCGTTGTCAGCGAACCGATGGCGGCCGGTGTCCGCGCCCTGTTGTACCTGTGGAACGGATGGCTCGATGAGTGCAGCATGTACGGTCAGGCGGCCGAGCCGGCCGAACGGCTCTATCTGACCGGGCTTTGTGAACGTCAGGCCGGCCGGGCGGACGCTGCGAAGAAGACCTTCCAGCAGCTCGCGGGGCACGCGCTTTTTGCCGCGCTCGGCGCCGACGCCCTACAGATTCTCGGGGGGCAGACGCAGGCTGCCGTCAAACGCTTCCACGATATTCTGAAGCTGAACGGCGAATGGGAGCCGTTTGCGTTCGTCGATCTGTACATGCAGGCGTCGGCCGGCCGACTCGACGCTGCGAGCGAGGAATCGGTCCGCCGGCTTCAGTGCCGCGAGTTCGAGCGGCTTTTCGCCCATTGCTATCAAGGCGCCACGGGGCAAACCGTTGCCCTGGGAGCGGTCGGCGAGGCGCACACCGAGCGCCGCAACGTTTCCCGCCGGAGCAGTCCGCCGGTTCGTCGCGCCGGGCGAGCCGGTCGCCGCACCACTTGCGAGGACACCGCTCGACCGGCGACCCGCGAGAAAGCCGCCGTCGCACAGCCGCCGCTGGCGGCAATGGCTCGCGTCGTCTGTCCGAAGTGCAGAGTCATCGCAATGTTCCCCGCCTCGTGGATAGGTAAGGCCGTGCGGTGTTTGAAATGCGGCGGGTTCTTCGAGATCCCCAAGATCCCGGCGGCTGCCCCCGGCCGGTAGTGTTCACGGACGCCCTCGCCGGGTTTTTCATCTTGCGACAAAATGGAACTCGAAGACGTCGGCGCCGCCCGTCGGGGCGGTGGCGGTCGATGCGGTCGTGAGCACGGGTGTCGGCGCAGCCGCCGCAAAGACCGGCACGAGGAGGCGAAATCCGTCGCCCTTGCGAAGCGCCTTCGCAAACACCACGAACCCGCCGACAACGTGCCCTGGCGGGATCGCCTGCGAGCGCAACAGGCGGGCGAGGAAGCCTGCGGCCGCCTGTCGTTGCAGGTAGATGTCGCGGGCGCTGTCGTAATAGTAGTAGTGATAGCTGTAGCAGCCCCAGCCGGGATCGCCCCAGTACGGATAGCCGCGACGAGCATAGTAGTAGCGGTACATGGACGCTCCGTGGCGCCCCTCCCATCGGACCGGCTCGGGGGGCGTGATCTCTGTGAATTCTTTTGCCGACACACGGGCCGACTGGAACGCGCGGAGCAGATCGTCCGGCGGAACCGGCAGTTCCTCCACCCACTGTGGACCGACCCCCTGGCCGAGTTGAATACGACTCACGTCGATGGCGAGCGAGGACCTGGAGTTATTCTGCACCTGGATGCCGAAGGCGACGAACTCATTTCCCGTGCCGATCGGCGGCCGGCTGATGCCCATCGCGGAGACGACAAGGTCGTCCCTGTATTCGAAGACGCCCCGTTCGTCTTCGATGGAACCCTGCGACGGACCGGGTACGGCGCGAAGCTGAGGGGCACAACCGGCTGCCGTCAGGACGATGCTCACGATGGAGGCGGTGTAGAAGCTCGCGTCTGTCCGCTTCATGCGGGCATTATAGCTTCTTGTGGTGCGATCGGCGCGTCGGGCGCGCACGTTCCGCCGTATGACGGCAGCGTCGCCCGTCAATGCTGGGGTGCTCGCAGGGCGCGCCATTGTGCGCCGATTCATCTGAGTCTCTCGTCGCGGGCGGCGCCTGCGGCCTGACACGGCGTCGTCGCAGGCATCTCGCGCGTCTCGGTCATTCTGAGTCGCCGTGGGGGGCTGGAGAATCCGGCGCCTGATCGGCGCAGG
>CAZMVY010000002.1:47803-56170 GCA_964569765.1 uncultured Planctomycetales bacterium
CGTTCCTCGCAAGGACATATCCGGCCCCGACCCGCAATTCCGCATGCCGGGTCAAGGCCCGCCCATGACCGATTCGAGCGACTCCTTCTTGCGGTAGGCCAGGCCTTGGAACGTTGCCACCACTTCGCCCGCATCGTTTGTGACCTGGATCGAGTACGTACCCAGCTTCGGATTCACCGAGACTTCCTTCGCCTCGGCCGGCAGCGTGCCGGCGGTCGCCGCCTTGATGAAGGTGATGCTCACGTTGATCGCGACGGCCACCGTCCCGTGCGAATTGCACGCGGCGGCGAACGCGAGGTCCGCGAGCGTGAAGATCGCCCCGCCCTGGACGCTGCGGACGCCGTTGAGGTGATGCTCATGAACCTTCATCCGCGTCTTGGCCGTTCCCTTGCCGACCTCGACCAGCTCGATGCCGCAGTGCTTCGCGAAGAGGTCTCTCTCGGTGAAGAACTGTTTGATGCGGTCCATTGATTCCGTCTCCTTGGCGTCCATTTAACAGGGCCACGTCGGCTACGTCCGCCAGGCGCTCGCTGTCGCTTCGCGTTCTGTCCGGACCCACGATGATCGCGGCGGCGCGTCATGATGGCGGTGTGGGGTCCGGGGGGGCCACGTCGAGCAGTTCCATTTCCGGCAGAGAGGGCTCGGGCACGGGCGTTTCGTACTTGGGCAGTTCCGGTTCCGGTACGGCGTCGAGCAGCCGGTTGACGATCTGGACGGCATCGATGCCCTCGGCCTGCGCGGCGAAGTTGAGCCCGATCCGGTGACGCAGCACGGGGATTGCCACCCGCTGGATGTCGTCGAGGCTCACGCTGTAGCGGCCGTCCATCGCGGCGAACGCCTTCGCACCGAGGATGAGGTATTGCCCGGCCCGTGGCCCGGCGCCCCAATCGACCATCTTGCGGATGAACTCGGGCGCGCTGGGGTCTCTCGGCCGCGTCGCCCGCACGAGCTTTGCCGTGTATTGCACGACGAATTCGCTGACCGGCACCGCCGCGATGAGCTTCTGCATGTTGAGGAGCTGGCGGTCGTTGAGCATCTTGGCGACCTGCGGCACCGCGCCGGATGTCGTTTCCGTGAGGATGAGTTCCTCCTCGCGCGGGCTGGGGTAGTCGACCCAGACGTTGAACATGAACCGGTCAAGCTGCGCCTCGGGCAGCGGATACGTGCCCTCCTGCTCGATCGGGTTCTGCGTGGCCAGCACGAAGAACGGATCGGCCAGCCGGTGGCGGACCCGGCCCACGGTGACTTGGCGCTCCTGCATGGCCTCCAGCAGCGCGGCCTGGGTTTTCGGCGGCGTGCGGTTGATCTCGTCGGCCAAGACGACGTTGCTGAAAATCGGCCCTTCGAGAAACCGGAAATCTCGCGCGCCGGTGCTCCGGTTTTCCTCGATCACCTCGGTCCCGGTCACGTCTGCCGGCATCAGGTCGGGCGTGAACTGGATTCGGCTGAACGAGAGGTTCAGCGCCCGGCTCAGCGTGCTGATCATCAGCGTTTTGGCCAGCCCCGGCACGCCTTCCAGCAGGCAATGGCTTCGGCTGAACAGCGCGATCAACAGCTCTTCGATCACGTCGGACTGGCCGACGATGATTCGGCTCAGTTGATCAACGATTTTTTGGCGGGCCTGGCCGAGCCGTTCGATGGCCGGCTGGGCGCGGCGGGGCAACTCGCGGTCGCTCATAGTGAAAACCTCTAGCCTAGCGTTGGTAAATGGGCAGCGTCGCCTTGGGAAGCTGTAGAATAATCAGATTGATCGACGTGGTATAGACCGGCCCGACATAGCTCTGGCTCCACGAGCCGTCGGCGCCGGCTTCGGAAACGATCCGCGAAAAAATCCGGTCGCGATAGCGGTCCCACGGCTCTCCGCCCTCGCGATACAACACCTGGGCGTAGTAGTAGTGGGCGTAGTGCCAGTGGCCGAAACCCTGGTCGGAAATGTTTTCGAGATTTTTTTTGCAGTAGGCGAGCAACTTGGGAACGTATTGGTCGTCGTACTGTCCGGCGTTGAACAGACAGGCGATGGCGGCGGCGGTGATCGGGGGCCGCCCGCTGCCGGATCTGCCGGCAAGGTTGTAGCGCACGCCGCCGTCGGGGCCGGTGCATTGGCGGATGTATTCGACCGCTCGGTCGATGATTTCCTTGGGCACGGCCACGCCCGCGTTGCGGCAGCCGCGCAACCCTTGCACCTGGGTGATGGTGGTCGAGCCTTCGTCGAAGTTGTTGCCGTCCTTGGCGCTGACGTATCCCCAGCCGCCGCTGGTGGTCTGCGCCCGGCCGGTGAACGCAACCGCGCGGGAAAGCACGTCGATCAGTTGTTCGCGCCGCTGGATGTCTTCCTCTTCGCCCAAAACTTGCGAGAGAAAGAGCATGGCGTAGCCGTGCCCGTAGGTGTAGCGGTCGTCCGAGGCGTCGCCGATCAGGCCGTTTTGCCGGCTTCGGTTGACAAGGTATTCCACCGCCCGGCTGATGTTCGAGGCATAGCGGCCTTGCGTGGCGGTCGAACCTTCGCACAACAGCGCGGCGCCGGCCAGCGCAGTCATCGCCGTGGGGTACCTGTCGCCGGCGGCGGTCCAATGGCCGATGCGCGACTGATGGCCGGCCAGCCATTGAAGCCCGCGCTCGACGGCTCGGTCCACATCGCCGTCGGCCGCCGCGGCGGGCGTTGTCAACAAGACAATCAACAATAAGGTTGGCAATAAGACTCCCCTTTCCCTTCGAGAGAGAGGACCAAGCTGCGCGTTCATGGCGACTCCTCCTCCGACGATTCGCCTTCAATCATCTCGCCGAGTTTCTTCTGGATCGAATCCCACAGGGCGCGGGCCGGATTGTCCCTCGGCGGCGCGTCGCTGGCCGCGCGATCTTCGGGCGCCTCGGGCGGAAGCGGCTTGTCGGTGAACTTCATGCGGATCGTATGCCGCTGCAACAGCAGATCGACCGCGTGCGATTCTGGATCGCCCTGGACATTCAACACGCCGGCGTAGTTGTGAAAGGTTTTTTTCAGCGCGACGCGCCCGTTGCGCTTGTCCACGACAAACAACGACAATGATTGCCGTCCGCGTCCAGCCGCCTGTTGCTCGTAACGCTGAGCGGCGAAAACCAGCACGGGCAACCGCGATGGCTGCTCTTGAAGCAGGAATTGGTTTCCGATCTCGGTCGGCTTGGGCCAAAGCGATCGGCCTTGTCCGTCCAGCGCGTAGAGCCGGCCGCGATGGATCGGCGTCGGATCGCCGCCGGCGACAGGCTGGATCAGCGTGGGCTTGCCGTCCGGCGGCGCGGCGCGCACCAACAGATAATAGCAGTTGCCGTGGTGCATCAGCGCGATGTCGGTCGCGGTCGGCTCGGGCTGCAAGGTTGCATCGAACGCGGCCCGGCCGTCGGAAATCGCGATTAGCACAAACCGCCCGCTTTGCGGCTCGAACACGCCGACGGACTCATCGCCGACCCGACACGCCCGGGCCGATTCGGAAAACCGCCACTTGGTCTTCCACTGGTCGCGGCCCTCCAGCGGGTCCAACAAAGCCAGCTCGCGGCCGGCGCCGTCGAGCGACCAGAGAACGATCCGGCGGCCCGCTGCGCCGAGGCTGAAGCCGCGCAAGCCCGAGTGGACGGTTTTTCCGCGCATCGGCGTGCGCGGCAAGGGGCGAAGGCCCAGCAGTTGCCCGTCGGCGGCCCGAAGCAACATGGCCTCGGGCCGCTCGGGCGAAAGCACCAGGATATAGCGGTCGTCGCCCAGCAACTCGCTTTCGGCCGGCACGTCGCGTCGAATCCAAAGCGTCCGGCCGCTTAGGCTATCGACGGCCACCAGCGTGCGGGAGCGGCGAAAACACACGTAGCGAGCGCCCCTCGGCGCCAACAATTCCGACCTGTCCCGCGACGGCGCGAATTGCCGCTGCCATGGCCACGGCACGTTGGCCATCGCCAATTGCACCGGGCCGGGGCCGGTCGGCGCGACTTCCGGCTCGGCAAGGTCTTGGCTCCACAACAGGCGCGACGCGCCCGACCGACGCGGCGACGCCGCGGAGTCAATCGCCATGATGTTCGTGCCCAACGCGACCAACAGCACGCGCCCCTGCCAGCGCGCGTGGGCCATCGATCGGTCGAAACCGAAATGGCGGCGCTGGTCGTCCGCGGAAACGGGAACTTGCCACGTCGGCCGCCCCCAGCCGTCGGAGGCGATCAACATCCGACGCGCGTTGTCGAAGCGGATCGTCGCGTCCGGCGGTCCGCCGTCGCCGCGCCGCTCGACGACGTAGCGGCCAAAACTGTCGGCCGCCGCGCGCTTGACTATGGACGTGGAAATCTCGACCGCGCCGAGCGACCAGGGCGTTTCTCGATCGCGCGGCGCGTCGGAAGAAGAATCGTCCTCGAGCCACTCGGCCTCGAACGAACGGCCCGCCGCGCGATGCTTCTTGATCAGTTCGGCTCGGACCGGCGCCGATTGCGGTTGGTCGCCAAAAAAGTCCAAAAACCGCGCAAGCCGCCCCTCCGATCCGTCGTCCAGCGCCGCGCGGGCCAGAGAGCCGACCGCCGCGGCCAACGCCGAGAGCGTCGCCGAGTCGGCTTTTTCCTCGATCGACGCCAACCGGCCTCGGAACCAGGCATCGCGCCGCGCGGAGTGCATGGCGTCGATCGCATCGATCGCCGCAGACTGCAACGGCAAATCGAACGCTTCAAGCAACTGGTCGAGTGCTTCGCGGACGCGGTCGATCCGGAGCAATCCATCGGTCATCAGCCGCAAATAGGTCGCGCGGTCGGCCGGATCGGCCAACAGCCGGTCCAATTCGCCGGCCCGATCGCGATAGGCGGCGAAATCCTCTCGCAAGCCGTCCAGCAAGGCATCGCGCAACAGCCGGCCGGCGCGCGGCTGAGCAGACAACGCGTAGGCGCGGCGAAAGCTCGCCACGGCCTCCGCCCGCCGGCCTTCGTCCAACAGCGTTTCGCCGCGAAGCGACAGGGCCTCGGCGTCGTCGGGATTGGCGGCCAAGCGCCGCGCGGCCTCCTCGCGAACCGACTCCCTCTGGCGATAGCTCGTCAGTCCGTCCCAACCCAGTGAAATCACTTGATCGCGGTGGCAGACGAGATTGCCGGCGGAAAGCTCGCCTCGCGGCTTGATCGTCTGCGTGATGCGGCCCTCGGCCACATCGACGGCGACCAACCGCCCGTCGTCCAGCGGGAGCCAAAAAAGCCCCTCGCAGAGGAACCCGCGACCGCCGGGCAAAGTCCCCTCGGGCAGCGCGACGGGGCGGCCCTTCCAATCGGATCGGCCGTCGGACATCCGCAGCGCGCGCAGCCCACGACGACCGGCCAGCACGACGCGATCGCGGTCGGCGCAGGCGATGAACCAATCGTTTTGGCGAGGGTTTTTCCAGAGCAACGCGCCGTCCGACAAGTTCAGGCAATACAGCGCGTCGGCCTCGACGGGCGTGACCAGCACGCGGCCCCCAACGATGCGCGCCGCGGCATCGAGCCATCGGACCGTCGGCGGACCGGCCACGACCGGCATCATGGCCGGCTGCTGTTGGCCCGACCGACCCGCGCCATAGCCGTATCCCCACAAGAGCCAGCGGGTGGACAGTTCGATGCCGACCAGCGCGCCGGCGGCGGTCGGACACACCAACACGCCGTCGGCATACGAGGGCGACGCGCCGGCCATGCGTCGCAACGGCGATTGGGCCGCGCCGGAATCGACCATAGCCAACTGTTGCGACCAGATGAGTTTGCCTGAGGAACCGTCGAGCGCCAGGAGGCGCACTTCGCCCTTGATTTCGCCCAACACGTAAAGCTGATCGCCAAGCGGCAACGGGGGGCCGAGAAAGAAGGTTTCGGCCAGAGGCAGGGCGTCGGGGCCGGATGGGCCGCCAAGCTCCCAAGCGAGCTTTCCTGTGCGAATAGCATAGGCCGCCAGCCGATTGCTCGACGCCGCGGCCTCGCCGCCGTCGATGCCGCCGAAGCGAAACACGAGGTTGCCGCCGGGGCCAAACGACAAATCCGAACTCTCGACGGCGAAGACGCGCCGGCCGTCGCTGCTGAGGGCGCCGTAGGTCATGTCGCCGCCGATCCGCAACCCCAGGCCCGCCCAAAGCATCATGCGCCGCGCTTGCATCTCGTCGGCCGGCGCCAAGCCGCCTTGGGTCTCTGGGTCGTCCGACGGCGCGGCCCAGAGCCGCTTGCCCGTGCTGAAATCAACGGCCAACAACCGCCGATCCGTTCGGGCCAGGATCACGTCGCCGACGGCCAGCGCTTGCAGGGCGGGCGCCGGCGGCGCGTCTTGTTCGGCAAGCTGACGCCGGAAATGATCCAACGCGGCCTCGGCCAGCGGATCATCGCAAAGCGGCGCGCGCCAGCGCAGGCTGAGCATCGGCGCGCCGCCGGCCGACGGCGCGACGCGCTCGGGATTGCCGCCAAACATCCGCCAGTCGTCCAATGCGTCCGCGGCGCCGCGCGGCGCCGAACCAACCAAATCGGTCAACCACGGGATCGCTTTGGCGTCGTCGGAGAAGATCGGCGTCTCGCGCCCTGCGAAGGCGACGCGAAGCGTCGGGCGGCCCTTGCGCCAATCGATCAGAACTTGCTGGGCCCTGTCCGGCTGCCCGGCGTGGAGCCAACAAGCCGCCAGCGTCAACGACAGCGCCGGCTCGAACTGCTCGGCCCGTTGGCCCACGGCGCGCAGCCGTTCGAGCGCCATGGCGCCGGCCAACGGGCGGCCGCGGTCGAAATGATCTAGGCCCACAAGCAACAAGGCCTGATAGCCGCTCCGCGTATGGAAGAACCGTCGCGAGACGTCGGCCACGGCGGTCATGTCGCCGACATTGAGGGCCGCGTCGAGCGCCTGGCGCGCCCGGGCGCCATACTGCAATTCGTACATCTCGCGGCCCTCCGGCGGCAACGCGCCGATCAGCCGGCAGGCCTCGGATTTCAAGCTGCGGCGGACTTGTGAAGCGGCCTCGGGGTGGAAGAAAAAATCCTCGGGCGATTCGAGGATCGCCCCCAACGCGCGGACCGACTCGCCATGACGGCCCTCGGCCAGCAGTTTTCGCGCGTCGGAGAGTTTTTGGAGCGTCCGCCGGTCGGCGGGCAGAAAGACGCCCTGGCCGGTCTCGTGGTTGTCGGCCGCCGAATGATCCCGAGGCCCTTGGCCTCGGACACTCCCGGCCAGCATGCACACCCCAACGACAGCCAGGCACAGCCCACGGGCGGAAGGAAACTGCATAATATAGGGGGGGCTTGCCGACACGTGACGCCGGTCCCCAAATCCAATGGGCGAAGTATATTGTATAGCTACCCATCCTAGAGGATTGCCGGAGCAATGGCAAGTTTTTTTATCTGGGGCGCCCCACAACGACCCGGCGGGCCGCTTCGAGCAGTTGGGCATGGAGGGCCGGGTTGGCGGCGGCCAGAAATCGGGCCTCCTCCAATCGAAACTCGCCGCCGTCCGGCGCGGTAATCGCCCCGCCGGCCTCGCGCAAGATCAGCATCCCGGCCGCCACGTCCCAAACGTGCGTGGAATACGACCAATACACATCGAATCGCCCCGCGGCCAGGTAGCACAAGTTCAACGCCGACGATCCGGTGCGGCGAATCGCCTGGCAACGGCCGAGCATGTCGAGAAACAGCGCCAGATCGGGCGCCTCGGGCGACACGCCCGGCGGAAAGCCCACGGCAGCCAGCGACTCGGACAATGTGCCGACCGAACTGCTGTGGATCGGCTCTCCATTGAGCCGCGCGCCGCGTTGGGCCGCCGCCGAATAGCACTCGTCGCGCAGCGGATCGTAGACCGCGCCGACCAGCAATTGCCCCCTTCGATGCAAGGCCAAGGAGACGCAATAATGCGGCACTCCGTGGACGAAGTTCGTCGTGCCGTCCAACGGATCGAGAATCCATTGGCATTGGGTTGGATCGAGAGCGGCGGCCACTCCGGCCCCAGGCTCCTCGCCCAATAGGCTGTGGTCGGGAAAGGCGTCGAGCAAGACCTTCTGGATGGCCTCTTGAGAGGCCAAATCGGCTTGGGTCACGAGATCGGCAGGGCCTTTATTCCAGACTTTGGCCCGGCCGGCCCACTGTTGAATGATCTGGCCGCCCAATCGGACCGCCTCTTGGCAAACGCGCAGGTATTCGTCGATGACAACGCCCCCCCTGATTGATGTGTATTGGATTGGTTTGACGGCCTATAGCGTATAAGCCAGGCGTCTGGGGTGGAAGAGGTGTCAAGCTGGGTTGTCAGCCCCCCTAGGTCGGGCCATTTTCGAGGAAATTGGCCCGTCCCCAGGGCGCAACTATGGACACGCCCGCCGAAATTGGTATCATCGAATGTAGTGTTGGCCTCTTCTCTGTTCCGGCCCCGCCGCTTCGCTTCGCCGCGATCGGCGGGGT
>CAZMVY010000003.1:0-56082 GCA_964569765.1 uncultured Planctomycetales bacterium
GCCGACGAGAGTGCCTCACCGCTCTCTCGGCCGTGACCACATCCCGCCCGACCGCGGCCTTTCCACCGAAAACCACCTTCCCGAAGCAGGAACGCATCATCGGTGCGGCACGTCGCCGCAGCGGAACGAAAGAGAACAAAAACGCAGGAAACCATGAAACGGACGACGACCACCGCCGGCCGGCGCGACGACCGAAAACGGCGAACGGCGCCCGTCCGTGTCGCCGGCCCCTGCCATGCGCGGGCCGGTTGCGTGCGCCACTGCGTGTCGATTCATTCAACGGCGCACGCCGTCTCGCCAACACCGGTACGTTTATGCTAAGATAAACCCCTGTGTCGCGCGTCGGGACTGCCGCCGTGCCCGCCGGGCCGCAAGCGCTCCTCGAATCGCGCGTCGGCGTCTTACGTCGTTTGGAGTGCGGTCTCTCCGGGGCCGCTATCCGTCTGCGGTCTCTCCGCGGCCGCCCACGGGTCTGGGTGAATGGTGCGAAGCATTCGTTGCGGGCGTGATCGCGCAGGTGCGTGTCTCGTCGGCGTCATCGCGTGGGCGTGCGCCGTGGCCGGCAGCACCGCCTCCGTCGAGGCCGCCCAGGAAATCCGCTTCAAGGTAATCGACGGCAAACTGTGCGCGAAATGCACGCTGAGCTGCCGCGCCAAGTCGATACCGGCCAACGTGGTAATCAACCTCGGCCTGCCGACGCCGCTGCTGGTACACGAGCGGACGGCCAGACTGATGGAAGTCGGGCCCGACGCCGCCGTGGACCTCAAGTTCGATGACATGGTGATGCCGAATCTGACAGGGCGGGCGGCGAGGCTGCCTTCACTGGACGAGTTGACCAGCGAGCACTCGACAGAGCTGGAGGAGATCCCGGCGGTCGCCATTCTGGGCGCGACGGCGTTCGCGGACTTCTCCGTGCAACTGGAGGTCGGCGAGGGCATCCTGCGCCTGCTGCCCGCGGCGCAGCGTCATCCGCCGGCGGCGAGCCGGCCGCTGGAAGATGCCACGGCCGACGTTTCCTCTGCGACGGCCTGCTCGGTTCCCTTCGAGGAACGCGGATACGGCTACTTTCTGGCCGCCCGCGCACCGGAAGACTTCGCGCTTCGTGTGCTGTTCTCCACGTCGGGGTACGACACGATTATCGATTCCAACACGGCAGACCTGGCCGGCGCCCCCGGGGGGGATCTGGATGACCTGCACCTGGGACCGCTGAACCTGGCCCGGTACGTCGCGCTGCGGCCGGAGGACCTGTCCGGCACGCCGTCGCCACACCCCGACGTGATTCTGGGAACGAACATTCTCTCACACTTCCGAGTGACGATCGACTGGGTAAACCGTGAGATCCGCTTCGAGCAGACGCGGGCGCCGCAGTTCCCGACGGAGGAGCGGGAGTTTTTCATCGCGCGAGCGAAAGGGGACGCCGACGCAATCGAGTCGTTCCTGAAGGCGCACCCGTCGTCGCGGCTGGCCACCGAGGCGAGCACAAAACTGCTCGCCCTGCGGCTGGATGAGTATCCGCCGGACCGCGAGGCGATCGGCCGCGCCCAGCGGTGGCGCGCGGAGGCGGCCCCGAAGGATCGGCGCTCCGGGCTGATGGTGAAGATGGCCGACGATCTCCTCTCCGGCAAGCGCGACGACAGGTACGCCCTCGCCGCAAACGCCGTGAAGATCGGGCTCGAATACGCCTCTTCGGCGCTCAACGGCCGGACGGTCCATGACCTCCGCGCCCGGCTCGGGCTGATCGCCCTGCGAAACAACGACCCGAAGCAGGCGCGACGAGACCTGCTGTCCGCCGCGTTCGGCATTCCGCGAGACCCGTTCGTGAACCTCTGGCTGGGCGAGCTCTATGAGCAGTCGGGGCAGTTGATGCGGGCCTGGTCCCGCTACGCCCAGTCGGCCATCAGCGAGAATCCCCCCCCCGAAGCCATGACCGGCCTGGACCGCCTGAACCGGAACCCTACGTTTCGTGCTTCGTTCACCATGACGGATGCGGAACAGCTCCTGGAGGGGCGTATCGCGGAGTTTCACCCGGCCGGGCGGTACGAGGAGGAGATGTCGTCGACGGCGCCGACCCGGCCGACCGCGACCACACCTGTTGCGCCAGGCCGGACCGTGCGCCTGGTGGAACTCTTCTCCTGCGTGGACCACCCGCAGACGCGGGCGCCGGAGATGGCGTTCGCCGGCCTGCGGGAGTACTTCGAACCCGCGAACGCCGACGGGATCGTCGGCGTACCGGCCTCAGCGCCAAGGGTAGCCCTGATCGAATACCATCTCGCCGCACCGGAGACGGATCCGCTCGTCTGCGGGGCGAGCGCTTCCCGCGCGACGTTTTACGGGATCCGCGAGGCGCCGGTCGCGTGCTTCGACGGCGGCCGACCGAACACGGACGGGGGAACCGACAAGGACGTGGAGAAGATCTTCTCTGCGTACAAAGCGACGTGCCTTTCGCCCGAGGGTGGCGACGCGGGATGGCGGATCAGCGGCCGCGCATCTCTCCTGGGCGATGAGATCCACGGGGCGATCCAGGTCCGCGGCGGTTCCGGCGCAGAAGCGTTGCGTCTTCATGCGATGCTATGCGAGAAGATCCTGATGACCCCTGGGGCGAACGGCCTCCTGCTCCACCGGATGGTCGCCCGCGCCGCCCTTTCGCCGGACGACGGCTTCCCCGTCGCCTCGGGGAAGGAAGAGCAGGTCTTCGATATCCGTGCGAGCGTGAAGCAGGTCGGCGAGGCCCTCGAGCAGATGATCACCAGGCTGGAGAAGGAGCGGAACGTCAAGTTTCTGATGCGGCCTGTGTACGTCGACGGCGGAGCGTGCGTGGTGGTAACGTTTCTGCAGAACATGCGGAGCAAAGAGGTTCTTGCGGCGAGCGCGTTCGACGTCGTGCCGGGCGCCAAGGGCAAACGATGAGCGAAATCGCGGACAATCCGGACGCTCGCGCCGGCGGACTCAGGGAGGAGTTCGAGCTTCTGCTGCGAACGTCGCGCCAGCGCCTGCGGCGAGCCAGGCTGCGCGGGCAGGTCCGCGTCGCCGTCGATCGCGCGATCTGGACTGTAACCCTCCTGGCCGGCGCGTACTGCCTGTTGCGGCTGGGATGCCTGGTGGCCGGACGCCCGGTGCCCATCGGGTGGACCGGATACGGCTGGCTGGTTCTGGCTGGTGCGATCGCGGCAACGGCAGCGGTGATGCTGGCAGCGCTGCGCGATGTGCCCTCTCTCCGCGAGGCGGCGGAACGGCTCGACCTGAGCGCGCAGGACCACAACCGGGTCGCCATCGGGCTGGCGCTGGCAGACAGCGGAGCACAGGGGGGCTTTGCCCGGGCGGCGATCGACGACGGACTGGGATACCTGCGCCGCCTGAAGGACGCGATCCCGTATCTGGAGGCGGGACGACCGATGCCCCGCGGCAGCCTCTATCGAGCGATTGCCTTCTGCGGATTGACCGCTCTCGCCGCGCTCGTGGGGAACGCACCGACCGGCGCCGCGATTGCAGAGGCCGGGGGTCCGGCGACGGCGCATGCGTCGGGGGAGCGCCGGCCGGCAGGCGAGACCGCGAACGGGCGCCGCGATCCGGCAACGCCGACCGCCGCGCAGTCGCAGCCGGCCATGAGCAGGGGCAATCGGAAGAGCGTTGCGACGTCGCCCGCCGGGCGGCCGCCGGCCGGCCTGCGGAATGAGGCGGGAACCGGCCGCACGGGCAGCGAGGTCGGTGCCGAAGCGAGCCCGTCAGACCGGTCGGCAAGCGCCCGCGGGGACTCGACCGACACGTCAGCGACCGCCCCGGTTCCGAAGCGTAAAGACGCCAGGACATCCACGCCGAAGCCCTCGAAGGAATCAAAGGTGTTGGCCGGCCAGAAACCCGAAAAGGGCGAGGAGAGCTCGTCCATCGGTCAGGGAGCCTCCGGAGGCGGAGCGATGTCGGCGGTGCAGAACGCGTGGTCGCAGCGCGATCAGGCGAAAGAGGGCGACCGCCAGGAGAACGAATCGGAAGAGAAGGTGGAGGAGGAGAAGGAATCAAGCACGCAGCGCGGCGGCATCCAACCGTCGCTGAAGGACCGGACGGACTCGCCGCAGCGCGAACTCGGGATCCCGGGCGAGCAGGAAGGGCCACCCGGCACCGGGCGCGGCGGACCGCCGCCGCCGAAGAAGTCCCGCGGCACAGCGTCGCTTGTGCTTGGAGTTCCCGTACCCGACTTCGTCAAAGGGCGAGTGGGACCGGGTACTACGAAGATCACCCATGAGCGGGTGGAGCCCTCGCCCATGCCGGGCGATGCATCCGTGGCCGCCCCGGCCGCGCGCCGTTCGCAGGAGGAGACCCCCTGCCGGCGGTTCGACGTGCCGTCGGCCTTTGCCGCGGTGGTTCGGAACTACCTCGTGGCTTTGCATTCGGCGGACCAGAAAGTCTCGACAGAAGACCGGCGGCCGGCGGCCCCCGGGCAATCGACCGACGCAGGCCGGGTGCCTGCGGTACAGGAGTAACCTACAACCATGAACAGACCGATGTCCGAGCATCCCCTGGCTACGGAAGACGCCGCCCGGCAGGCGGCCCGTTTCCGCGAAGTCTTCGACCGCCTCAAGAAGGAGGTGCACAAGGTCTTCGTCGGCCACGACGATCTGGTAGAAAACGTGCTGGCCGTCCTCCTGTCGGATGGGCACGTCCTGCTCGAAGGCGTGCCGGGCCTGGGCAAGACGCTGCTGGCGCGAACGCTGGCGGCCGCGCTTCAGATCGAGTTCTCGCGGATTCAGTTCACGCCGGACCTGATGCCGGCGGATATCGTCGGCACGATGGTGCTGCATGAGAAGGAAGGCGGCGGCCACGAACTGCGATTCCAGCAGGGGCCGCTCGTGGCGAACTTCATCCTCGCCGACGAGATCAACCGGGCGACGCCCAAAACGCAGTCCGCGCTGCTCGAGGCCATGCAGGAGCGGCAGATCTCCGTGTCGCGGCGGACCATGCGGCTGCCCGAGCCGTTCATCGTCGTGGCCACGCAGAACCCGATCGAACAGGAGGGTACCTACCCCCTGCCCGAGGCGCAGCTCGACCGCTTCATGGTGAAGCTGCTCGTCGGCTATCCGCAGGAACGTGAATACCACGACATCCTCCAGCGCACCACGGAACTGGAACAGCCGAAGGTCGAGCCGGTTTCCACGGGCGAGGAAATCCTGGCCATGCGGCGGATCGTACGCAGCGTGGCCGTCACGGATCAGGTCCGAAGCTACGCCATCCGGCTCGTCATGGCCACGCAGCCGGGTTCGCCGCACGCCCCGGCGGCCGTGAACAACGCCGTCGCTCTCGGGTCAAGCCCCCGCGGGGCGCAGGGGCTGCTTCTGATGGGCAAAGTCCGGGCCCTGATCGGCGGGCGCTTCGCCGTCTCGTGCCAGGACATCCGCGACGTGGCGTTGCCGGTGCTGCGCCACCGCATCCTGCTGAGCTTCGAGGGACAGTCGGAGCGCGTCCGGCCGGACGACCTCATCACCGCCGTGATCGGCTCGGTATCGGAGTTGTCGAACTGACGTATGGCCGCGCTCTTCACCCAGGACTTTGTGCATTCGATTTCCCGGCTGCGAATCCTCGCGCGGCAGGTTCCCGCAGGAGGACGCCACGCGGAGCATCGCTCGCGCGATCTGGGCAGCGGCATGGAGTTCCGGGATTTCCGCGCGTACGTGCCGGGCGACGACATGCGCCGGGTGGACTGGAATCTCTTCCAGCGAAGCGCGCGGCTGTTCCTGCGGCTGTTCGAAGAGCCGGAGGACCTGCCGGTCTACATCCTGCTCGACGCAAGCGACTCGATGTTCTTCGAGACGCCGCCCCGGGCCGACGCCGCGCGACAGATGGCGGCCGTGATGGCCGCCGTAAGCCTCAACCAGTTTGACCGGACCGGAATCTACCCCTTCGGCGCGGACATCGTCCCGCCTATGGCACCGATCTCGGGGAAGCAGGGTCTGCATCGCGTGCTGCGCTATCTGGAACGATTACAGCCGGCCGGGCGCACGGACATGGCGCGATCGCTGCACCGCTTCGCTCACATGAAACTTCGCGGCGGATTGGCGGTGGTGATCTCCGACTTTTTCGATCCGCGCGGTGTTCACGCGGCCATCGACGCGATGCGGCCGCTGCGGCATCGTCTCCTGCTGGTACAGGTGACACGGGCGTCGGACGCCTCGCCGATGCTGGACGGGGAGCTGCGGCTGGTGGACTGTGAGTCCGGTTCGGGCGTGGAGGTAACCGTCACCCCCGGAAGCCTGGAGCGATATCGTCAAACATACGAGGCGTTTTGCGATGAGTTGTTGCGGTTCGTCGCCCGGCGGCGGGCGGCCCATCTCCGCCTGGATGCGGACCAGCCGGTGCTGGCGCAGTTGGGCGACTTGTTTGTGGACGGGGTGTTCGTGACGTGAGCGCGGCCTTTGCAGAGTCGATGATGTACGAAACCGGTTTCGGCCATAGCGAGGGATCCCGGCGGTCATGACATTCGCGGGGCTTTCAGTCTGGGCCGTGGGGGCGATGGTGCTGGCATCGGCCGGCGTATTGGCCGTCCTTCACCTGTTGCGGGTTCGCCCGCGGGAGGTGCGGGTCGTCACCACGCTCTTCTGGGTTCATGCCGTGGAACGCACCCGCGCCCGGACGCTGTGGGAACGGTTTCGCCACCCATGGACCTACGGCCTTCTCCTGCTCATCTGCACCCTGCTGTCCCTGGCGCTCGGCCAGCCCCGACGAACGACCGAGCCGCCCGACCGGATCTGGGCGGCGATCGTCGTGGATGCGGGCGCGCCGATGGGCGCGTCGTTCGGCGAGGCGCGCACGTCGTATTTCGACGCCGCGAAGGAGGCGGCACGCGAGGCGATCGGCCGGCTGTCGGCCAACGATCGGCTCGCGGTCATCATGGCCGACCCCTGGCCCCGGCTGGTGCATCGCATCGATGATCCCCGCCCCCTGGCAGCCCGAAGGCTCGACGAGGCGGCCGTTGCCAAGGCCCCCGCCGCCCTCGGTGAGGCCGTGAAACTCGCGCAGTCGCTTCTGAACGGACGCGACCGGGCCCGGATCGTACTGATCACCAACCGCCCGGAGATGCCGGATCGGCCCTCCATGCGGAACGAACCGGCCGACGTGCAGTTCATTCGCGTCGGGGCACCGGCAGACAACGCCGCTGTCCTCTCGGCCGTCTTTGAGCCCGCCCCGGACAACCCGCTCCGCGGACGTTTCACCGTCCGGGTGGGTTACTGGGGCGATCGGCCGCGCGAGGTGCGCCTGCGGATTCAGCGAGCCGGCGGCGCACCACTGCTGGATGAAGCGTACACGATCGCACCGGGCTCCACGCAGGACTTCACCATCGCGAACCTTCCCGCCGACGGGGACGCTCTCCAGGTGCGGCTGGAGCCGCCGGATGCGATGGCGGCGGACGATCAGGCGGTCTTTCGCCTGCCTTTCCGGACACCCATTCGAGTCGGGTTTGTCGGCGCGGTACCTGAAGTGCTGCGGCTGGCACTCGAGAGCGATTCCGCCGTTCACCCCGCGAAAGACGGCGGGCCGCGCGACATCGACGTAGTCGCGGGCACGTCACAGCACGACCTGACGCGGCCCTGCATCGTTGTGGTTGGTTCCGGCACGCCGGCACCGGCGGGCCGACCGGTCCGCGCAGCAAGCGACTCGCCGTTCATCCGCGACCTGGACTGGGAAGGCGCGGCATGCGGAACCGGTGCGGCTGTGGACGCGGACGCCAATGGCGCCACACCGCTTCTGGCCGCGGACAATGCCATCCTGGCAGTTTTCGCCTCCGGGATGGGCCGGCCGCGATTGCTCATCGGCTCAACCCTGTTGGCGGAGGACGCCACCGCAAACCGCCGCCCTGCCTTCGCGGTCTTCCTCGCCCGGGCGACGCGGCGCCTGGCGGGCTGGAGCGATGATCCCGTGGTGCTCCCGCCGGAGCGACCGATTGAAGATCCGCTATGGTGTACGCGCGAACGGCTCGGCGGCAATGTCGTCGTGATGCCCGCCGGGCGTGATGCGGGCCTCTTTGCCATGAAGGAGCCCGATTCGACCGTGCCGCGGCAGGCCGGGCCCGCCGCGCGGATGGCCTTTCCTGAGCCGTTTGAACTTCTGTTGTATGCCGCGATGGCGTGTTTCGTGTTCGAGGCCGTGCTGCATGCCAGAGGGAGGATTTCGTAGAGCATGGTTTTCGTCCGGCCTGGTCTCCTGTGGCTCCTGATCCTGGCGTTGCCGCTGGTGGCCCTGCATTTCAACCGGCGGTCGGGGCTTCGGCCCGCCCGCGCGGTGATCGTTACGACCTTGCGAACACTGGCGTTCGTGCTGCTGGTGTTCGCTATGGCGCGTCCGGTCATCGAACATCGCGATCCCGGCCGGACGGTCGTGGCGGTCGTGGATCTCTCCGCCAGCATGACCGAGGCCGACCTCGAGACGATACGCGCCTCGCTTCAGAAGCTCGCAGCCGCGCGCCAATCGCACGAAACGCTCCGACTCGTCGCCTTCGGCCCGACGGCTCGCGAGATCGCTCTGACGGAGCAGGTGTTCGCCCCGGGAGCTCTTGCCTCCTTGCGCCGTGCCGTCGTCGCGAACGGAACCGCGGCTCCGCCGGCACCTTCGCCGGGCTCTGCAATGGCCGACGCGCTCGAACTGGCGGGCGCGCTGATCCCGCATGACGGTCGCGGGCACGTCGTCGTCTACACTGACGGTCTTCAGACCGGCGGAGACGCAGAGGCTGCGGCCCGCCGGCTCGCGGAACGTGGCATCGGCGTGACGGCCGAACCGGTCGGCGCCACACGGCCCGACGAGGTAGTCCTCCGCTCGGTCTCGATGCCGCCGGCCGCCGGGGTCGGCGCCAGGGTGGAGTTGCGAGCCGAAGTCGAGGCATCGCGTGCAACGGAAGGCCGGCTGATTATCAGCCCGCTCCCGAACGAAGCGGCGCCCCCGGACAACACGCGGGCACCCGCCGGGCCGCCAGCGGAAGAAATCGTAATACCGATCGCACTTCGGCCGGGGCGCCAGACGGTCGCATGCCTCTGTCCGCTCCACAAGGAAGGTCTCGCCCACTACAGCGTTCGCGTGGAAAGCGCCGTCGATACGCTGCCGGACAACAACACACTGTCGGCAGCCATCCGGGTAGAGCCCCCGCAGAACGTCCTGGTGCTGGAAGACAACCCGGCGGCGCCGGCTGCGGCCGCACTGGCGGCGCTACTGGGTGAGGCGGCGACGGTGAAATCCGCGGATCTCGCGGACTTCGCCGAAGCAGAACGTGCCGTGGCGGCGCTCTCCGCGGCCGATCTGCTCGTGGTAGCCGACACGCCCGCGGAAAACATCAGCCCGCAGACGCAGCAGCAAATCCGGGACGCCGTAACCGGAGGTATGGGATTAATCGTCACCGGGGGGCGCCGCGTGTTCGGGCCGGGCGGCTACGCGAACACCCCGCTGGCCGACGTCCTGCCGGTGAAGTTCCCGCAGAAGGTCGAACGCCGCGACCCCAGCGCCACGCTCGTGGTGATCATCGACACCTCGGGAAGCATGGGCGGACCGCGGGTGAATCTCGCCAAGGAAATCGCCCGCCTGGCCATCGCGCGGCTCAAGCCGCACGACAAGGTCGGCATCGTCGAGTTCTACGGATCGAAGCGATGGGCGGCTCCCATCCAGCCCGCCTCGAACGCGATCGACCTCCAACGTGCCCTGAATCGGCTCAGCGCCAGCGGCGGCACGGTGATCCTGCCGGCCATCGAAGAGGCGTACTACGCCCTTCTGAACGTGCGAACCCGCACGAAACATGTGCTCGTCCTCACCGACGGCGGCGTGGAACCCGGAGCGTTTGAGCCGCTGATCCGCAAAATGGCCGACGCGGGGATAACGGTGTCCACCGTGCTCGTCGGCCCGGGAACGGAATCGGCCTTCCTGGCAAGCCTGGCTCAATGGGGACGCGGCCGGTTCTATTCGGCGCCCGACCGATTCAATCTGCCCGAGGTCATCGTCAAGCAGAACGAGAGTTCGCTCCTGAACCCCTTTGTGGAACAGCCGAGCGCAATCCGCATCCGGATGGAAGACGTCATCACGGATGGGATCGACTTCGCGGCAGCCCCGCCGCTCCGCGGATACGTCGAAACGGAGATACGCCCGACGGCCGACCTCCTCCTGGTATCCGACCTGGGCCATCCGATCCTGGCGGTGTGGCGCTATGGCCTGGGCAGGACGGCTGCGTTCACGCCGGAAATCAGCGGCGAGTGGTCGCGGGCCCTGGCACGCTGGGCCCCGTACGCAAAGCTCTTCTCGAATCTGGTTCGCTCACTGAGCGGACCGCGCGCCGAGCAGGCGCTTCGCCTCCAGCCGATCATACGGCCCGGGGCCGTGGAGATCCGGATTGACAACCGAATCGCGCACGCCGGCGAGGCGGCGGCGGCACTGGAGCTGACCGTGACCGGTCCCGACGGGAGCACAAGACGGCTGACGGCCGATCCGATCCGTCCGGACCAGTGGAACGTCCGCATCACCGACCTGCCGCCTGGGACGTATCGACTCGATGCCCGCACGTCGAGCGGGCGGCTCCGCGGAGCCGCTGCTCTGGTCGTGCCGCCGATCCGGGAAGTCTCCGCGCTGGGACCGGACCGCCCGATGCTGGACGAACTCAACAGGATGCAGCGGGACGCGGAGCGAGCCGCGGCAACGATCTCCACCCCGCCCATACGGCCGCGGGAGTTGTGGCCGGCGATGACGGCCGCGGCCCTGGTGATCTTCCTCCTGAACGTCCTGATCCGCCGCCTGCCCGCGCTGCCGTATCGCTTCGTGGTACCTGCGAGAACGGCGGGGGCGATCGTCTTGCTGTCCCTGTCGATCCAGGCAATCCCGGAGGCCGCACCGGCCAGAGCGGATGCGACAGCCGCCTCTCCGGCAACAAAGCCGGCCGCCGCGACGCGAACCGCCGAAACACAGCAATCGCCGGCCTCCCTGCCGCCCCCCCCGGATGCAATCCGCGCAATCAACGAAGCCCTGGCCTGCCGCGATGCCGCGTGCCGGGAGCAACAATTCGGCGAGGCCTGCCGGCTCACGCTGCTGCGCGACGGGTTCCTCGATTCGCTCGCCGCGTATCTGCAATCGCGCAGCGCGGGCAATCCAATGGTCGCCCGTCTGCTCGCCGACGTGGCCCGAGAACAGGGCGATCTCGTGCTGGCGCGGCGGACTCTGACGGACCTGGCCGCGAGCGGACACGCCGACATCGAGATCTGGAGCGAACTCGCCCGGATCGAGGAGGAACTCGGCAATGATCCGGCGGCGCTGGCGGCGCTGGATCGGGCCATTGCGGCGCAGCCGGAACCGGATCAGCTTTTCGCGCTCCGCGTGCGCCAGGCACTGATCCTTCTCGACGGCCCGGACCCGGCCGCGGGCACCCGGGCGCTCCGGGCGATCGTGGAGTCGCGTCCGAACGATCCCGCCGTCGCCAACTACTGCGCCTATCTGGCCTCGTTCGCCGGCGAGAACGCCCTGGCGCTCGATCTCCTGACGCCCACGGGGGGAGCGAAGGAGCAGGTTCACGAGCACCTGTTCCGGGGTCTGTTCCTGCTGCGCCTGAATCGACCCGACGCGGCGGAAAAGGAGTTTGAGCAGGCCTATGCGAAGGCGTCGCTGGATCGGGACCGGCGTTTCGCCCTGGAGCGCGTGATCACGTCGGCCCGACGCGCGGGCCATCTGAAATCGCTGGCCGATGCCTGGCTGGCGGATCCCCGGCTGCCGGCCGATCGGCTGGGTGCGCTGGTGGCGATTCTCCGCGAGCTGGGCAGGGCTGATGACGCTTTGCGGTTGCTCCGCCGCCCGGCACAGACGCCCGAGCAGGGACGGCTTGTCGAGTCTGCGGAGTTTCAGCGGGAGCTCATCGCCGTAGCCGTCGAAGCCGGACGGACAGGCGAAGCGGAGGCCTCCTACCGCGCGATGCTGAACGAGGCGCCGGACCGGATCGAGTGGCGGATCGGCCTGGCCCGCCTCAAGCTGCTCGAAGGAAAGCGCGAGGAAGCCGTCGGGTTGTTTCAGGATGCCACCGCACAATCCGAGGATCCCGGCTACCTGATGCTCGTAGCGGATGGGGCCCGCCAGCTCGCCCTGGACGAGGCGGCGCTGGCCGCCGCCCGGAAGGCCGGTGCCAGGGGCGGAATCGCCCACGTGCGGGCCGTCCTCTTCGAGGCCGACCTGAGTCGTCAGCGAGGCAGGACCGATCGCGCCCTCGCCCTTCTGAAACAGCTCAATCCCGCTACCGTGCAGGACCCGAAGGCTCTCAGCCTGGTGGCGGAGGCGTTCGAGCGTTACGGCGACAAGGCCGAGGCGCTGCGGCTGTTCCAACAGCTCTACGCCATAGCGCAGGGGGAGGATACGCTTCTGCGCATCGCGTGGTTGCTCGAAGAGGACCAGCGGTTCGACGAGGCGTACGCCCTCTGGAAGGACATGTGGCAGACCACCTCCGTCCCCGCGCGGCAGCGGCAGTCGCAGGACCGAATGCTCGATCTGGCCGCGCGGACCGGAAAGCTCGCCGACCTGGCCATCGAACTGGAGGAACGCATCGCCGAGGGCAATGCGGACGATCGGACGCTCTCGCTGCTGGTCCACATCTACACAAAGGCCAATGACCCCGTCTCCGCCGCCGAGATCCTCCAGGACTTTGCCCGCCGCAGCGGCAACCAGGTCGAGGCGCTCAAACGACTTGCCCGCGTGTACCTCGACTGCGAGCAGTTCGGCCGCTGCAACGCGGTTCTACGCCGGCTCGCCGTGCTCGACCCGGCGAACCGTGTCGATTACTGGCAGCAGATCGCCATGATGGCGCTGGAGCGAAGACAACCGCAGCAGGCGAAGGCGGCGCTGGCGAAGCTGACGGCCCTCGCCGCCGGAGACGAAGTGGTGGACGAGTTCTCCGCCGGGGTTCTCGACATGACCGGCCTGCACGAAGAGGCGGCGGCCGCGTATGGCCGGGCCCTCGCCCGGCACCCGGACCGCATCGAGGCCCTCCTGTTGTGGGGGCGGGCAATGCGGGACGCGGGCCAGGCGGATCGGGCGGTAGCGCGGTTTCAGAACCTCATCGAGGATGCGGTCGAGGACGACCTTTTCACCGTCGCGGTTGACGGTCTATTGAACCTCAGCGCGCGACCGGCGGCCATGCGTTCCGCGCTGCGTCGCGTCTACGCCCGGATTGCGGCCAAGCCAGACAAGGTATTCCTCTACCAGCTCGGCGCCGACCTGCTCGAGTCGCTCGGCCGGACGAGGCCGATGCGCGACCTGATGGAACAGGCCGTCGTGGTGGCCGGCGAGCGGCGCGGCCCTCTGCTGCGCGAGCTCATGGATGGTGCGAAGACCGATGGGCTCAACGACCGCGTCATTCAGTACGGGCAATCGCTGCTGGGGCTGGGCGAGGAACAGCCGCCGCAGGTTTTCCTTGATCTGGGCGAGGCGATGTTCAAGGAGCATGACCTCGCCCTGGCGGAGCGGGTCTTCGAACGCGCCGCCGTGGAAAGCGATTTCTCGGCGATACGCCAGCGGGTGGCGACATACTACGAAGAGGCGAACATGCCCGCCGTGGCCGATCGCATCATCCGCGAGCTTCTGGGCACGGAGCCGGACAACGTCCCGCTGCTCATCCGGTCCGGCGCGCTGTGCGAGCAACTCGGCGCATTCGCACGCGCTTTCGAACAGTACGACCGCGCGGCCGACCTGATGCTTCGCCGCCTGCCCGGCTCGGTCCGACCGGACGAGTCCGGCCGCGCGAGGGGTCGTGAACGTCCATCCCGACGGGCTGAACGCACCGGCCGCGCAACGAACCTCGATGAGATGGCCCGGTTCTTCCGCAGCGCGGCCAACGGGTTGCGCAGCGCGGCCCGCACGCCGGCCCTTCGCGAACGCCTCCTGGCAACGCTCTCCGCCCGGATCGAGGAGGAACTCAAGACGCTCGCCGCCGAAAAGTCGCTCATGCCGACGATCGAGGGCAATCCCCGCCTGGACAACCTCGCCTGGTTCCTCCGGGAGGTGGCCTTCTCGTTCCATAATCCGGACGCCGCCGACCGGATCGACCGCCGGCTCCTCGATCTCTATCCGAAGGACGCCGGACTCCGCACCACCGTCGTGCGCGAACGCCTCGACTGGGGCCTGTACGCCCGCGCGGCGGCGCTGGCGTCCGACGCTCCGCCGGACTGGGCCGCCCCGACCACGATTACGGCTGACGCGCTGCTCTCGGACAAGGCCGCCCTGGAGAACGCGATCGCCAAAGGCGCGATCCCGCTGAGCCTTGCCACCCGACTGGTGCCGGGGCTGCTCATGACCGGCCGCGATGAAGAAGCCAGGCGCGTACTTCGTGCGACGCCCACACGCTACGCCCCGGACGTGGAAGCGGACCTGTCCGCGGCGGCGCCGTCTGTGGTCTATTCCCGGGGCGACGACCGGGGTGCGATGGTCTTCGTCGAGGCGGCATCAACGATGGCCGCCCTTTCGATCGGGCTGGAGGAGCACGACACGCTCCGCGCCTGGACGAACGCATGGATCGAGGCCTGCTCGAAGATGCGGAGCGGCAGCGCGATCGTCACGAGCCTGAAACGCTGCATGTCCGTCGTGTGGAACGCGCTGTCTGCGGAGGAGCGAACTGCCTTCGCGGACCGGCTGAACCGGCTGGCCGATGCCACCGAAGGCGAGAAACGCCTGCACGTGAACCTGCTGCGGCTGCAACTGGCCGATCGGCTGGCCATCCCCTTTGACGGCCTGGATCGTATCCTGCAGGAGGCCCCTGAGGATAAGACGCTCGACGCCGACGACCTCGCGGAGCTGTTGCAGCGAGCCCCCGCCGACGCCCGGCCGGGGCTGCTCAAGCGGATCGTGGACGCCCGCGAACCCGCCCGGAAGCGGGCGGTACTCTTCGGAATCGCCGCCAACCTGAAGCCTGCCGTCGATGAGGCGCTGATGCAGAGCTTCGAGACGCTGCTGAAGGCGGCGCCGCGCCAGCGCCGGGATCTCGATGAGGACTCCTCGTTCGAAGGCGGCTGGGTGCGCGGCCGCGCGCAACCGGAACTCGCCCGCAGACTCGCGGAGGTGCTCCTGAGTGAGTCGCCCAACGACCCGGCGGTGATGGTAGCAGCAGCCGCTGCGCGTGACAACGTCGGGCTTCACGACGAGGCGATGCCGCTCGCGAAAGAGGCCATCGAGGCCCTCCTCAATGTGAAGAAGCCGACGTCCGAGCACGCGCGCCTGATCGCGGAGGCCGCACGCATCATGCGCCCGGACGAGATCCGCGCGACGATCGCGGACCTGGATGAGCGCCAGCAGATCGAAGGCCCGTCGGCAATGCGGTCGCTGGTCAAGGCCGTTCTGGTCGACGCAGCGGGCGACAAGGCCGAGGCCATTGCCGCCTATCGGTCCGCCTTTGAAATGCAGCCCGGCGAACGCATCTTCGTCTCGAAACTGATCTCCGCCCTCAAGCAGAGCGGACGATCCGTCGAGCTGGCCCGGTTGCTGGCAACTCACCTGAGGAAAAGCAGCATTATGGAAACGTACGAGTGGTACACGCTCGTCACGCTCTACTGCGAACTGTTCGACCCGTTGAAAGCCATGCAGGCGGCGCAGAAGATCGAAACCGTGCAGGGCCCCGTCGAGGTCATGCGGATCGCCCGCAGCATGGGACGAACGGAGGACATCCTCACCACGTTCCGCCGGCTCTACACGAAGAATCGCGACTCCGGACGGTTCTATTCGCCGGCCTGGCCGGCCCCGCCCTCGCCGGGCGGCATGCTCGGCTACCTCGCGAGGCTACAGGACCGCGGATGGGGCCGCGCGTTCTCCGCTCTGGCCGATCTGCCCTTCGCGCAGGAGGAGTTCACCGCCCTGCTTCTCGCCGCCCCGCCGCAACAGGGCGACGTGCTCGCCCTGATCGACGGCCTGCTCCGCGCGACCCGGCTGAACAACAGCCGACCGGCGCTCGTCGATTCGCTCGCGGATGCCTGGCAGCGCCAGGCTCTTACCGACAAGGACCGCCGGATGATCGTCGCGCTGGCGAAGGAAGACCCGGCGAATATTACCGACGCGCTGCTGCCCGCCCTGGAAGATATCGTGCTTCACACCCCGCCGGGCGATGCGGCGACGCTGACCACGCTGGCCCGCGTGTATCGGGCTCGCGGCAGTCCGGACCGGGCGCGCCGGATCCTTCGCTGGGTGGTCATTTCCGACATGCGAAGCGGACGCGCCGGCGGCAGCGAACGATTCAGCCGTATGGAAGAGTATCTCGCCGCCCT
The DNA here is from genome assembly GCA_964569765.1 of uncultured Planctomycetales bacterium. Taxonomy (GTDB): domain Bacteria; phylum Planctomycetota; class Phycisphaerae; order UBA1845; family PWPN01; genus CAZMVY01. The sequence continues at coordinate 16,239 of CAZMVY010000003.1, forward strand.
GCCGGATAACGAGCGTGCCGCCGCACGAAGGAAGCTGCTGGCCGGCCTGGAGCCGACCCCTCTCGACGAGCCGACCGACGCCTTCGATTCAGAATGGCTGACGTGCTGGGCGGCGGCGGGTGAGCCGGCCGAACTGAACCGCCGGGTGGAAATGATCCGCAAGCGAATCGAGTCGGCCGAGGCCGAGGCGACGCCCCGCCTGCTGGCGGCCACCCTCGCACGCTTCGACGCCGAGGCCGGACGATTCGAAGCTTTCAAGACGATGGTCGCCTGCGCGTGCCGGGGTCTTCGGGAGGAGAGCCTGAACGTCCAGGTCTTCGACTGTCGCGCGCTGCTGCCGCCCGCAAACCGGATGAAAGACCCCGCGCGATACGTCGACGCGGTCGTTGCCGCACTGGAGGCACCGCGAACCGATGGAACGCTTTCGCAGGCGGGTGTCACACACCTGCTGTGTCTGGTCGGCGACTGGTGCGTCGAGAACAGCCTGCGCGAAAAGGCCGAAGCGATTCTCCAGCGTGCCCGCGAACAGGCCGGCCCGCCGGGTGAACACTGGTTGTGGATCGCCGATCTCGCCCGCCTGTCCGGGGCGTCGGCTGTCGCCGTCGAGCTCGAGACGAAGCTGCTCGAAGCGGACCTCCTCCCGGTTGTGCGCGTCCCCGCGCTGCTCGATGCGGTCGAAGCCGCTCGCGGCCGCGAGGCGGCGGACAAACTGGCCATCCGCGTGGCGACGTACAGCGATCACCCGGTGGTGCTGAAACGGGCTATTCGCCAGTCCCGCGCCGCCGGCGACCTCGCCGCCGCGAACCGGTACGAAGAACGTCTGCAAAAGGTTTCGGCCGCGTCCTCTGAGGCTTCGCCGCCGGCAGCGACATCGGGCCCGGCAACGCGCCCGTGATGTTGGCGGCCGGGTTTTCGCCCCCGTGCCCAGTGGGATTCGCCCCACCGGGAAAACTCGTATGGCCTTCGGCCGTCCGGGCATATCGCGACAAATCAATCAATGCTGCACGCCGCCGCTTCCGCCGCCGTGAATTCGGCCTGGCAAAACGTCAAACCCGGAACGAGGCGGTTTCCGAAGCGGGATCCGAGGTGCTATAATGCCGGGTTCAGGGGCTTGGGTCGTTCAACGGGTATCAGAGGCCGCTACGGCTGGACAGGTATCGACAGGAGAAAGACATGATGAGCCGGCGTTCTTGTGTCGGACTGGTGAGTGCGTTCGTGGGCTTGACCGCGTCTCTGGCCTGGGCCGGGGCGCCGGATCAGGCCGCCAAGTCGTTCGCGGATGGCAATGCCTTGCTGGCGAAGGCGGACTTCGACGGGGCATTGAAGGCGTACGCGGCGGCGGCCAAGGCCGACCCCGAGAAGCAGGAGTACCGTCAACAGTACGCGATCGTCCGCCGCGTCGTGCAGATGCGCGAGGCCATTGCCCGCGAAAAGAACCCGCAGAAGTGGGAGCAGATGGCGCGCGCCCTCCGCGGATTCTACGTCGGCAGCGGCATCTACTCGGAGGCCCTCGCGATCGACAAACAGCTTCACGCGAAGCTCAACACGCCCGCCACCGCCGTTATGCTTGCCGAAACCCAGTTGGCGCTGTCGATGAACGCGGACGCCGAGAAGGTCCTCAGCGGGATCGACGAGAAGAGCGCCACGCCCGAGTCTCGCGTCATGCTCGGCATCGCCCTGGCCCGCCAGAAGAAGATCGACGAGGCCAAGGCCGCCGCCGCCAAGTGTGCGCCGACAGCCGAGGCCAGTCCCGGCTTCCTGTACGACCTCGCCTGCCTGAAGGCCCTGACGGGGGATGCCGCGGGCGCGGTGGAGGCGATCACGAAGGCGTTTGAGCAGACGCCGCCCAGCCGGCTCGATCGCATGAAATCGCACGCAAAGGAAGACAAGGACCTCGCCAGCGTGGCGGGCACCGAGGCGTTCGCCAAGGCCCTCAAGACCCAGTCCAAGGTGAAGGAGTCGAGCTGCAGCGGCGGAAGCGATTGCGGTTCGTGCCCGAGCAGGGGCAGTTGCGGCAGCGCGAAGGGCGGATCGAGCTGCACCAAGAACTAGTGCCGCTTTCGGTTCGAGAGTATCGTTCGTGTCCGGCCCTGTGGGGGCGACCCAGGAACAGCCCCGGGCATAAGCCCCGGCTTCCCCGTGTCAACAAACGCAAAGCTTCGCAGCGCGGCCATCGGCGGCAGCTTCACGGGGAACGGGTGTCTCGCCCGCCTTCGGAATATTCGCGGGCCGCGAGGATTTCGGGAGAGGACAGTATAGGGGCGACCGACTGTTGCGGCGCTGCACGCCGCACGCGAAACCATGTTACCGCAAACGGTCCCAGCGACTATGGATAGCAGGCGGAGAAGTACCAGACCCCATGCGTAGAACCCGTCGCGTCGTGCAGCTCGGTTTTCTCGCCCTGACTCTGGCGGCGGTCTTCGTCGTCCGCGGCAATGCGGAACGATGGTGCCCCTTCGGCGGAGTCGAAGCGGCGTACACCTACCTCCGCGAGGGCAACCTCACCTGCTCGCTGGGCGTATCGAACTTCTACATACTGGCGGGTGTGCTCCTGTCAACCGTGTTGCTGCGGCGGGCGTTCTGCGGATACATGTGCCCGATCGGTACGATCTCGGAATGGCTCGGGGCCGCCGCAACAAGGCTCGGCGTTCGGCCGGCAAAGGTTCCCCGGGCCATCGACCGCACACTGTCGCTGCTCAAATACGGCGCGCTCGCCGTCATCCTGTACTTCACGTGGCGAGCAGGCGAGCTGATCTTCCGCGGATTTGACCCCTGTTACGCCCTGATCAGCCGCCACGGCGAGGACATCACGTTCTGGGCATACGTCGTAGCCGGCGGGATCGTGCTCGGATCGCTCTTTGTCACGATCCCCTTCTGCCGGTGGCTCTGCCCGCTTGCGGCGGTGCTCAACCTGTTCTCACGATTCGGCCTTACACGGATCAAGCGGGACGAGGCCGTTTGTACAGATTGCGGCAAGTGTGCGCGGGCCTGCCCCATGGCGATCCCCGTGGATGTACTGTCGGAAGTGACGGTCGCCCGATGCACATCGTGCCTGAGCTGCGTGGACGCCTGCCCGAAAAAACCGGCGTCCGGGGTCCGGGTTCCGGGGTCCGGAATGGCACCGGAGGCCGTCGGCACCGCATCGCGAGACCCGAAACCCGAGCACCGACGCCCGAGTTCCGGCGCCCTGTTCTGGGGCCCGCCGAAGGCGCTCGGACGACGATGGCCCCAGGCGGCGCTTATCGCGATCATGCTGGCCTGCGTGGCGGGCGCGGTCGTGGCGGCGTACGCATTCCCCATCGCTTCATTCACCCACACGCGGGGCGAGGCGCCGGCGCACACGAGCGTGCTGCACCTGAGGGTAAACGGCGTAACCTGCCGTGGCGCGGCGACGCGGTTCGCGCTGTACTACCTCGATCGGGACGACGAATTCGCTGTGCCCGGGTACCTGAAGATCGAAGCGTGGCCGGGCCCCGACTATCCGAGCGCCCGAATCACGTACGACCCGGCGCAAACGAACGAACTTGCCATCAAGAAAGCCATTACCGAGCCGTACTTCAACACGGCCACCGGCCAGTGGGACGCCTCGCCGTTCCGGATCGAGGGCTACGACCCGCTGGGGCTGGACGAAGTTGAGGCGACGACGAAGCCGGGTGCGTAGCCGACGACGGCGAGGCCACCGCAAACGCCAGTCGGAGGTGACCCTTGCCGGTGGCTCCGGTAGACTGTCGGTATGGCCCGGCCGCATGCGAATTCACGCGAATCCACCGGCGGAGGCAACGCCGATGCAGGCGAGAGGCCGCCACGGCGCTCCGAGCGGCGGCCGGCCGTTCTGCTGGCTGTTCTCATGGTCGGCGTAGGGGTGGCCGTCCTCGCCGCCCATTGGCCCGCTCTGTCGGCCCGGGCCCTCTCGTTCGACGACCGCGAATACCTGACGGAAAACCACCTGGTTCAGCATCCGAGCTGGACCTCGGCCGGACGGTTTCTCCGCGAGGTCCTTAGCCCATCGACCGTCGGCGGCTACTATCAGCCGCTCTCAATGATCTCGCTCATGCTCGACTACGCCGTCGCCGGGCGCCCCGACAACCTGCGGCCGTTTCACCGGACGAGCCTCGCCCTGCACGTGATGAACACGATGCTCATCATCGTGCTGCTGTACATGCTCTTCGGTAATCCGTGGGCGGCGGCCATGGCGGGCCTGCTGTTCGGCGTGCATCCGATCACCGTCGAATCGATTCCCTGGATCGCGGAGCGCAAGACGGTGCTGGCGGCATTCTTCGCGTTCTGGGCAGTGATCCTGTACGTGCGCTACGCGCGGCGGCGCAGGTGGCCCGCATATGCAGGCTGCTTTACGATGTACCTTCTCGCCGTCTTGTCGAAGCCGAGCGCCATGCCTCTGCCGTTGGTCATGGTCCTGCTGGACTTCTGGCCGCTTCGGCGGTTCGCCGGCCGTACCGTTCTCGAGAAGCTCCCGCTGCTTGCCCTCGGCGCGGCCTCTGCGATTGTGACGTACGTGTCGCAGCATCGGACTGCGGTAGCCGTCCTGCCCACCGAGTACGACGCAACGGAGTTGGGGCTGATCTTCTGCTACAACATCGTCTTCTACCTGCGGAAAGCCTTCTGGCCGGTCCATATGTCAGCCTTCTATCCCTGCCCGAATCCTGTGGCGCTATCGAATCTGCCGATCCTGGCCGGCGTGATCGGCACGGCCGTCCTGATCCCCGCCCTGGCGGCTTCGCTGCGGTGGACGCGCAGCCTTATGACAGGCTGGCTGATCTTCTTCGTCGCCATCCTCCCTGCAATGCAGCTCATAGGGTTCACGCGGGTTGTCGCGGCCGACCGTTTCGCGTACCTGCCGCTGCTCGGCATCCTGCTGCCGTTGACGTGGGGCCTGAATCGAATCTGGCACGGACGGTTGCCCGGGCGTCGACTCCTGGCATCACGCGCGGTCGTGATCGCGCTTGTACTGACCGTTGCCGGCTTGTCGGGTATGCGCACGCGGCAATACGCGAACTGCTGGCAGGACACGCCGACGCTCTACCGGTACATGCTCGCCGTGGCGCCTGATGTTCCGGAACTGCACAATGCCCTCGGAAGCGTGCTGCTGGAGCAGTACGATCGGGAACCCTCGCGGCCGGAACTCGCGGCCGACGCCGTTGCGCATTTCAAGGAGGCGATCCGGCTGGAGCCGGACTACGCAGATCCCTACAACAATCTGGGGCTCGCGTTAGGGGGGCAGGGCAAGGCGGAAGAGGCCGCCGCCTGCCTGAGGAAAGCTCTGCGACTCCAGCCGAACCATGCAGAGGCCCACAACAACCTCGGCAACGCCCTGGCCGACCTGGGCAAACTCAACGAGGCAATCGCGCAATATGCCGAGGCGTTGCGTCTGAAGCCCGACTACGCCCGCGCCCACGCGAATCTGGCCGACGTGCTGCTGCGCCTACGGCGTCCCGATGAGGCGCTCGAGCACTACACGAGGGCGCTGGCGCTGGACCCCCGCCTGACGTTCGCCCGGATCGGCCTGGGCCACGCGCTCTTCGCGCAGGGCCGGACCGAGCGCGCCCTTGCGGCGTACCGGGAGGCCGTCGGCGCCTGCCCGGATGATCCGGGCGTACACCTGATCCTTGCCATCGCACTGCATGAATCGGGGCGGTTTGACGAGGCGATCGAGGAGTATCAGGATGTGCTGCGACTCGATCCGAACCGCCCGGATGTCGCGGCTCTACTTGCGGCGGCGCAGGCGAGGAGAGAAGCGCCACCCTTGCCGTGACGCTTTCGGAAGCCTGGTCCGCCGCCGGATCGCCGCATGCGCAAACCGCATCCGCGCAGGGAAGGCGCACGGCGCAGATCAATTGTCCATCACAAGGCCGACATGTCCGTCGGGGTAGACGGCGTTGGACGCCTGGGCGAAGCGCTCGCTTATCGTCCCGTCAGCATTCTGTACGGTGAAACGCACGCGACTGTACAGGTGGGGATAAGCCGGCGGATCATAGGTCTTGCCCTCGTACCCGCGGAAGCCGCTGGGATTGTATGGCAGGTACTTGAAGTTGTCGTACGCAAGCCAGAGCTGCGCAGGGCCTGTTTTCGCGTTCTTCCTTACCAATTCGGGGAATCGCTCCGTGCGGAACCTGTCGCTGACCATCCAGGCGTACGAGCACTTGAAGGGCCGCAGCCAATCCTGCGCGTCGGGGCAGATCCACGTATCGCTCGGCGCCGGAAGGTACGCCGCGCCGCGGGTGGGCTTTCGCGTATCGTGCGTGGTGATTCCCGCCAGCACTGCGGGCAATCCGTACGACTCGGGCAAGGCGGGCTTCACCGTGCCCGGTTCCCGGTACGTTTCCCCCGGGGCCACCCGGAACCACCAGCCCCGGCTGCCGATGATGCTTCCCGACTTGTCGGTCGTGTACTGCCCGCCCGTCGCATACGGGTCGGCGAAGCGATCTTTATTGTCGAGCGCGTACTGAATGCACGCCTGGCCGATGCTGTGAAGGTTGGTGCGGCAACCGATCATCTTGGCCTGCCTGCGCGCCTTCGACAGCGATGGCAGAAGGATCGCGACCAGCAACCCGATGATCGCGACCACGACCAACAGTTCGATCAGCGTAAACGCGCGCCGTCGTCCGATCAGAATCCCATTCATGGTCAACCCTCAGCCCTGGCACACGCGCCAACACCACTGCGCCCGACTCGCGGCTTGCGCCGCGTCGCAGTCTCCCGTCGCGTCCATTATAGCACCCGGACCGGCCGGGACCGGCCCCCACCGGCCCCGGCCGTCTCCGTCGCTCCGTACGATTCCGTATTCGCAACGACCGCCGGCACCTCCGTTACAGGCACTTCAGCGGCCGGTTCGGCCCATTGAAACAGCTCTGGAAGTACGAGAAGTCTCCCACATCCACATCGCCGTCGAAATCGAAGTCCTTCCGCTCACAGCCGGTGGGCGCCTTGTACGGGCGGTTGGGACCGTTGAAACAGGCCTGGAACGCATTGAAGTCCGCCAAGTCCACGTCGCCGTCGTCGTCCGAATCCACCATGAACCGCTTGAGGATTTCCTTATCCTGCGTCGTGACAAGCGTGTTGCCGTTCAGATCGCAGTTGATGTACTGCAGGTAAGCGGTGAGGTTGGTCGACTCCAACTCGTTCCCAGAACCGTCCTCCGGCGCCTCGTAGAACTTGCGGTTCGGCGTGGTGCCGGTAGAGAAAGTCTTGACCGGCGTGTTCAGGGCGGTCAGGAAGATAGCGATATCCGCCCCGTCGAAAACGCCGTCGCGGTTGAAATCGCCCGTCTTGAACGCATTGATGCCGCCGATCGCCTTCAGGTCAACGCTCTGGAACAGGATCTGCGTCACGGGCACACCGGAGATCGTGACGGAACGACGCTGGAGCCGCAGCGTCGAGCCCGCTGTGGTCGTCTTGCCGTTCGCAATGTGCCACCGGGCGTGCTGGGCCATGGTCTTCACCGCCGCGAGGCGGCCGCCCGCATCCCATCGCCAGACCGACTTGGACGAGGCGTCCCAGAAGTACACATCCGGAGCGTTCGCGGACTCGATCGCGTTCACACGCACCGTCTGCGGAGCCTCGCTGCCGGGCCCCGGATCCACCCCGCCGGTCTCCGAGCGCGGATTGTACTTGCCATTCCACTCGAGATAGCCGGCAAAACGCGCTGCATCCAGCGCAACGAAGGGGCCCGTAACGCTCGTGCCCGTGTCCAGCAGGTAGTTGATGCCGCCGATGTTCCCGCCGGCTGTCGTTCCGTTGAGAAGGATCTGATCGCCTGCACCGGTACCGCCGGTAAAGTCGCGAACCGATGTGCTCACACAGCCCGGCTCGCAAATCGCGGTGGTCGGGCCCCTCTCGCGGAAGATCCGCTGCACGGCGCCGGTCTGGGCGTCCATCTTCCAGGTCCCGCCAAGGCCGGGATCGTCCGTGGCAATGCTGTTGAAATAGAAGCTCAGCCCGTCGCTGGAGAAGGCGCCTTGCCGGCCCACGTTGGCAACGTTGGCCCCGCCACCGATCGCCCGCATCGCTGCTTCCGTTACGCCAACCGTGAAAACGTCATTCCAATCGGCAATCCCCAGCGACCCGATGACATTCCCGACGCCGTCCTGCGCGGTCGCATAGTCGGGCAAAACTGCGGTCGGCGCATTGACCTTACGCAGGTCCCAGCGAATTACGCGTTTGGTCCAGTCTTCCCGAGTCGTTACGCCGTTATCCTTTACCACAAGGCCCCCGTCCGTCACGAAGCAGAGCGTGCCCGGCGGATACGTGATGCCCCCGATCACGAGCGTCGTCGGGTTCAAACTCAAGCCACTGGGCAGCCCGCCGCCCGTATCATTCGCATCCACGACACCGCCCGGGACATCAGAGGCCCGCATGAACAGCTCTTCGTCATACGTCGTCACGTATGTGTCCGACTCATCCAGGGTCGCGTCGTAGAACCGGTAGAACTTCGGCGTCCCGAAGATCCCGATGTAGTACTTGTTGGTTGCCGCGTTATAGGCGAAGCCGCCGAGCGACGCCCCGGAAGCACCGCCAGTCACGTGACTCGACGAAACAACGACAACCATATTGTCCGGCGACGGGGCCTGCGCGTACACCGTAGCGCTTCCCGCCGCTGCAACAAGCAACAACGCCAAGCCCACCATCAACCGACTTCCCGATCCGTACCTCGACATCTTTCGTCCTCCATCAAACAACAAACACTCGCGCACGTTCCCACGAACCGCGCCCGGCGTCCCATACCGAAGCCTCGCATCCTGCCCGCGACTTGGCATCGTACCCGCGCTGGCATTGCGCAGAGACGCCCCCGACAGGTTCAACTGCCATTCAGTATACCCTGCCTCGTATTGATAATCAACAGAAATCCGGCGGTTTTGGTCACCCTGGCGGCCCAGATTCGCCCCGTGCGGCCCCGCCCGCCCGAAAGCCCATTCATCCCGGCCATGTGCCATCCCCTTGTCAATCAACGCCATCCGAGCTTTGCATGCGCGGACGGCGGCCACACGACGAGGCCATGCTGGGACAAATATATCGTCCTGGCCGTAACGCAAGGGTTGTCCGCACCATTATGGCCCCCTCGCCAGGGCGCGCCCCGATCCTGCCGCACACCTGCGGTTGCTCTCCTGCGAGCCGGCCCGAGATGCTCGGGCAGACGAAGAAAAAAGGCGCAAGACGCTTCGCTGCCCCCCAGCCCGGACGCCGGCTGGTGCCAACCGTGCATGCTGATCCCCAGGAACCTTCGGGCCCCGCAAAGACTCCGGACGCGGGCGAGCCGCCCGCGCCCCTTGTCGGGTTGCGGCCGAAGGCCCCTCTATGGCCTCCGGGATGCCGTCGACGCCGTTCGCAGCAATCGCTACGATCCTGGGCTGATGAACCGGTTCCCCGATCGCCACAGGGATGACGCGGCGAATATCAATGCATTAAGGTTGCATTACCGGGAGAAGGGTATGCCCGTAACACCGATCTCAAACTGCAGTCGCCCTCAGCCCGTCGCGGTGGAGACCGGTGCGCGCCGCAGATTCCGCAAGACGCACTCATCCGACCAGGCAACCGTGGACCGATTGCGAGAGATTCGGCGGTGAGCTCATTGATGCGGGCATTGCTGCTGGCCTTGGCACTCGCGGCGTCCGCACGCGCCGAAGCGATCAGGCTGCTCACACAGGAGCACGATCCCTACGGCGTTCCCCGGCCCGCCCCCGGGCAAGAGAACGTTCCCCTCCGCACGACCTTCTTCTTCGAGCTGGGCTTTAACCGACCGGATTCGCCCGACCGCGTCGTCGCCGACTCCGTCGCCGTCACGCTGCAGCCGCAAGGCGGCGTGGCGGTCGATGTGCTGAAAGCCGGCGGCCGATTCGCCCCCGGGTATTCCGGCCGGCTCTTCCCCGCCACCGTAGGGCTCAAAGGCCAGCCCGCGCTGGCCGTGTACATCGCGTCCGATACGCCGCTCCAACCCATGACAACGTACACAGTCCGCGTTTCAGCCCGGTCCCGGAGCGGCGCGGACCTGCCGTCCGACAAGAGCGCCTGGGCCTTCACCACCGAAGCAGAACCCGTAGCGCACTTCCTCAGCGTGCCGCTCGACCTCGACGCCCCCGTCGTAACCTGGCACGGGGCCTTCTTCTCCGGCTTCTGCAAGGTCAACTTCTGCGCAAGCGACCCGGATCTGATCGGCACCTATGAGCGGATGGCCGACACCCGGCGACGATTCCCCACAGCCTGGAGCCTGCAGCGCGACTTCTGGCTCACCGGCATGGAATTGAAACCGAGCTTCCTGCCGAACTACCTGCCGAACATCGTCCGCGAGCTGGAGACCCGCCGCATCGTGGCGATGGAGAACCAACCCGACGGGATCCTCCTGAAACTCGAAGATTTCTTCGGCCATGAGCAATACGGCATCCCCGCCGGCCGGCCGCTCCGGGAGGACTACCACCTTGGCGACGAAATCCTCATCTCCGATGGCGTCCATGACGCCCGGGCAAAGGTGCTGGCCGTGGCAGATGACGCCGGTGCCATTCTGGCAAGCCCGTTCGAGACACCCAAAGACGGCTGGCTTCTCACCTACACGAGTCCGCCGGCGGCCACGGAGAATCCGCAGGCCCCCGGCCTGTTTCCGCCGGGCGGCTGCTACCTGCTCAAGTTCAGGCCGCACGGCACTCCCCGCTACTACTGGGGCCGCCTGGATAAGGAGTGGGACATTGCCCAGCGGCGTTTCGGCCGGCGCCTCGTGGTGAACTTCGCCGATGCCCCCGGCGACCTTGCCGTCGACGGGCGCAACTGGCCCACGGCCAAGGACTACGTCGAGTTGCACGACGTGGTTCGCACGATCACCGATCACATCCTCGGACGCTATGGCGACGCATGCCTCGACTTTGTCTGGAGCATCTTCAACGAACCGGACCTGGGCGCCCTGTTCTGGCGCTCGGATTGGAACGAGCTTCAGCGATTCTACGACTACTCGACGGACGCCATTCTTCGCGCATTCGAGGACCGGGGATACGACTCCAACCGGGTCCTGGTCGGCGGGCTGGAGCTGGGAGCCGTCTTCGGCACCCATCTGCGGCTGGAGGAGTTTCTGGCCCATTGTTCGCCGCGGGCGCAAGTCGGAGGCGCCCTGCCGATGAACGCTGCCTTCGCCGACAGACGGCTGGACGGCAGGCGGTCCCGGCGCGTGGAAACCCTGTGCCGCCGCTCGAACGGCAAGGGCGCCCCATGCGATTTCATCTCCGTGCATGCCTACAACCGCTCCGAGCTGATGGCTGCCAAACTTGTGCGGGCCAAGGAAATCGCCCTGAAAATCGACCCGGAGTACTACGCGAAGCTCCGCGTCCACTCGCACGAAGCCTGCCCGAACTGGATGCCCCCGCCGGACCCGGCCGCCGCGGACAGCTATCTCGGAAACGGTTACTTCCCCACGTGGTGCGCTGATGTGGCACGCCGGCAGTTACAGGCGGCAGCCGATGATCCCCGCTACGCGTTCGGGGAAACCATCCTGACGTTCTGGCCGTGGCCGACGGAAAACTTCGCCGGGTACCCGACCTGCACCCGGCTGATCCGCGTGGACGACGACGGTGACGGCGCCTCCGACCGCAAGGTTCTTGTGCCGATGCCGATCTTCCACTTCCTCGGTCTGCTCAACAGCATGGGCAGCGAGTATCACGTCATCCCCGGCAGGACCTGCGGCGGACACGTCTTCGGCGGCTTTGCCTCGCGGACCGGGCGCGACATCCGTATCCTGCTCTACACGCCTGACCCCCTCGATACCCAATCGCGGTCCGACCGGGAATTCACGGTTGCGCTCGATATCCGCGGCATCCCGTGGCCGCAGGTACGCGTGGACGAATATCGCTTCGACCGGGAGCACAACACCTGCTTCCGCCTCGCAAGGGAACTGCGCGACCGACCGCTCGGCCGTCCCGGGGCGCCGGCCGTCACAGCGACGGAGGTGGACGAACTGGCACGAACGGTCGAAAGCGACAACCGCGAGGCGGTCCTTGCCGCGCTCAAGAAGCTGGCCGCGATCGGCCCCGCCGCCCAGTCTGCCGCGCCGACGGTCTTCCGGCTCCTCGGGCCGACGACGGATCCAACCGTCCGCGCCGCGGCGCAATCGGCAATTGCGAGGATCGCACCTTCCGAGGTCTGCTACACCCCGAAGGAGATCGCGGAGATCCAAGCCCTCGCAACGCTGCATACGACGCGATCATCGACCCACGCCGTCGCCGACGGCCGCTTGACGGTCCCCTCGAGCCTGAAGGGAAACGGCGCGGTTTTCCTGGTGGTGGAACCCACCGTGCCCATAAGCCGCCCGGCGGTACCGTAAGAGGACGGAGGCCGAGCGCCCGGTCCTGCCTTCCGGGCCGCCGCGTGCGTTCCCCGGCGGAACGCGCCGGGGAGGCCAACTGCCCCCACCGCAAGCCAGAGCTCCGGCCGGCGGCCTGACGATCATTCCTTCGGCGAGCGGCCCGAGTCCTCGGACGGCTCCCCGGCCGGGCCGGTGGCGCCTTTCTCGAACTCGTCTTCGAGCCGGCTGACGAAGCGGCTTTCGAGCTCAATCGGTTCCAGTGCAAGGCGCATGTCGAGGACCGCCGGCACGATCGCCGCCAGCAGCAGGAGCATGCCCGTGACAAACAGCGCCATGGCCGGATACTTCGCCAGCGGCAGCAGCACGCTCAGGCCCGTAGCCAGCGAACAGGCCGTCAGGCACGCGATCGTGCCCAGCAGGCAGTAGAGCGTCAGGCGTACGAGGCGGGCCTGTCGCGTCACCCGGGCGGTCTGCAGTTCCAGCATGTCCAGCAGTCGCCGATGCCGATCGATCGCGAACGGATCGGGCTGACCGGCCGTGCTGCTGCGGGCATAGTCTTCCTGGATCTCCAGCCGCTCGCGCTGGAACCCCCGCAGCCGCGAGATGATGTACGACAGCCGGTTATAGAAGGTCAGGCACAACAGGCCGCACGCGGAGATGATGACCACCGGTACGACCGATGAGGATACGACCCGAGACCACACTTCCGTCGTCATGACGTCTCAACGCGGGAACCACGACCGCCCGCAAGCAGAGCTTCTCACCGAAAGCACGACCAGCGTACGCCGCCCTTACGACAGTCGCAAGAGAGGGCAACACGGCACCGCCGCGGCGGCCGGCCAGCCGTCGATGCGCACTTGCCGCATGCGGAACGATCCGGTAAACGTGTAGCCGACGACGGCGGCCGACGTGTCGGGCGGCCGGGCCCGACCCCGCCGACAGATGCCGGAAGAGGAGACACGCAATGCCCGCCACCCATTTCGTAGCGATTGACCTCGGTGCGGAGAGCGGCCGGACGATTCTCGGCCGGATCCAGGACTCGCGCCTGCACCTGGAGGTAGTCAGCCGCTTTGCCAACGGCCCCGTTCGTGTCTGTGATTCGCTCCACTGGGACGTGCTGCGACTCTTCTCGGAGATCAAGGCCGGCCTGGCCGCGATCGTACGCGACCGCAAGTTGGCGCCGGCCGGCGTCGGCATCGACACGTGGGGAGTCGACTTCGGCCTGCTCGGCCGCGGAGATGTGCTGCTCGGCAATCCCTACCACTATCGCGACGCCCGCACGAACGGCATGATGGAAAAGGCCTTCGCCCGGATGCCCCGCGAGAAGATCTTCGAGCTGACGGGCCTGCAGTTCATGCAGCTCAATTCGCTCTTCCAGCTCCTCGCGATGCGGCTGGGCCGATCGCCCCTGCTCGACATCGCCGAAACGTTCCTCACGATGCCGGACCTGTTTAACTTCTGGCTCACCGGGCGCAAGGTGTGCGAGTTCTCGAACGCCACGACGACGCAGCTCTACAACCCGCGTGCCGGGGGGTGGGCCCGGCCGCTCTTCGAGACCTTCGAACTACCGTTCGCCATGATGCCGGAGATCGTGCCGCCCGGCACGGTCCTCGGAGAGCTTCGGCCAGGCATCGCCGAGGAAATCGGCGCGGGCAAGGTGCCGGTGATCGCCCCCGCATGCCACGACACCGGCTCAGCCGTCGCCGCCGTCCCCGCCGAGGCGGACACGCACTGGGCCTTCCTCAGCTCCGGCACCTGGTCGCTCATGGGGATGGAGGTGACGCAACCGATCATCGACGCCCGATCGCTCCGCTACAACTTCACGAACGAGGGCGGCGTCGCGGGCACGTTCCGCTTCCTGAAGAATATCATGGGGCTCTGGCTCGTGCAGGAATGCCGCCGGACCTGGGAGCGCGCGGGCAAGTCCTATGGATACGACGAACTCAGCGAAATGGCAGCCAACAGCAAGCCGTTCGAGCACTGGGTGGACCCGGACGATGCCTCATTCCTCGCGCCCGGCGATATGCCCGCGCGAATCGCGGCTTTCTGCCGACGGACCGGACAGACGGTGCCGACGGGCCCCGGGGCGGTCGTCCGCTGCTGCCTTGAGAGCCTCGCCATGAAGTACCGCCACGTTCTCGAGTGCCTCGAGGAATGCACCGGGCGCAAAGTCGATGTGATCCACGTAGTGGGCGGCGGGTCGCAGAACAAGGTGCTCTGCCAGATGACCGCCGACGCCACGGGCCGGCGGGTCGTCACGGGCCCGGTGGAGGCGACGGCCGCCGGCAACGTCATTGTGCAGGCCATCGCCACGGGCGTGCTGAAGGACATTCGCGAGGCCCGCGATCTGGTCCGACGGTCATTCGAGCTCAAGACGTACGAACCACGGGATGCCGCCTCGTGGGCCGGTCCCTGCGAGCAGTTCCGCAAGAACCTGCAGGCGCCCTGAGACCGACCGGCAGAGGAAACCTCCCGGTGAGCGACAGCGAGGACCGGCTTCGAGACGACTTTCGCCGCTTTGAGTATGAGTGTCCCCGGTGCGGGGCCGTGCTCCACGAATACGCCGGGCAATGCCCGGAGTGCGGGCAGAATCTCTTCGAGGCGTTCAGCGGAACATTCCGCCCGAGGCGCAGCCGGGGCGTAAAGATCCTCGTCCTTGTCGTGCTGGCCTTGTTCCTGGTGAGTATGTTGGCCGTGTCCGTCGTCTCGCTGCACGCCCTGCTTCAAGGCCGGTAATCGCCCCCCGCGCCGCCCGCTCGCCGCGGGGCGGGCTCCGTTCGCACCCGCCGTCTCATGTGCGGGTCACGAGCGTGCCTACCTTGCCGCCGAGGACGACCTTCTTCATGTTGCCGGGTTTCGCGAGGTTGAAGACGATCACGGGAATCTGCTTCTGGCGGCACAGGTCGATCGCGCTGAGGTCCATCACGCCGAGGCGTTCATCGATGGCGCGGTCGTACGTGAGGCGCGAGTACAACGTGGCGTCGGGGTGCTTCGCGGGGTCGGCGTTGTAGATGCCGTCCACCTTCGTCGCCTTCAGTACGGCGTCGGCCCCGAGTTCCATCGCCGCGATTGCGGCGGCGGTGTCCGTCGTGACGAACGGGCGACCCGTGCCGCCGGCGAGAATGACCACGCGGCCCTTCTCGAGATGACGCAGACCGCGGCGGCGGATGTACGGCTCGCACACGGCCGCAACCGGAATGGCAGACATCACGCGGGCCTCCAGGCCGAGGGCTTCGATCGCCTCCTGCAGTGCCAGGGCGTTGATCACCGTGGCAAGCATGCCCATGTGGTGGGCGGTGGCCTCGGGGACGCGGGCCTGCTTCGCCGCCGCCGAGCCGCGGAGGAAATTGCCGCCGCCCACGACGACGGCCACCTGGACCCCGGCGCGCGCGACGTTGCGGATCTCCCGGGCCATCCGCTCGAGCTGGTCGGCATCGAGCCCGAAGCCGCCGGGGCGGCAGAAGCCTTCACCGCTGATCTTCAGTACGATCCGTTTGTAGAGCGGGCTTACCTTGCCGGGCATGGTCGTTTCCTCTGCTGTCCCCTGAGACGCCCGCTGCTCCGACGGCACACGGCGCCTGCAGACCGGGCGGCAGGCGTTCGTCCCCGGGGGGAAAGGCCGCTCCCGCGGTCCTTCCGTTCAGCCGCCCACTTCAAACCGCCGGTATGCGACGATCCGGACGTCGCCGTGCCTGGCGAGCAGCTTCGCGATCGTGCCCTTGAACTTGTCCGCGTTGGCGAACTCCTGCTCGAGCAGCACATGCTCCGAATACCAGCGGTTCACCTTGCCCATCACGATCTTCTCGACGATGCTCTCGGGCTTGCCGCTCTGCAGCGCAACGGCGCGGGCGATTTCCTTTTCCTTCTCGATCGTAGCCGCGTCCACGTCGTCTCGAGAGAGAGCCGAAGGCTTCATCGCCGTGATGTGCATGCACAGGTCGGCGAGCAACTCGTCGTCGCCGCCCGCGCCCTCCACCTGAAGCAGTACGCCGATCTTGCCGTTGAAATGCACGTAGCTCGCCAGCCGACCCTGGAGCTTCTCCACGCGGACGACCTTCATGTTCTCGCGAATCTTGTTCACGAGGTCATGAAGCAGGTCGCGGCACGTGCGCGACGGCTCATTCGGGGCCGGCAGGGCCATCAGGGCATCGGGGCTGACCGGTCCGACCGCCTCCGCTGCGGCCCGGGCGAAGAGATCGGCAAGGGTCTTGAACTCGGGGTTGTTCGCAACCGGCGCCGTCTCGCAACGAAACTCGATGATCGCGCCCACCTTGCGGTCGCGATCCACAAAACAGGCAATGCGCCCCTCGCCGGTCTCGCGACCGGCCTTCTTGTCTGCCGCGTCCGCGCCGCGCTTGCGAAGAATGTCCACCGCCTTGTCTGCGTCGCCGTTCGCCTCGGTCAAAGCCGCCTTGCAGTCCATCATGGGCAGGCCGGTGCGCTCGCGAAGGGCCTTTACTTGTGCCGCCGTTATCTCGGCCATGAACCTCGACTCCTTCCACGCTGAAAAAAGGCCCCGGCCCAGACCAGCCGAGGCCCGTTTCGTCCTGCAAAACAGTCCGGAAAGACCGCGCCGCGTGCCTCACGGGGCCGCCGGCGGTGCCTCGCCGGCATCCGGCATCGCCGCGGGCGCAATACCCTCGGGCTGATAACCAGCCTCCGGCGTCGTCGGGGCGGCCGCCGGCTCCACAGGAGCTTCCTCGGCAGCGGCCGCGGCGCCGGGCGCCTCGCCCGCGGCCCTGGCCAGCACACGGCGCGAACGCCGCGCGGGCCGCGGCCCGGCCTCCCCCTCGGCCGACGGAACCGGACGCGACCGCTTGCCTTCCTCGATCGCCATGACCAACTGATCGATCACGATCGCAATCGCCCGCATGGCGTCGTCGTTGCCCGGAATCGGGATATCGGCAAAGTCGGGATCCGAATCGGTGTCGATCAGGCAGACGGTCGGAATGCCGAGCTTCTTGGCCTCTTTCACCGCGATGTGCTCGCGGCGGACGTCCACGACGACCAGCGCGCCGGGCAGACGGGTCATGTTGCGGATGCCGGAGAGGTTCCGTTGAATCTTCCGCTTCTCGCGCGTGAGCGACGAGACCATCTTCTTGCTGTACTCGCCGAGCTTACCGTCCCTCTCGATCGCCTCGAGCTCCTCCAGCCTCTGGAGCCGCGAGCGGATCGTGCGGAAGTTCGTCAGCGTCCCGCCGAGCCACCGCTCGGTGACATAGTGCATGCCGCACTGCTGGGCACCCTTCTCGATGCAGTGACGGGCCTGCCGCTTCGTGCCGACAAAAAGCACGTCATCCCCACGAGCGACCACCTGCGCCAGAAACTTCTTGGCCCGCAGCAGACCCTTCAGCGTCTCGCGGATATCCACGATGTGAATGAGATTACGCTTGCCGAAGATGAACGGGCGCATCTTCGGATTCCACCGGCTGACGCGGTGGCCGAAGTGAATGCCCGAATCAATCAGCTGGCGGACCAGCTCCGACGCCAAACAACACCTCCGCGCGAAATAAAGACCGCCTCCACCTCTGTCCTGCGAACCCGGCAGTCTAACCGGCCGGGCGCGCGAAATCAAGGCGCACGGTCACGGTGATCCCGGCCGGGATCCGATTCGCAGAACATCAAGCCGGAGGTTGACGTCCCGGCTTGCGTGTAACCGCCCGGAAGGATAACGTCTCCCGCGGGCGGTTGGCAAGTACCCCCCAACAGGGAGATGACGCCGGCATGGTCACCCCTCGCACCGGTTCCTCAGGAATCTCGCAGGGGGACCCTTTGCCTCGACCCGAGGCAACCCTCCATGCGGAAAACGCCCGCGCGCCGGTCGTCTTCCTGTCGGCCCTGGAGCCGAGCGCCGACCTGCACGCCGCCGAGCTTATCAGCGCGATCCGACGTCGTTGCCCCGATGCCCGGTTCGTCGGCTTGGGCGGACCCCGGATGCGGGCTGCCGGCTGCGAAACGCTGTGCGACATGACCAGCCGCTCTGCAATGCTGCTCGGCGCGGTCCGCATCGCGGGCGACGCCCTTCGCCTCCTTCAGCGCGTGGACCGGTTCTTCGCAGCCGGCGACGCCGACGTATTCGTGCCCGTGGACTCCCCCACCTTCAACCTCCCGCTGGCCCGACGCGCCAAGGCCAGAAGGCTGCCCGTCGTATACTACATTGCCCCGCAGGTATGGGCCTGGGCGGAGTTCCGTCTTCGCAAGGTGCGGCAGAGGACCGATCGGCTCGCGGTGATCCTCCCCTTTGAGGAAGCCTATTTCCGCTCTCATTGCATCCCCGCGACATTCGTCGGTCATCCCCTGATGCAGTCGCTGCCACGCCACTCGCCGGAGGCGGGCCTCATCGATGAGTTCCGCGGTCTCGGCCGCCCCTTGATCGCATGCCTGCCGGGGTCGCGGCGGCACGTGGTCAATGAGGTCCTGCCCGGCCAGATCGACGTATGCCGCCGCATCCTGACCCGTTATCCCGATGCTGGGTTTCTCTTCGCCGCCGCGAACGACGAACGGGTGCATGACATCCGGGCGGCACTTCGCGCCAGCGACCGCGCAACGGCCGGCAGCGGTCCCGCTTCGTCGCAGCCGCTGCCTTGTCGTATCGAGACCGGCCGCAACGCGGAGGTAATCCTGGCCGCCGACCTCGTGCTCGTCGCCTCGGGCACAGCCACGCTGGAGGTCGCCTATTACCGTCGCCCCATGATCGTCATGTACAACGCTTCCAAGTGGGGCTACCGACTCCTCGCCCGGTGGCTGATCCGCACCCCGCACCTGTCTCTGGTCAACATCCTTGCCGGGCGGGCCCTCGTGCCGGAGTTCATGCCCTATTTCGAATCGATCGAACCGATCGCGTCCGAGGCGCTCGATCTGCTCGGCAATCCGGCCCGGCGGGCGTCCATGACGGCGGGGCTTGATGCGCTGGTTCGGGACCTCGGCTCGCACCGGGCCGACGAGGAGGCGGCCGCCCTCGTCCTTGATGCCTGCCGGGCAGCGTCGCCCGGCGTGCAGCGCATCCGGCCGGGCCCGGTCGGTTCGCGACACCGAATCTGGTAGGGCTTCGGCAGTCGCATATTCGCGTTGCCGGCAATACCATATAGGGGATGACGCTGCGGCGGCGACTGCTCCTCGTTTACCTCATCATCGTGGTCTTGAGCTGCGCGACGGTCGCCATCGCCGTCAACGAACTGCTCTATTCGCGGCAGGTCGTAGACGACCTCGAGCGATGGCAGGATATCCTGTTGAACGTGCAGAGGCTCCGGACGGCCTTCGCGCGCAGCCTGTTGACGTATCCGCCCGAGGGAACGGCCACGCAACCCGCCGAAGGCGCATCCGCCGAGGACGATTTCGGCGCCCTTATCGCTCAGGTGCGGCGCGTGTACCGGCCGTACCCGCTCTTTATCGACCTGCGCGGGCTGCTGAGCCGCGTGCTCGAGGCCTACAACGTGTGGCGGGAGAAGGCCATCGCGGGCGATCCGCAGGCCCGCGACCAGGCAACGGTCGTCCACGAGTGGCTGAACATGCTCACGCGGCAGATCGTCGAACAACGCAACGCCCTCGTCGAATCGGCGCACGAGCAGAACCAGCGAACCCTTACCCTCCTGGTCGCAGTCGCAGGGCTGACGATCGCGCACCTGCTCATCGTGGGGGCGATTCTTCGCCGGTGGCTTCTGCGCCCGGTCCAGCAGCTCGGGCGTCAGGTGGCTGCGCTGGGCCGGGACGAACCGCCGCCGGAACCGCTCGTGGCCTCGCCGGCGGAACTGGCCGATCTGGCGAATGCGCTGGATCGCGCCCGTCTTTCGCTCGACGCGATGCGGCAGCGGCTCATCGAGTCGGAACGCATGACGACGCTGGGCCAACTGGCCGCGCAGCTCGCCCATAACCTTCGCAACCCCCTGGCGAGCATCCGCGCCGCCGCCCAGATCGCCGCCAGGCGCGGTCGCGTCGACGACTACGCGAGCCAGCGACTGGGGG
This sequence comes from uncultured Planctomycetales bacterium, assembly GCA_964569765.1. Lineage (GTDB taxonomy): Bacteria > Planctomycetota > Phycisphaerae > UBA1845 > PWPN01 > CAZMVY01. Next base: position 36,496 of record CAZMVY010000003.1, read on the forward strand.
AAATCGTCAGCGCCGCCGACCGGCTCGCACGCTGGGTAACCGGCATGATGGAGTTTGCCCGTCCCCGGCCCGCCAGGCTCGAATCGCACGACGTCGTGCCGCTCTTCGGTCAGATCCGCGAAGCACTCGCCTCCGAACTCGCCGCGAAGGAAATCGTCCTCGAGATCGACGCACCGACCGAGGGCATCGCCGTGCCCCACGAGCCGTCTTCCCTCGAACAGGCGATCATCGCGGCGGTCGTCAACGCCATCGAGGCCTCCCCCATCGGCGGCCGGGTCACTCTGCGGGCGGAGCGGGTTAACGACGCCGGCCCGACCGGCGGAGGTTGCCGGATCTCGATCATCGATCAGGGCAGCGGCCTGCCGGAAGGGCCGCCCGATCAGGTCTTCGAGCTGAGCTTCACAACCAAGCAGACGGGCATGGGTCTGGGGCTGACGCTCGCACGCCAGGCCATCCAGCGACAGGGCGGCACGGCGACGGCGCGCCGGAACCCCGGCGGCGGTACAATCATCGAGTTCCAACTGCCGGCACAAGCGCCGGAACCGGAGAATCCCGGGTGACGAGACCCGATCGGTCAGTCTGAGGACGTAGCATGCCTCGCATCCTCGTTGTGGAAGATGAAGCCGTCCTGGCCAACGCGATGGCCGACGCCCTGGCCGCCGCCGGCCACACCACGGACAAGGTCTACGCCGGCGAAAAGGTCCTGGCGAAGTGCCGCGAGTTCCTGCCGCAGATCGTGTTGCTGGACGTCCGCCTGGGCGGGGTCAGCGGCATCGACCTGCTCTCGAATATCAAGGCGGAGTGGCCGGAGACCGAAGTCGTCGTGCTCACCGCGTACGGAAGCGTCGAGATCGCCGTCGAGGCCATGAAGCGGGGAGCGGCGGAGTTCCTCACCAAGCCGATCGACCTCGACGTTCTGACCGCCAAGGTGGGCAGCGTGTGGTCGGCCTTGCAGGCCCGGCGGCGTCTGGAGCAGTTCGAGACGGCCCAGCATGAGCGACTCAAGCAGATCCAGTTCCTCGGCGAGTGCCCGGCCATACAGGAAATTCGACGGCTCGTCGACCGGCTTGCCGAGCGAAGCGCAGCGGCCGCGGCGCCCCCGACATCCATCCTCCTGACCGGGGAAACCGGGACCGGCAAGGACCTCCTCGCCGCCCTGCTGCACTCGCGCCTGCCGCAACGGCAGGGACCCTTCGTGACCGTGAACTGCGCAGCCGTCCCCGCCGAACTCTTCGAGTCGGAATTGTTCGGCCACAAACGCGGCTCCTTCAGCGGCGCGACGGCGGACAAGGTCGGGCTCTTCGAAACGGCCGATGGCGGCACGCTCATGCTCGACGAAATCGCCGATATGCCGCCGGCCCTTCAGCCCAAACTCCTGCGGGCCATCGAAACGCAGACCATCCGCCGGATCGGCGAGACGCGCGACCGGGAGGTCCGCCTGTGCGTTATTGCCGCCACCAACCGCGACCTCGAGAAGGCCGTCGCCGAGCACCGGTTCCGTCAGGACCTGTACTTCCGCCTGAAGGTCGTCACGATTGAACTGCCCCCTCTGCGTCAGCGCGGGGCGGACATCCTGCTGCTCGCCAACCACTTCTGCGCGATGCTGGCCGCCCGGTATTCGCTGCCCGGTCTGCGCCTCGCGGAGGAAACCCGGGAAGCGATCGGCCGCTACCCGTGGCCGGGGAATGTTCGCGAACTGCTTAACGCCTTGGAGCATGCGGCTCTGGTCGGCGCAGGGCGAGAGATCACCCCGGCCGACCTGCGACTGTCGGCCGACGCCCGGCCGGTCCGGCCGGCCACCCTTGCCGAACAACTCCTCGCGAACTTGGCCGCTGGGCAGGCAATCGACCTGGAACGGCTCGAGAAGGCCGTTATCGAACAGGCGCTTCAGCAGACCGGCGGGAACGTTTCGGCGGCGGCGAGGCTGCTTTCCATCGGACGGGAAGCAATGCGATACAGGATGGGGAAGTTTAACCTCAGCGTCGAGCCTGCCTCCGACCCATCGACGGAGTCTGGTGGATAGCAACCACCCTGGTTCATTTGCACCAGAACAACCCGCGTCGACCCGCCCGCCCGCTTCCGCATAGAGGTGAGCGCGTGGCACGCCCCTTGCATAGCGATCCTTTGCGAAATGGTACCGACATGGCCAGTTGGTTCAAAGGAGGCTGAAAAATGAATCGTTCAGCGAAGCAGATCGGGCGGGCGGGCTTTACGCTCATCGAGTTGCTCGTCGTCGTGGCGATTATCGCCCTGCTCATCAGCATTCTCTTGCCGTCGCTGGCAGCGGCCCGCGAGCAGGCCAAACGATCGGCGTGTGCGGCGAACCTCAAGGGCATCGCATTCGCATGCCTGACCTACGCAGAAGACAGCAAGCAGGGCGTCCTGCCCTCCTATACCCAGACCGGCGGCACCAAGCAGGTGGCCCGCGTGGGCAAGAACCGGACGCTGCCCACCAAGACCGCCGGCGAGTGCGAAAGCAACTCGCGGTGCTACTTCGCGCTTGTGCTGAACAAGTCGACGCAGCCGAAGATCTATCTCTGCCCGAGTGCCATGGGAATCGTGGATCACAAGTACGACAAGGCTGACGCCCTCCGCGTGGGCACGGATAACCCCGTTTACGACTTCAGCGGGCACGTCGGCAGCCGACCGACGGAGATGGACCGGTTCAGCTATTCGTTCTCGAACAACGTGGTGGAAGTCTCCTCCAGCGGGGGTGTCATGGGCATCGCCACCAAGAACACCAACGATCCCCGCAAGGCCATCCTGGCGGATCGCAACCCGTACTGCAACAAGGTGACAGCGGGCGCGGTCGACGAGGGACTGTATGAGTACCAGACCGGCGGCGTGGACGATCCCGGGGACGCTCCGCTTCAGCCGCCCCTCCTGAACGGCGTGCCGAACCCGAATTACAACGCCGCGCTTGTGATGAAAGGAAACTCTCGAAACCACCGGCAGCAGGGCCAGAACGTGGCCTATCTCGACGGACACGCCAAGTGGTCGAAGACGCCGCGGGCGGGAGCCGACGACGACTTCATCTGGACGCCCTCGAAGCAGAGCACAAACAACAACGTCGTGGGGTACATCGACGTCAAGCCCAGTGAGATGACGGCGTCCCAGTTCGGTCAGCAGAAGGCGCCTCCGGGCGCCCAGACCGACTCGTTCCTGGTGCCGTAACGAACCGGCGGCTCGAACGAAACGATTCTCTTCCCCTGGCATCGTGACGGGGCGTTGCGGATGCATCGCCCCGTCGCTTTTTGCACACGGCAAGTCCGCCCGTTTCGCCTCGCTCCATCCGCGGCAACCGGCACTCGGTCGGCGAGCCGGCCGGATGCCACCCGTTCGGTTTCCGGCCCAGTTCGTCGAGCACCAGGCCCGGAAGCGCCCGACGGCGCCTCTTGACAGAGCCGCCGAGGCGGACTAGCTTGTGGGGCTTGCGATGGAGGCCCAGCCGGAGCGGTATGCGTCCGCGACGTGCCTCCCGGAACTCAATGTTTCGTCGTTATTGGCTGTTGCGCTGGCGCCAGGAGCTTCCGTGCTACCTATTAGGAAAATATCAAAGGTACGTTCCCGGACGCGACGCTCCCATCACGCGTTGCGGGCCCCGAATCTCGTGCCCTGTCCGAAGTGCGGACAGGCGAAGCGGCCGCACGCGGCGTGCTCGAACTGCGGCTACGCGAGCGCGAAGGTAGCGCTTCCGACGGAATCCGAGGAGTCCTGACCTCGATGCGAATCGGGATCGATGCCATGGGCGGCGACCACGCCCCGCACGAAATCGTGCGCGGCGCCGTCGAGGGTCTCGCCTCGGCCAACGGCAGCGAACTCGTTCTGATCGGCGACGAGCGGGCGATCCGCGCGGAACTGGACAAGCTCACCGGATGGCAGGATCGCGTGGAGATCGTCCCCACGACCGAAGTCATCGGGATGGACGAAAGTCCCGTTGAGGCCGTCCGCAGGAAAAAGAACTCGTCGATCGTACGGCTGGCCGCGATGGCGGCCGAAAAGACCGTCGATGCCGTCATCAGCGCCGGCAATACTGGAGCCTGCGCGGCAGCGTGCCAGCTCAAGATCCAGCCGATCCGCGGCGTCCACCGACCGGGGATCGCCGTCGTCATCCCGTCCTTCCACGGACCGCTGGTCGTCTGCGACGTGGGGGCCAATATCGCTGCCAAGCCCAAACATCTCCACCAGTACGCCATCATGGCGTCGCTGTACGCACGCGAGCTGCTGGGCGTTGCCGATCCGCGTGTCGGTCTCCTGTCCGTCGGCGAGGAGGACGCGAAAGGGACGTGCGTGGTGAAAAAGGCCCATGAGCTGCTTCGCGCGGAACGGGCGGTGCATTTCATCGGCAACGTGGAAGGGCGCGACCTCTTTCGCGGGTCCGTCGATGTGGTCATCTGTGATGGCTTCGTAGGAAACATCGTGCTGAAACTCACCGAAGGTCTGGCCGAAGGTCTGTTCAAGACGATCTCCGCGGAAATCGCCGCGGCGATGCCGCACCTGGCCGAGGAGTTCAAACCGGTCGTGACGAAAGTATGGAGCAGCCACGATTACAGCGAGTACGGCGGGGCGCCCCTCCTGGGAGTTGACGGGATCTGCATCATCTGTCACGGCAGGAGCGATCATCGCGCGATCCGCAACGCCGTCCGGGTCGCCTCGAACTTCGTCGAGCGACGATTGAACACCGTGATTGCCGAAGGCCTGGCGAAGGGGCGATGAAGGCGGCATGACAACCTATCTTGCGATCTCCATCCGCGGCACCGGCCGTGCGGTCCCCGACCGGGTTCTGAGCAACGCCGATCTCGAGAGGACGCTGGACACCACGGACGAGTGGATCGTCACGCGCACCGGCATCCGCGAGCGGCGGATCGTTGCCGACGGCCAGAGCACCCTGACACTCGCCCTCGAGGCATCTGAGAAAGCCCTGCAGGACGCCGGCATGCGTGCCTCCGACCTCGACCTGATCCTCCTCGCCACGATCTCCCCGGAATACCCGTTCCCCGCGACGGCGTGCTTTCTGCAGGACAAGCTCGGCGCGAGCAACGTCCCGGCCTACGACATCTCGGCCGCGTGCAGCGGGTTCGTGTACGGCCTCATCAACGCCGCACACTTCGTGCATCAGGGCACGTATCGGAACGTTCTCGTAGTCGGCGCGGAGTGCATGTCGCGGTTCACCGATTACCAGGACCGGGGCACGTGCATCCTCTTCGGTGACGGCGCCGGCGCCGCGATCATCGGGCCGGCGGAGCAGAACGGACAGGGCATCTATCACTGCCAGATGGGCGCGGACGGCAGCGGGGCGGAGATGATCTGCTGCCCGGGCGGCGGGGCCCGCGAGCCTGCCAGCCAGCGAACCGTGGACCAGCGGATGCACTTTCTCAAGATGCGCGGGCGCGAGGTCTACAAGTTTGCCGTCACGAAGATGCAGGAGGTGATCGAGCAGGCGATGGCATCGCAGAACCTCGGGCCCGACGACATCGCGATGGTCATTCCGCACCAGTCGAATCTGCGGATCATCGAATCGGCCACGCAGAAGCTTCGCTTTCCGCCGGAAAAGGTTTATATCAACATCGACCGGTACGGGAACACATCCGGCGCCTCGGTGCCGGTCGCATTGGACGAGGTTCTGCGGGACGGAAAGGTCAAGCGGGGGCAGTGGTTGCTCCTGGTGGCCTTTGGCGCGGGACTCACGTGGGCATCGGCCCTGATCAAGGTCTGATGGGCAAGAAGGCAGCACTGTTTCCAGGGCAGGGATCCCAGAGCGTCGGCATGGGCCGCGACGTCGTCGAGGCTTACCCCGTCGCCCGGAAGGTCTTTGACGACGCCGACCGGATCCTGGGCATCGATCTGTCGTCCGCCTGCTTCAACGGCCCCGCCGAGACGCTCGAGGCGACCGATGTGCAGCAACCGGCGATCTTCACGACCAGCGTGGCCGTCTGGCACGCCCTGTGCGAGGCCGTGCCGGGGGCGTGCGTGTTCGACGCGATGGCCGGGCTGAGTCTGGGCGAGTACACGGCGCTGCATCTGGCCGGCGCCATGAGCTTCGAAGACGCCTTGCGCGTCGTGCAGCGGCGCGGCCAACTGATGCAGGAAGCGGCCCTGGCGCAGTCCGGCGGCATGGTCAGCGTCGTGGGCCTGGACGAGCAGAACGTGCAGGCGCTCTGCGAGGAGGCGTCGTCGGCCGGCGCGGTCCGCCCGGCCAACTTCAATGCGCCGGGCCAGATCGTCGTCTCCGGGACCAGGGCCGGCTGCGACCGGATCCTGACCCTGGTCGAGCAGCAGGGCGGACGGGCCGTGCCGCTCAAGGTGGCCGGCGCCTTCCATTCACCCCTGATGCAGTCCGCTGCCGACGGCCTGCGCGAGGCTCTCGAGCGCGTCGACATCCGGGCGCCTGCGGTCCCGGTGATCGCCAACCTCAACGGCGAGCCCCACGGCGATCCCGCGACGATCCGGGACCGTCTGGTGCAACAACTGGTGCAGCCGGTACAATGGCATCGCTCGATCGAGCGGTTGATCCAGGGCGGATTCGATCGCTTCGTGGAGATCGGGCCCGGGCGCGTTCTGACGGGGCTGATGCGCCGGATCAGCCGGGGCGTCTCGGCCACGAACGTAAGCGACGCCGCCGGTATACAGAGAATCAAGGAGGAGGCCGTATGACACTCAAGGACCAGGTCGCCATCGTGACAGGTGCCGCCCGGGGAATCGGCCGGGCCATCTGTCTGGCCCTGGCGGACGAAGGCGCCAACATCGCGGGCGTCGATCTCCGGACCGACGCCCTCGCCGAAACGGCCCGGCTCGTCGAGGCCAAGGGCGTCCGGTTCATGGCGCAGGTCGCCGACGTGACGCAGCGCGAACCGGTCGAGAAGCTCCGCGACGCCGTGCTGGAGAAGTTCGGCCGCATCGATATTCTTGTCAACAACGCGGGCATCACGCGAGACACGCTGATGCTCACGATGACCGAGGAACAGTGGGACGCGGTAATCCAGGTGAACCTGCGCGGGATCTTCATCTGCACGCGGGTCATTGCCGAGGCGATGCTGCGGGCCCGGGCCGGGCGGATCATCAACATGGCCAGCGTCTCAGGCCTGATGGGCAACCCGGGGCAGGCGAACTACGCGGCGAGCAAGGCGGGCGTGGTCGGCTTTACGAAATCCGTGGCGAAGGAACTGGCCAAGCGGAACATTCTGTGCAATGCCGTGGCGCCCGGGTTCATCGCGACGGACATGACGGATGTCCTGCCGGAGAAGGTCAAGGAGACCGTGCGGCCGCTCATTCCGATGCAGCGGTTCGGGCAGCCCGAGGAGGTTGCCTCGGTCGTCGCCTTTCTGGCCGGACCGGCCTCCCGGTATGTTACGGGCCAGGTGATCGTAGTGGACGGCGGGCTGCATATGTAGCCGGCCGGCGGCGTTTCCGCACCGCCGGGGCCCATCTTGAGCGCCCGAGCGGTCCGGCGGTATAGTACGCCGATTTCAGTGGTCGAAGGGACTGGATTTCTCTTCCAGCATGGAGGATTGTGTCGTGCCGACGACTCAGGAAATCGAAGACAAAGTCTTCTCGATCGTCAGCGAGCAGATGGGCGTGGACAAGGCCGAGATCTCGCGCGAGACCTCGTTTGTCAACGACCTGAACGCCGACTCGCTCGACACGGTGGAACTGGTCATGGAGTTCGAGGACGAGTTCGAGATGAGCATCCCCGACGAGGAAGCGGAGAAGATCAAGACCGTCGGGCAGGCCATCGATTACATCATGCAGCACATCAACAAGTCTTGAGGGCGCGGAGCGCGAGACGGCTACATGAATCGGCGACGCGTGGTCATCACCGGTATGGGTGCCGTTTCTCCGTTGGGCGACGGGGTGGATGCGCTCTGGCAGGGGCTCCTGGCCGGCCGCAGCGCCATCGCGCCGATCCAGCGGTTTGACGCCACGGGGTTCGACACGCGCTTCGGAGGCGAATGCCGCGAGTTTGACCCGGACAGATACATCGAGAAGAAACAGGCCAGACGCCTGGATCGCTTCGCCCAGTTCGCCCTTGCGGCGGCGCAGATGGCGGCGGCCGACAGCGGCCTCGTGTTCGACGCGCTTGATCCGCGCCGCGTCGGCGCTATCGTGGGATCGGGCATCGGCGGCCTCATGGAGCTCGAAGAGCAGCACATCCGCCTGCTCAACAAGGGCCCCGGCAAAGTCTCCGCCTTCACGATTCCCAAACTGATGCTCAACGCCGCCAGCGCGAACATCTCCATCCGGTTCGGTGCGCAAGGCCCCAATACGGCCGTTGCGACGGCCTGCGCCTCCGCCACCAACGCGATGGGCGACGCCTGCGATGCGATTCACCGGGACGACGCAGATGTCATGTTCACCGGCGGCAGTGAGGCCGCGCTCACGCCGCTCGGTCTTTCGGCGTTCTGCGCCATGCACGCCCTCTCCACGCGAAACGATGATCCGGCTCGCGCAAGCCGGCCGTTCGACCGCAACCGCGACGGCTTTGTCATGGGCGAGGGCGCGGGCATCCTGATATTTGAGGAGCTTGAACACGCCCGGAAGCGCGGCGCGCGGATCTACGCCGAGGTGCTCGGTTTCGGCATGTCCGGCGACGCCTCGCACATCACCCAACCCGGCGAAGACGGGTGTGGTGCCGCCCTTGCGATCGAGCGCTGCCTGAGGGATGCCGGTCTGTCCCCCGACCAGATCGACTACATCAACGCCCACGGCACGAGCACGCCGCTGGGCGACATCGCCGAAACACGCGCGATCAAGCAGGTCTTCAATGCACACGCTCACAAAGTGGCCGTCAGCAGCACGAAGTCCTGTATCGGCCACCTCCTCGGGGCCAGTGGCGGGGTGGAGCTGATTGCCACAGTGCTGGCAATCCGGGACGGCATCGCCCCCCCTACCATCAACCTCGAAGAACCCGATCCTGATTGCGACCTGGATTACGTGCCCAACCGGGCACGCGAAATGCCGATCGTTTGCGCCATGAGCAACTCGTTCGGCTTCGGGGGGCATAACGCCTGCATCGCGGTCGGCCGCTTCAATGATTGAACGCCGCTTCGACTGCCAGACACATGACCGGCCTGCCATCGGCCGCCCCCAGGGTCCAGGTCAGCTACGGCGCCGTCTGCCGGCGGTTCGCAACCCTCTCTCCCGCAACGCGCGAATGGTGTTCCCTCAAGTCCCGCACCGCGAAGGCCGATAATGCCGACAGGCGGCATGAACGCCCCGTAGAGATTCTGCGCAAGGATCCGGTTCGTGAGCACTTCCCAGGCGGACATCGATGCCCTGCTGGCCCAGGCGGAGAACCTGGCAGGCGAGGCCCTCGGATCAGGTTCCGAGTCGCCACTACCGCCCGGGGCAGATCCGCAACCGCCGCCGCCTTCGGCAGCGCGAAGCCCGTCCCTGTCGGACGCAGCACCCGTTGGGCCGCCATCCGATCTCCTGGAGCGGATCCTGCGAATTGAGGTGCCGGTTATCGTCAAGCTGGCGGAGTGCAAGATGCCCCTGGCGCGGGTTGTCAGCTTGAACACCGGAGCCATTATCGAGTTTGAGAAACCCGCGGACGCCCCTCTCGACCTTATGATCAACAACAAGTGCATCGGCGTGGGCCAAGCCGTCAAGGTCGGCGAAAACTTCGGCCTCCGCATCACGCAGGTCGGTACGCTCCAGGAGAAGATCAGAGCCCTGGGTGCCTGACGCATTCCGGATTCCCGGCTTCCGGTTTCGCAACGATGTCGCCGTCGCCCGCTACCCCACGAGGGATCGCAGCAACTCTGCGCCGTCGCGGATGTCGCCGAGACGGTTCGTGCCGCCTTCCCGCTCGATGACCAGCGGCCCACTGTAACCGATCGCACGAAGCTTGCTGACGACCTGTGGGATGTTCGCGTCGCCGTCGCCGAGCGGGACCTCCTGCCCCCAGGTCTTGCCCGGTTGCGACGACCACGTCGCATCTTTCATGTGCACGTGCGCGATACGGCCGCCCAGGATTCCGACCGCCTCGACCGGATCCCCCGCGCCGTACAGGACCATGTTCGCGCAATCGAAGTTCACGCGGACATTGGACCGTCCGACGTCGTCGATGAACCGCACCAGCGCGTCGGCCTTTTCCTGGCCGGTCTCCATCAACAAAGTGACGCCCCGCTGGTCGAGCGCGTCGGTGATGCGGCGAAGCCGCTCCACCATGACCTTGTACTTCGGATCGTTGCGATCGTGCGGCACGAAACCGACATGCGCCGCAAGCATCTTCACGCCGAGCTTGACCGTCAGATCGGCCGTGCGGACCGTCTGTTCGAAACGCTCCTCGAACAGGTCGTCGGGCACGAAGCCGCCGGTGGCGGCGATCCGCTGGATCGTCGAGTAGTCCTCTCCCGTGAAACCGATGCAGGTCGCGCTGACTTCGAGGCCGCTGTCGCGAATGATCTTCACCGTCGCGTCGTGCTGCGCGACCGTCGGGATGCCGTCGCCGAAAAAGCCCACCTGGGTAAGGCCCAGGCCCAGCTCGTTCCGGATCGTCTCAAGCGTCCTGCCCAGGTCTTTGATCGCCAGCGACCATGAACATACACCAATGTCGAAGGGTTTCATGTTCGTCTCCGCCTTTGCGTATCCATCAGTCTGTCAATCCGTCTGCCCGCGGATCCGTCAGGGGGCCGGCCGGTTTGCCTCATTCCTGCGACCGTTCCGGTGGACGGCTCACGAATCCGTCGGGCACCCAACCGCCCGATTACCGCTCGGCCTGGGTCTTGTGCGCCTCCCGCAATTGCCCGCACGCCGCGTCGATCTCCAGACCGCGGCTTCGCCGCACGTGGGCGTTGACACCGCGTTCCCGGAGGGCACGGACAAACTCCTGCACCGTCCCGTCGTCCGGCCGACGGTATGACCGGCCCGCTACCGGGTTGTACGGGATCAGGTTCACGTTGCACCGCATCTGCCGGGTAACGCGGGCGAGCCTCTGCGCGTCGGCCGAGCGGACATTCACGCCGCCCAGCATCACGTACTCCAGCGTGACCTCGCGGCCCGTCCGCTCGAAGTAGTATCGTGCCGCGTCCACCAGTTCGGAGATACTGACGCGCTCGGCCCAGGGAATCAAGCGCCGCCGCAGGTCGTCGGACGCCGCGTGGAGGGAGATCGCCAGATTGATCTGGAGCCCCTCATCGGCCAGCCGGCGGATCTGCCTCGGCAGGCCGACCGTACTGATCGTAATCCTTCGCGCACCGATGTTCATCCCCCACGGGGCGTTGATCGTCCGCACCGCCGCGACAACCGCCTCGTAGTTCGCCAGCGGCTCGCCGATGCCCATAAAGACGATGTTCGTCAGGGCGCGGAACTTGGGCTTCGGGGTCCGGGCATCGGGCTCTGGCGCAGGTACACACCGTTGCGGAGCTGCACCGCCAGCCCGAAATGCCCTGTGGAGGCCTGTCGCAGGCGCTGCGCACAGCGCCTGCACCCGCATCGCCTGCTCGATGATCTCGCCGGCCGTCAGTTGCCGTTCCAGACCACCGATGCCGCTGGCGCAAAACGTGCACTGTACCGGGCATCCGACCTGGCTTGAAATGCACGCCGTATTCCGCTCCGGCTCGGGGATCAGCACGCACTCGCTCGTAGCCCCGTCGGGCCAGCAAAGCAACAGCTTTCGCGTTCCGTCCGGCGCCTCCGAATCGGCCGCCACGGTGGAGCGGTAGATGGCAAACTCCCCGGCAAGCTCCGCCCGAAGCCCGGCGGGCAGGTTCGTCATCTGCTCGAACGAGACGGCCCCATGCCCGTAGACCCACTCCATCACCTGCCGCGCCCGGTAGGCGGGGAGTCCGTGCGACTCGAACCACCCGCTCAGCGCTTCCGCCGTCCAGCAGAACAAGTGTGCCGGCCCGCCGCCTGAAATCCGCTCACGTATCGCAGCCATTCGATGCGATTGTAGAACCCCTTGAACATGCCCACAAACACAGCGGGCCGCTCACGCGCCGCACTTTCATCGCCCCGGGCGGGTTTCTCGGACCGCCCGGCCGCTGTATACTCTGGACGTATCGGCGCGGACGACTCCGCGGACTTCAGTGAGGCTCTGCTATGGCGCTTCTGCTCGGGATCGACATCGGCACATCCGCCACGAAAACGCTGCTCTGCAACGCGAAGGGCAAGGTTCTGGCCACGGCGAGCGCGGAATACCCCGTCCACTCGCCGCGGCCCGGCTGGTCGGAGCAGGACCCGAACGACTGGTGGCGGGCCGTCATCCGCGGCGTCGGCGACGTCTGCCGGAAGGCCCGCGTCAGTCCGGCCAAGGTCACCGGCGTCGGGCTCAGCGGTCAGATGCACGGCAGCGTCTTCGTGGACCGCGCCGGGCAGTCGCTGCGCCCCGCCCTGCTGTGGAACGACCAGCGGACGGCGGCCGAGTGCGAGGAAATCGAGCGCCTCGCCGGCGGGCGGTCCAGGCTCATCGGCATGGTCAACAATGTCGCGCTGACGGGCTTTACGGCGCCGAAGATCCTCTGGGTCCGCCGGCATGATCCGCGCGTCTTCGAGCGCACGTTCAAGGTGCTGCTGCCGAAGGACTACATCCGGCTGCGGCTGACAGGTGAGTACGCCACGGAGGTGAGCGACGCGGCCGGCACGCTGCTGCTCGACGTGAAGGCGCGTCACTGGCACCGCGGGCTGCTCGGCAGGCTGCGAATCAACCCCGACCTCCTGCCGCCGGTGCATGAGTCGATCGTGGTCAGCGGCCGGATCCACCGCGCCGCCGCCAAGGCCACCGGACTGGCCGCCGGAACACCGGTCGTCGGCGGTGCCGGGGATCAGCCCGCCGGCGCCGTAGGCAACGGCATCGTACGTGCCGGCGTCGTCTCTGCAACGATGGGCACGAGCGGCGTCGTCTTCGCGCACAGCGACAAGCCTGTCCCGAATCGGCAGGGCAATCTCCAGTCCTTCTGCCACGCCGTTCCGGGTAAGTGGTGCGTATTCGGCTGCATGCTGGCCGCCGGCGGCAGCTTCCAGTGGCTGCGCAACACCTGGTACGCCGAGGAAGTTGCCGCCCTGCGGAAGAGCCGCCAGGATCCGGGCGTCATTTACAGTCGGCTCATCAAAATGGCGCAGAAAGCCCCCGCTGGATCGGACGGGCTCTTCTTCCTGCCCTATCTCACCGGCGAGCGATGCCCCTACCCCGATCCGAATGCACGCGGGGCCTGGATCGGCCTGACCAGCCGCCACGATCAGGCCGGCATGGTTCGCGCCGTGCTCGAAGGCATCACCTTCGGCATGCGCGATCAGATCGAGATCATGCGGGCGGACGGTCTCCAGATCCGCGAGGTCCGCGCCGGCGGCGGCGGCGCCGTCAGTCAGTGGTGGCGGCAACTCCAGGCCGATATCTACGACGCCCCCGTTACGACAATCAACACGCAGGAGGGCGCCGCCTACGGCGCGGCGCTGCTGGCAGCGGTCGGCACGGGCGTGTATGCATCCGTGCCCGAGGCCTGCGACGCCTGCATCCGGATCACCGACAGACGCGAACCGACCTCCGCGCTCCGCAAGACGTACGACGCCGCATACGCCCAGTACCGCCGGCTCTACCCCGCCCTCCGCGAGGAGTTTCAATCCATCGCGGCCCTCGGGGCGTAGCGGCCGTGGCAGCCGCCGGACGGAAAGGCGCAGCCGCGGATTCGAAGACCGGATCGTCCCGGCGGAAGAAATCTCAGCGTGGCGATCGGCCGGGCCCGCCGTCGCGCCTTGACGCAGCGAAAGGACACATGAACGACGACGCAGCGGACATCCTGGCGTACGCAGCCGAGTGGGCCCGCGCGGGCGGCCGGGTCGCGCGCCGGCGATTCGGCTCCGCCACCGCTTCGCGGAAGCACGACCGGACCCTCGTCACGGATGCAGATCACGCGGTCCAGGATCTGCTCCTCGACGCCATTGTGAAGCGCTTCCCTTCCCATGCCGTCCTCACCGAGGAAACCATGCGCCGCCCGGAGCGCCACGCCGCAATCGAAGCCGCCGAGTGGTGCTGGATCATCGACCCGATCGACGGCACGCGGATCGACTGGCGCGGTGTGCCGCGCTTCGCCGTCAGCGTGGGCGTACTCCGCAGCGGAACGCCGATCGTCGGCGCCGTCTATGCCGTAATGACCGATCAGATGTTCACCGCCTACGCCGGAGGCGGTGCCCGGTGCGACAAGGTCCGCCTCCAGGTGGCAGACGGCCCGCCGACCCATGAAACACTGATCGGCTCGCCTTCCGGACATGGCGATCCGATGCCGGCAACGATCCACGAGTGGCTGGACCGCATGGCGCTTCGGAACCTCGGGGCGACGGCCCTGCACCTGGCCCTCGTTGCGGCGGGCGCCCTGGATGCCGCCTTTTGTCTCGAATGCCGGCTGTGGGACGTGGCCGCCGGCGCGCTGCTGGTCCTGGAGGCCGGCGGGCGATTCACCGACCCGAACGGCCGCGAGTACTTCCCCATGAGCCGTTCACAGACCGCCGCCCGGGACAAGATGCCCTTCCTGGCTGCCGGACCGAATCTGCACCGGCACCTGCTCGAATCGTGGCGGCGCCGTGCGTAACGCCGCCTAACGAAGCTGTAACAGCGCGGCGGTCCGGCGCGAGTCGGCCTCCGCGCGAGCCTCCCGCGCTCGTTGCGTCTCGCCCATGGCCGCGTAGGTTTCGCTCATGCACATGTACGGCTCCCAGGCATCCGGGAACCGGTCGGCCAACTCGCTTGCCACACGCAACGAGTCCTCGTATCGCTTCTCCACGAAGTATACCCATGCCAGATTGTTTGCCGCATGGAAGTTGTCGGGGTACGCCTCCAGCACATAGCGGTTCATGCTCACATCCGACCGCCACGCCGAAGCGTAGGACCAGGTCTGCGGCAACAGCACGATCGCCGCACAGACGCCGGCCAGCGCCAACTGCCGCCCGTACCGATTCACCGCCCCCGCCACCACGACCGCCAGTACCACCGAGGGCAAGTACAACCATCGCTCCGCGAACAGCCAGCTTGCCACCGGCACCACGTGCAACGGCAACAGCATGAACCACGCAAACACCAGCGCCCAGATACCGACGGCCCGCCCTCGCCGGCATCCCCATACAATCAGGGCGATCCACAGCCCCGCGAGGAACATGCCGCCCCAGACATCCGCCTCGCGGAGGCTTCGCGCCGGCAGCAGGGCATCGGGGTTCCACAGCGGCGACAGGGCCGACGGATCCACGAACAAGCGGGCTGTGAGCCAGAGTAGCCGGAACGGCGTTAGCAGACAGGCTGCCAGATCCTCCCGCGCGAGGGGGTTCGCCCAGAACGGCAGCGACTCCGGCGGCCGACGATAGTGCATGCCGAAGATAAAAAACCGAAGGAAGAAGAACGCGGCCGCCACGTACGCAAACCCGATGTGGCCCCGGCGAGCCAGATCGCCCAGCCACGCGGTAAACGGGGGTCGCGCCCCCGCGGCTTCCGTCCTTCTTTGATACCACTGGAGCGAGAGGATGGCGGGCCAGATGAAGAGCGCGTGCTCTTTTGAGAACACCGCCGCCGCGAACAACACGGCACTGAACACGTGAAACCGCCCCAGCGCCGCCCCCGTGAGCGACACGGGCTGCGCGTAGCGGAGCAACAGCCACGCAGAGAACAGGCCGGCCAGTATCTCGCTGCGGCCGACCACAGGCGCTACGGCGTCCGCGTGAATCGGGTGAACGGCGAACAGAAGCCCCGCGATCAACGCGGCCATCGTGTTCCCCCATACCCGCAACGCCAGCACGCACACCAGCACGCTCGTCACGCCGTGAAGGATGGTGTTCGTCCCGTGGTAGCTCGCCAGACCGTGCAGGATCGTTTCGCCCGCGTGCAGGGCGCCCGGCCGGCCGCCGTGCAACCGATACTCCAGCCGGAAGCTCCCGATCGTCATGGGGCGGTACAGCTTGTCGCCGCCCCCCGGCCGTCGCTCCCGCGGACTTGCCGGCGGCCAATACGAAGTGATCAGAAACCGGTACCAGGTGTCCGGGGCCTTGACGATCCAGTTCTCACTGACAATCGGGTGATCGTCGTAGACGAACGGGTGACGCAACGTAGGCCAGAACGCCGCAACGCCGGCCACGAAACAAACGGCGCAGGCGAGCGCCCGGGTCCGGACCGTCACGCGCGGCGACGGCCCGCTCCCGAGATCGTCGCTGTGCGCCGTAATCGCGCTCATCGTCCGCCCTTCGGCGAGGCGTGGCTCAGGCCGCGCCGCCGGCAAACTCCCTGGCGGAGAACCGCTCGCCCGTCACATCCCTCGAATCGTCGGAGGCAAGATACAGGAAAACCGGTACGACCTCGCGCGGCATCGGCAGCGTCGCCGGATCCTCGGCGGGATACGCCGCCGCCCGCATGCCCGTCCGCATCCCACCCGGATCGACCACATTGACGCGGATCCCCGTATTCCGAAGTTCCTCCGCCATCATGAAACTCAGCCCCTCGAGGGCCCACTTGCTCACGAGATACGCCCCCCAGTTGGGCCGCGCCTTGCGCCCTACGCTGCTTGAGACATTGATGATCGCCCCGGCCCCCTGACGTCGCATCACATGGGCGACCTCACGCGACATCCGGAAGGCCCCCGTAAGATTCGTCGCCAAGACCTCGTTCCAGACCTCCGAAGGGTACTCCGTCACCGGAGCCCGCCGCCCCAGGATCGAGGCGAAGTTGATCAAGACCTCGAACCCGCCCAAACGCTGCACGCCCCGGTGGACCAGCCGCAGAACGTCTTCCTCCACGGAAACATCGCACCCCTCCGCCATCGCCGGGACGCCCCGCCGGGCCAGATCCGCCTCGACGCCAACCAGAACATCCGCCCGCCTCGCGCAGAGGATGAGATGCGCCCCGTGCTCGGCGAAGACCTCCGCCAGCACCCGCCCCAGGCCGCGCGACGCCCCCGTGATCAGCACGACTTTTCCGGCCACGTGCCACATTTGACCCGGCGCGTATCGTACCATAGAAGGGAGAATTGGAAAGCGGAAGGGACGCCCGCCCGGCGGCTGCGACGCGATTGCGTCTGCACCGGGAACCGTGCCCGACGCTCGGCCGGCGCACCGACAGCCCGACGGACAACGGCGTACCGGACCAACGGATTCACGCTCATGCTCAAAGAAAACGCATCACGCCTGCGGGCCGAGGATGCGGCCCTGCTTGTCGTGGATATCCAGAAGCGCCTGCTCCCGCACATCGCCAACCACGAGGCCGTTGCGGCCGCAGCCATCCGGATGATCCGCGGCGCGAGCGTCCTGAAGGTGCCGATCCTCGTCACGGAACAGTATCCCAAGGGAATCGGCCCGACCGTCCCGGCCGTCCAGGAAGCCTTTGAGCCGGGAACCTTCCGCGCGATCGAGAAGATGACGTTCAGTTGCTGCGCAACGGAGGAGATCGTCTCCGCGCTGTCGCAGATCGGGCGGTCTCGCATCATCGTCGTGGGAATCGAGTCGCATGTCTGCGTGATGCAGACCGTGCTCGACCTGCTCGCGCTCGGGTATGCCCCGTTCGTCTGCGCGGATGCGGTGGGTTCGCGCCACGACATCGACCGCGAAATGGCTCTCGAACGGATGCGCCACGCCGGCGCGGTCATCACGACGACAGAGTCTGCCCTGTTCGAGCTGCTCCATCGCGCCGGAACGCCCGAGTTCATCAAGGTGCTCAAGATCGTGAAGTGAGCTGTGGCGTGCGGCCCCTCCAGAGGCCGCCAAACATCCACCGCTGTCTCTCCGGAGGCCCCAGCAGGATCCATGTTCCGCCACCCTACCGACGATGACGAATGGTCCGAGCCGGAGAACTTCGACGACGATTCCGCAGACGCCGAGGCGGACGAGTCCCCTTGCCCCGCCTGCGGCCGGAGCATCTACGACGACGCCGAAAAATGCCCCTACTGCGGAGAATGGATCACCCCCCCCGGCGCGGCGGAAACCCGCAGCCGATCGTGGTTCTGGCCGATCCTCGTCGTATTCCTCGTCGTAGTGATACTGATGGCGTGGCACAGCCTCGGCCGATAGTATACTTGTTTGAGGATTCCTTTATATTCGCCCATGCCGGCGGTCGGACAGACCCGCCGGCAGGCACGATGCCTGACACTACCATGAGCTTCCCACAGACACGGTTTCGCAGACTTCGATCCAACCCAACGATCCGACGACTGGTCCGCGAGACGTCGCTCTCCGTGGACGACCTGATCGCGCCGCTGTTCGTCCGACCCGGTCGAGAGGTGAAGGTACCGATCGCTTCTATGCCCGGGCAATACCAGATGTCCGTGGACGTCGCGGCCGAGGAGTGCCGACAGATCGAGGCCCTGGGCATTCCGGCGGTCCTGTTGTTCGGTATCCCGGCGCACAAGGACGAACTCGGCACCGAAGCGTGGCGAAACGACGGCGTCGTCCAACAGGCCGTCCGCGCCATCAAGTCGGCGTGCCCGAATCTGCTGGTCATCACGGACGTATGCCTGTGCGAATACACCAGCCACGGCCACTGCGGCGTGATCGCCGAGCGCGGCGGACGCAAGGACGTGGACAACGATGCGACCCTCGTCAACCTCGCCAAGGAGGCCGTCTCGCACGCCCGGGCCGGCGCGGACATCGTCGCCCCGTCGGACATGATGGACGGCCGTGTCGCCGCAATCCGCAACGCCCTCGATGCGGAAGGACTGTCGCACACGCCGATCCTTTCGTATGCCGCCAAGTTCGCCAGCGCCTACTACGGACCGTTCCGCGACGCGGCCGAGTCCCCCCCTCGATTCGGCGACCGCAAGAGCTACCAGATGGACCCCGGCAACCCGAACGAGGCCCTGCGGGAAGTGGCCCTCGACATTGAGGAAGGCGCCGACATGGTAATGGTCAAACCCGCCGTGAACTACCTCGACGTCCTCTACCGCGTGAAGGAACGGTTCGGCCTGCCGACTGCCGCGTATCATGTCAGCGGTGAATACGCCATGATCAAGGCCGCCGCCGCCAACGGCTGGCTCGACGAGAAGGCCTGCGTCCTCGAGACGATGCTCGCGATCAAGAGGGCCGGCGCCGACATGATCCTCACGTACTACGCCAGGGACGTCGCCGGCTGGCTCCAGGGACGCTGAAGGGCCGACGGATGGTCGGCTGCTCGCCCGTTCCTCCGCTTGTTGCAGAATGCGAACCCTCCGCCCGCAAGCCCGCCCGCGGCGGCCAATGTGCCGTTCGCCTGCGAGCACGCATACACGACTCGCCCCATCCGACAAAGCGCATATACTAGCGGTGGGCGGGCGGATAATTGCGCCCCTGCGCGGAGAGCCGCATGCAAAAACCCGACGACCCGACCGGGCAACAGCACCTCGACCCGCTCGGCGATGGTGTCGCCGCGGCCCCTGCGCCGGGGATCGCCTCCGGCCCTGCGCCCCCCGGCTGGCGGCGCGAGCTTGCCCAGCCGTCGCTGCCCGAAGCCTACGCTACCGTCCGCGTGCCGCATGCGGGCGGTTTCTGGCGCACGCTGCGGGCATTCGTCGGCCCCGGGCTCCTGGTCGCCGTCGGCTTCCTGGCCCCCGGAAACTGGGCCACCGCCCTCGCCGGCGGGGGCCGGCCAGTCGGGCCCGGCGCGGGCGTCGGCTCGGTCCCCTCGGACAGCTCCGCCCCCGGCAT
>CAZMVY010000004.1:0-22646 GCA_964569765.1 uncultured Planctomycetales bacterium
TTCGTTGCTCCTGGTCGTGTGGGTGTCCAGAGGCATTTAAGCGTCCTACCCTCGTGAAGTCAACAACTTGCGCGCATGGACACGCGATTATTTGGTTTTCGCGCCGCGCCGGCGTAGAATATCCACACGCGCCGGGCCTCTGAAGCGACGGGAAAACGGCAATATGTGGTCTCGCCCTCGCCTGATGGTTGTCCTCCTGATACCAGCCTTCCTTCTCCTGGCCCCGCACGTGAGCCTCGCCTGGGGCCCGGCCACACACATCAAGCTTGCCAGCGATGTCCTCGGGCAGCTCGGCGTCCTGGCGCCCGCGATCGCCACCCTGCTGACCCGCCACGCCCGCGATTTCATCTTCGGCAACATCGCCGCCGACGTGGTCTTCGCCAAGAAGCTCAGCCGCGTCAAGCAGGTCTGCCATCAGTGGAACACGGCGTTCGCCATCCTCGATTCCGCGAGGACCGAACCCACCCGCGCCTTTGCCTGCGGCTACCTCACGCACCTGGCGGCGGACACCGTCGCACACAACAAGTTCCTGCCCCGCCAGATGACGCTGACACGATCCACCGTGTCGTTCGGCCACCTGTACTGGGAGCTCCGCGCGGACTCCGCCATCGGCACGCATTACTGGAACCGGCTTCGCGACGTGCTCGACGATCACTTCGAGCAACACGAGACGGTTCTCGCACAGAAACTCACCGACACGCTGCTGCCCTTTCAGTGGAACCGGGCGATCTTCTACCGGCTCAACAACATGGTAAGCCGCAACGGCTGGATCCGGGCAATGGACGCCTGGTATCACCGCTCGCGGTGGGAACTGCCCGACGACGTGCTCGCCGATTACCGCAACGAGTGCGTCGACCGCGCCCTGGATCTGCTCAACCGGATGCAGGCCTCACCCGTCGTACGGGACGATCCGAACGGCACGACGGCCTTCGGCTACACGCGGGCCCGACGCCGGCAGTTCCGTCAGATGGCCCGGATCGGCATCCTGTATCCGCACGTGCTTACGGAGGCGGTCGCGCGACAGGCACCCGCCGTGAACCCTCGCAACGGGCGCGACCGCCGGCCGCTGCCGGGCGCTCCGACCGTCAGGGTGCCTGTTCCGGCGGATTGGCCCCCGCCGGCCGCACCGTGAAGGTGCGGCTTCCGAGCAGTTGCTCTTCCGCAAAGAGCGCGATCTCATAGCGGCCCCACTGCGGGAACGAGACCTGCGGCAGCTTGATGTTCAACTCCACGACCTGCTGCGGATCCTGGAACACCAGCGGTCCCTCCGCCTGGAAAATGACCGCCTCCGTCTCAAGATGCCGGATCGTGATGCGGCTCTTGTATTCCCCCCGCCCGTCGGTCAGCGCCGCGTACAGGTGCATGCTTCCCGAGAGCACGACCGGCAGCTTGGCCCCGTAGATCGCACTGAAGACGCCGACGAGCGTGAGCTTCTTGGTCAGTTCATCGCGAATGATCAGATCGCAGATGACTATCGCCAGCACTACTGGCGGGGGTTTCGTCGGCATGAGTCACCGCCGGCCGGTTCCACGTCGATTCCGCGCCTCGAGCCCGAGACCGCACGTGCATCCATACCTTATGTTGCCCCGCCGAGACCGTCAAACCGCACGCGCGCCAAGACGGCACTACTTCGGTACCATCACGAAGTACTTGTTGGAGCCGTGCCAGTTGCCGATCGTGAACCGCTCGCCTTTGAGCTCGCGGTAATGCAACATGATCGCGGTCATGGCCTCCGGAGGGAAGAACTCCCCGGCCACGAGGATCAGCCCGAAGCGCTTCTCGTTCAGCGCCGCGACCAGCTCGGCCGGATCCCAGCAGACAGCCCCGGTGACCCGGGGCGCCTGCGGGTCGTCCGAACGGCCGATCTGGTACGCGAAACGCAGCGTACAGGCGTCGATTTCCGGCCGACGGCCGGCAAGCATCGCGAAGGTCACGCGCCGCTCCGTGAGAACGTCGCCCTTCGTGCTGCGGATGAGGTTCACAATCCGATCGCCGGCCTTGCGATCGGCCTCCGTGGGCACGCCGATCGGATGCAGCCACCAGATCACGCCTTGCAGTGTCAGGATGAGCATCAGGCCGCTGCCCACCGCCGCAGACCACTCCGACGGGACGGAACGCAGGAGACGGTCGATCGCGATCGCGCAGCCGATCCCGGCCGCAGCGATGAAGGGCACGTAGTAGTTGATCGCCGCGCCCTGCTTGCCCGTCAGCAGGATGTTGAGCACCGAGAGGATTGCCAGGGCGCCCCACACGTCCACCTCGCGCCGGGCAATCTCGTACACCAGCCACGCGAGGGCGCCAGCCGTCAGAATCGCGTGCTCCTGCAGGAACTCACGCGTGCGCTGCGTGAAGAAGCCCCAGATGTACTCCGTCGCCTGAGCCGTGATGGTACTCCGCCAGAACCAGCCCCCGGACCACTGCTGGATCCAGATCAGCGAGGCGAGGCCGGCGACGGCAAAGACGATCAGGCTGACAATGGCCGTGCGCCGCCCGGTTCGCCACAGATGCCAGAACGCCGCCGGCACCAGCAAAGCCGACTGATAGCGCGTGAAGCAGGCCAGCAGCAGGAAGACCAGCCCCACGGGCATTGCTGCGCGGGAGCGCGGGTACTGGCGTACCAGCAGGAGCCCCAGCAGTACCAGGAACAGGGCGAAGGAGTCCACGCGACTCAAAGGCCCCCACGTGGTCACGTACGGGCCGGCGAGAAGCAGCGCAGCGCCGAGCAGACCGAGGGACCACCGCCTCGTCTCCTGCCTGACGGCCAGAATGACGACGACGGCGCTTCCCAACAGGGCGGCGAGCGAGACGATCCGCCCCGCCGCCAGTGTCGGGCCCAGCCGCGGGACCAGCAGGGCGACGGCCGCGATAAAGCCGGGCGGGTAACACGCGCTGGTCATCGGCAGCTTGTTGAAGTCCACGTAGATGGGCCGGCCTTCGGCGAGACGCTGGGCGTAGCCGACATAGAGGCCCTCATCCTCGTCCCAGTCGTACGGATACGCCAGAAGGGCACGGCCGTAGCCCGCAAAACGCAAGAGCAGCGCCCCGGCCACGAAGAGCAGCAGGACAAAGAGCACCGCACGGATCAGGTCCCGCGGCGCCCGGGGGTCGAATTCCGCCAGCGCCGTAAGCCATCCGGGACCGTGCCGGTTGTCATCCGGAGTCCGAGATCCGGCGGGGTTCGGCTCCGCCTCGCCAGGCATGCGATGGGCTCCCATATCAGGAATACACGGGTCGTCACGGCCCGTTCCGCTCGGGGCCTTCGCCGACGATCGGATTAGAACCCGAACGCCGGCACGCCGCAAGCCGACTTTCCGGCGGTGCCGATCGGCGTGAACCGGCGGGCCGGATCGGTTACGATTTCTCATGATGGCGCAGGAGAAGCAGGCCCTGCTGTTCGATCCGGACGCTTCGGCGCCGCCGCGGGTCGCTGAGTGCGGCGTCGTGGTGCGCGAGGTGCGCTGCCGGAGCATCCTGAACCGTTGCGGCATCGACGACTATTCCTTCAACGCCTACGTCGGTTGCACTCATGGCTGCGGGTACTGCTATGCCCGTTACATGCAGCGGTTTCACCCGCACGCCGAGCCGTGGGGGCGGTTCGTGGACGTGAAGATCAACGCGCCGGACGTCCTCGCGCGGCAGGTCCGCCGGCTGCCGGCCGGCCGCGTCTTCACGTGCAGCGCCTGCGACGGCTGGCAGCCGATCGAGGCGAGGTATCGGCTGACGCGCGAATGCTGCCGCTTGCTGCTGGAGGCGAGCTTTCGGCTGAACATCCTCACCAAGAGCGGCCTCGTGCGCAGGGATTTCGACGTTTTCGCGGGCCGCGACGTCCGCGTCGGTGTGACGATCACGACACCGGACGAGTCGTGGGCACGGATCTGGGAGCCGGGGGCGTCGGCCGTCGCGGAGCGGCTGGAGGTTCTGCGGGAGGCCCGTTCCGCCGGGTTCCGGACGGCCGTGATGTTCGGACCGTTGCTGCCCGGCATCAGCGACACATCCGAGGCGCTGGCGCGGTTGTTTGCGATGGCGGCTGACGTGGGCGTCGATCGGATCTGGACCGACGCCCTGAATCCTCGTCCGCGCGTGTGGCCCAGTGTGCAGCACGTGCTGCGGTGCCACGCCCCCCACCTCTGCGAGCAGTATCGCCGCATTCTTTTCGAGTCGGCCTCGCGCCGCGCCTACGAGCGCGAGCTCAACGCACGGATTCATCAGGCGGCGCGGAACGCCGGTGTGACGGACCGGCTCGCGTGATCCGCCACGCGAAATCGCACGGACGGCGACGGCGGGCAGGTCATCCGCGCGGCGGGCGGCGCGTCCCGTTTCAACGGCTTACAGGCACCGGGGCGGGCGGTTCGGGCCGTTATGACAGCTCTGGAACACGACGAAGTCGGCCAGGTCCACGTCGGCGTCCCCGTCCAGGTCGGCCGCGGCGCATTCGCCGAGAGCAGGCGGGCGGTTCGGGCCGTTGAAACACACCTGGAAGAACGAGAAGTCCGCGGTGTCCACGTCCGTATCGCGGTCGAGATCGCCTGCGGTGACCCGAAGGCGGACATCGAGATCGTCGGCGACGAGGCCGGTGAGGCCCGCGCCGATGTTGCCCGACTTGATGAGGATCGTCGCCCTGTCGGCGGCGGCGATGAACTTCCCCACGTGGGCCACGGGGGAGGTGTCGCTCATCGCTCCGTCCCAGCCGCCGGGCGAGGTCCAGGTATCGTTCTTGAAGATCAGCACATCATCCGGACGGTTGGCCGGCGTCTCATCGACGCCGTCGGTGGGAAGCCGGGCGCTGTTGATAATGATGATCTCGCCCCACTGCGAACCCGCAAGGACCGGCTGGCTCTTCCAGTACCCGGAAACGACGATCGGCTGGCCGGCACCGCCCGTAAGGAACTGCTGATACACTCCCCCGTTGTAATTTGAGCCGGTGCATTGGAGCCGGCCGTCCACCACAGCAGCCGTGAAGTTCCCGGCGGCGTCGCGCTCCGTCCAGCGCATCCAGTGCGCCAGACCCTCGGCGAAGCCGGCATTGCGGAGGAGCGAGGCCCCGGCCGTGAAGCGGACGGCAATGTAGTCTGTCTTCGTCTTCGTGTCGGAACCCGCCGGACCGGTGACGGTCAGCGACACCGTGTAGACGCCGGGCGTTTCGTAGACGTGCGAGGGGCAGACGGCCGTGCTCTGATCGCCGTCACCGAAGTCCCAGAGGCGCGACGTGATCGTCCCGGCAGACTGGTCGGTGAATTGAACGGTCAGCGGCGAGGTGCCGCCCGTCTTGTCCGCGGTAAAGTCCGCGACGGGGGGCACCGCGCCCCAGATCTCGAACTCGGGGATGCGGGCGTAGTTGTCGATGCCGGGGTTCGTGATCCGGAGCCGTGCGTACCGCAGCGTCTTCGGCGTGACGTAGCTTCGCGCGACCACGTTCGCCCGCGCGCCGTTGTCGATGGAGGTTTCCGTCGTCCAGGGTCCGGCGAGCGAGGCGGCGATCTGGAAATCAAAGGCCGTCGCGTTGAAATCCACGGGCTCGCCGGCCGCGCCGGGCAGTCGTACGATGAAGCCGGTCACGGTCCGCCCGGCGCCGAGATCGAGGGCGATCCAGTGGGGCGGCGGGTCTGAGCTGCTCACCCACTTGCTGGATTCGGAGACCACCCCGTCGCTCGCTGCCCATCCCGGCTGCGTTCCCTGGTACGAGTCGGTCTGCACGGCCGCCGCGGCCGGTGCGAGGGGGGCGCCGGCCGGCGGGTCTGTGGTGAACGCTGTCACGGGCCACGTGTACCGGAACGTCAGGGCTGCGTCGAGATCGCTGAGAATCTGCGACTTGTACGGATTGTCGGCGCCGTCGATGTTCCAGCCGTCGCACCAGGAACACCACCGATAGAAGTTCACGCAGCGGAAGATCGGCTTGCCTACGGTGGTGGCGTACTGGTTGTAGGCGTTGAGTTCGCGAAGTACCTCCTGCACCCAGCCCGCCTCGTAGTGCCGCGCGGGATCCTCGGGGTGGCCGCCCTTCCAGTAATAGTTCCCGTTGCACTCGGTGATGTAAACGGGCAGGTGATACAGCTCCGGCGGGATGCCCAGATCGAGCCAGTCCTTGTAGCAGTAGAAGCTCCAATACAGGTACTGCCCGCCGGCGTTGATCTTCTGCTGGCTGTGGATGTCGGCGTAGCTGTAGCCGCGCGAGGGCACGTGCAGAGCGATACCGTCGATGCCGCCGCTGTTGCGGATGGCGGTAAGCATCTGGTTGAGGTACTGGACCCAGTTCAGGGGCATCGCATCGTGCGTGCAGCCGCACGCGGTGCCGGCGCCGTACGGCCCGCCCCACGGCGCAAGGGCCTGAGTGACGACCCGGTGCGTCGGGCGGACGGCCTTGATCGCGTCGTAACACGCGCGGAAACACTGGGCGTAGCTCTGCGGCGAGACATACGGCAGATGGTTGCCGGAAGGAGGCCACTCCGAGGCGAGGTTGGTTTCATTGCCGATCACCCAGATCGTGCAGCCCGGCGAGTGTGTGACGAAGTTGGCACAGCGTTGCGCGAAGTTGGCGTACTGATCCGGCAGAGGAATGGTCCCGCCGCTGCCGCAGTATCCGTTGTTGATCCGGCAGATGACCGTATGGCCCTGATTTGCGTACGCGGAGAAATCCACGCCGCTGTTGTCATTCGGGTTGTGGCCGACTGCCACGGTCGCGGTGAGCCAACTGCCGCTGACCTGCGCCTTGACGTGGTTCAGAAACTCGGTCGGCGGAGGATCGGTGTCGTGAATGCCGTACAGGTACGGATTCTCGGCTGCGCGGCAAGCGGTGCCCGTCGCCAGAGCGACCCCGACGAGCCAGTGCGTCATGAAAGATCGCCGGGTTCCCATGCAACCTCCTTCGGCGGGGCGCCGGGGAGCGGCCCCCCGGGCTCCCGTCCCCCCTGATCGTACCGTGCCCACGCCCTGATACCAAGGGAAAAATCATCCTTCGATGCAGTGTCTGCGGGGCCGCGACCCGCCCCGGAGCGCGGGCAGCGCGATGCCGCTTTGCAATCATGCCTTGGAAGCTCGGGTTCTGCCGCAAGGGGTTTCAGAAGGGCCCCTTCCGGCCGAATATGCCCGCAGGCGGTGTACAGCACCGGGCCGATGCAAGAGAGGAGAGAGGGCACATTTCGATACTGACCGCAGGGGCATGCCGCTCACCCATCCGGACCGTCCCTGCCGGCAGGCCGATAACTCAGGCTCAAGTTGCAGTGGTACGGCGGTCGATGCCAATGGAATATGCGGGGTTCCTGATCCCGGATACTCAGCGTGCGTGAAATGCCAGGGAGGTGGGCGTTGGATATTTATCTCGATGATGTGCCGATGGCGGTGGCCGGCGCGGATGGACTGACGGTGGAGCAATTGGCGCAGGAGGTCGGTTCCCGGCTGCGGGACGGTCGGCGCCTGGTCACAACGATTCGCTGCGACGGTGAGACCCTTGAACCGGGCGACCTGGAGGCGGCCCTGGCAAGACCGGCCAGCGCGTACGGCCGCATCGAGTTTCAGTCGAGCGACCTGGGCGAACTGGTCCGCACCGCCCTGACGGGAGCAGGGGAGTTGTTCGAGCGAAGCGATCGGAACCGTCGTGAGGCAGCGGACATGCTCAACGCCGGCCAGGTAAGTCAGGGGATGACGGCCCTGGGCGAGTGTTTCACGGCCTGGACGCAGGCGCATGAGTCGGTGGTGCAGTCGAGCCGGCTGCTGAACCTGGACATCGGCCGGATCGAGATGGGCGATGTGGATGTCGCGGGGTGGCTGGGCCTGCTGTGCGAGAAGCTTCGCGAGCTGAAGGAGGCCCTCGAGGTCAACGACTACGTGCTCATCGCGGACATCCTGCGGTACGAGTTCGACGAGATCTCCGAACAATGGAAGCGGGTGGTGACCCACCTGCTCGCCTGCGTCGAACGCATATGAGCAACGCGGGTCGGCCTTTCGCAGGCCCCTCCCGCGGTCCGCAGCGCGATCGCGATCAAGTGGTCGAACCGGGCTCCGCGAGGGCTCCTGGCGCGGCGGGCGAGGCCTCCTCGCCATTCGTCCCCGGCGACGGCGCACAAGGCAACCAGACGCGGAACGCCGAGCCCGTTCCCGGCTTCGTGGCGACGGAGATCGCACCGCCGTGGCTCCGGACGATGCCCCACGCGGCGGCCAACCCCAGGCCGTGGCCCCGCGGCTTCGTGCTGAAGAAGGGTTCGAACAGGCGGCCGAGGGTCTCCGGGGTCATTCCGCAGCCGGTGTCTTCGACGACGAGACATACATAGTCGCCCGCGCCGAGCGGAGGGTTCGCCTCCTCAAGCGGCGAATCCAGGTGAACATGTTCCGCGCGGATGGACAACCGTCCGGTCTGCGGCATGGCCTCGACGGCGTTGCGACAGAGATTCACGATGACCTGCTCCACCTGCGCGGTATCGCACTCGACTTCGCCGAGGGGCTCCGTCACGCGATAGTCCAGTTCCACGCTCGAGGGTATCGAAGGCCGGAAGGATTCGACGGCGCGGGACACCACGCCGGAGAACTCGGCCAGACGCGGGCGGATCTTGCCGCCCCTGGCATAAGCCAGAAGCTGGTGGGCCAGCGTTCCCGCCGTCTCGGCGGCCTGTTCGATCCGGGTGAGGGCCGGGTATTCAGGATCCTCCGGCGAGCGGTTCCTTTTCAGATGAGAG
This sequence comes from uncultured Planctomycetales bacterium, assembly GCA_964569765.1. Lineage (GTDB taxonomy): Bacteria > Planctomycetota > Phycisphaerae > UBA1845 > PWPN01 > CAZMVY01. Next base: position 8,667 of record CAZMVY010000004.1, read on the forward strand.
GCAAGCCCGAGCGCGGTAGCCATCAGGTTGTTGAACTCGTGCGCGATGCCGCCAGCCAGCGTTCCGAGCGTCTCGAGCCGCCGCGATTCGGCAAGCTGTTCCTGAAGGCGGATCTGATCCGTGATGTCGGTGAGGCTCGTGATGGTACCCCAGTATTGTCTTGCGGGGCCGCGAACGGAAGACAGGCGGACAATCAGCTCGCGGTCCTGGAGACAGCGGCGGATCGTAATCATGTCCGGGCCGGTACCCTCGCGAAATGCCCGAAGGACGGCATCCACACGGGAGCGCAGGGGCTCCGGGCAGACCGAAATCAGCGACCGGCCGATCACCGGTTCGCGTGTAGTCCCGAGCAGCAGGCACGCGCTCGCGTTGATGTGCCGAACCGTATCCCATGCATCGGCATAAAGGATGCCTTCCCGCATCTGGTCGAGGATGGTCCGATGCCGCTCTTCCGAGTCCCGCAGGGCCTGTTCCGAGCGCTTTCGCTCGATGGCGTACCGAATGGCCTTCATGAGCAGGTCGGGGCCGGTCTTGCCTTTGACGAGGTAATCCTGGGCCCCTTTTCGCACCGCCTCGGTGCCGATCTGGTCGTCGTCCAGCCCCGTCAGAACAAGAATGGGCGTGCTCGCCGCCGCCGCAAGAACCTTCTCCACTGTCGCCATGCCGTAGCTATCCGGCAGCGAGAGGTCCAGCAGGACCACGTCGAAGGTTCGTCGCCGAAGTAGCCGTAGCCCGTCCGCCAGCATCGCGGCGCGGACCACGGAGGGGCGCTCGCGCGTTTCGGCCAGCGCTGCCTGTAGCAGCATGGCGTCGCTCTGGCTGTCCTCAATCAGGAGAATCGTAAGTGGTGTCTCGTTCATCCTGCTCTCACGCTTCCCCGGTCTTCCCGGAAGTACCTGCAGCGCCCGAGGTAAGCGGTCCTCGCCGCCTGCGATGGCTGCGCCGCCCACCAGCACCGCCTTCGGTAACGTAGCGCCGACGGCGGAGCGGAGGAGCGGGCGTCCGCGCCCGTCACGGGCCAAGCATCGCGCCCGTGCCTCCATACGCAAATCTCTCTCACCGCGAACGGCACCAGCAATTCTAGCCAGCGCCGCCGCGCAGACCTGATCCATCGGAAAAACATTCCTGCCGCGCCCCGCCGACGATCGACAAAATCAATTCAGAGCACACTCATTCCCGTCACGCGACATCGCGTCGGCACGTGTCGCAACGTCGTGAGCATGACAAAGCTGCTCCGGGGGGGTACGCCGCGCATGCCCCGGCGACTCGAAAGAGAACGGTGCCGCCCGACCCACGGTTTTCCCGCTTCCGAGCCTTGCCAACGCCGCCGTTCGCTGATGCGATGCGGAAGCGAAAGGAAGTTATCGGCATCATCCCCTCGCCGGGCGGCAAGGGCGGCGTGGACTACACGGGAACAGGGCTTGCGCTCCGCCGTTCCGCGGATTGGCCGCGATCACGGGGCCTCGGCGTCGGGCGGGCCGGCCGTACCGTGATTCAGATGCTCCACGTTGACCAGCGAGCCGTCGAAAAGCTCAAGGGCCTTCCTGACAAGCGGGTCGGATCGCGCGGCCTGAATGTCTTCGCTGCTGGCGCGCCTTGCCGGGATCGGCGCAGGAGCCGGTGGCGCAGCGGCGCGCTCGAAGGCGGGTCTCGCGCTACCGGTCCGGGGGCGCGGACGTGGCGGGGGGGCGGCCGGGCGCGCGGGGGGCGCCGGGGAGGCTACTGCGGGCGGGCCCTTTTTTTTTTCGGCGTCCGCGGGCGCGGCCCCGCGTTCGAGTTCGGCGAGCAGTTTCGAAACCGAGGCTTGGGGGATCGCCTCGCTCAGTCGCACGATCACCGCGTCCGCCAGGGCCCGGCCGGCCTGGCTGAATCGCACGTTGCGGCGGAGTTCTTCCAGCACGGCGATGCGATGGACGTACGCCGCGGCATCGAACCTGGCCGCACGGGCCACGATCTCGTCGCGGAACTGTGCGGGAATGTCCACGAGCGGCGTGTTCGGGCCGCACACGTGGATCAGCATGAGCGTTCGCAACTGATCGATCATCGCGTCGCAGAAGCGGTCGAGGCTGTAGCCCTGCGAGATGCACTGCTCGAGCAGGCCCAGCGCGCCGGCCGCGTCGTGCTCGGCCCATCGGTCGATGAGTCCGGCGAGAAGCTGATCGTGGGGCGTGGGCAGCACCTCCTCGAGCAGCTCGATCGTGAGCTTCCGGGGCGACATCGACATCAACTGATCGAGCAGCGAGAGGGCATCGCGCATCGAGCCGTTGGCCAGGCGCGCGACGCGCCGCACGACGGCCTCGTCGGCCGTGCAGCCCTCGGCCTGAAGGATCTTATTGATCTGCCCGCCGATCTGCTCCGGGCTGATGCTGCGGAAGTCAAACCGCTGGCAGCGGCTGTGGATCGTGGCGGGGACCTTCTGGGGGTCGGTCGTGGCGAGGATGAACTTCACGTGCTCCGGCGGCTCTTCGAGCGTCTTAAGCAACGCGTTGAACGCGTGCATGCTGAGCATGTGCACTTCGTCGATGACGTAGATCTTGTAGCGGGCGCGGGCGGGCCGGTAGCTCGCATTCGCACAGAGCACCCGCATGTCCTCGGCACCCGTGTTGCTGGCGGCGTCGATCTCGATCACGTCCACGTCCTGACCTTCGGCGATCGCCAGGCACGACTCGCACTCCCGGCAGGGGGTGACGGTCGGCCCGTCGGCGCGAAGACAGTTCAGCGACCGCGCGAGGATGCGGGCCATCGACGTCTTGCCGACGCCGCGCGTGCCGGTGAACAGGTACGCGTGATGGACCCGCCCGCTCGTGATTGCGTTCTTGAGCGTCTGGGCGATGGCGTCCTGGCCTACGATCTCGTCGAAGGTCCAGCTACGATACTTCCTGGCTAGAACGGTGTACGACATGGGAACCCGTTATTCCGTCAATCCGTTATTCCGTTGATCCGTTGTTCGGGCCGTGCGCCGGCTCCATCGCGCTGCCGCCGGTGGCTCGATTCCGGGGCTGCCCGTCTCGCTGCGCTTGCAGCGCCGGAGATATCGTATGTACCCGTCGATCAGTTGCCTCACACGATAGCCGTGTTCGCGGAGGTTCGCCAACGCGGGCTCGTCCGCATACTTCTCATCGCTGCACACGTTGATCTGGTCCAGCAATTCGTTCAGGCTCCCGCGTGCGATACGCTCGAATCGAATGGCCTCCTGGTATTGCCATCTACCTTCCCCCTCTGCGATGTTGCTCGTCAAGGAGACCGCGGCGTTTCGCATCTGCGACGCCAAGCCATACTGCTCGTACGCCGGCAAGAGTTTCGCCAGTTTGTGCGCGCGTCTCCGGAACTCTCGCGCGACCTGGTAGACCTCAAGCTGCTCAAAATCGCCAGGCATGGGACCGCTCCGTGCGAAGGCCACCCCGCTTTCAATCCGCCGGGCGTAACCGCGCTCCCGGTCCTCGGATTAACGGAATAACAGATCAACGGACTAACGGGAAAAAAGAGCCGTGCATCTCTTTTCGAGACGCCGCACGTCGACGCACACCGTGGGCCACTCAGGCCGGGCTGCCCCAGGGCACCTGAGACGCAGCGGGTGGGCTGCTACCTCTCGGTCCTGACCCGTTTTCCACCGGCCCCACTGCTTGGGACCCAACCCTCAACGTGTTCCGACGGCCTGCCGTTCGATATACAACGTCCCTCCAAGAGCCTTCGGCCCCGCATAACCGGATTTCGGGTACAAGGCACCGGTAGCGCCCCGCCTAGCACGGCTCGTTCTCGCTTGTCCGTTCGTGACCCGACGCTCATCGCGAGCCGACCTTCGCCGCGCTCGTGTCGCCGCCGACCTGCACGGTCACCGGCTCCGCGGGCCGGCTCGTCGGACCCGGCGTCTGCCTCGTGCCGGAAGAAGGCCCGATCGCCGGCAGCGGCCCGCGCCGCCCCGGACTCGTTCCCGCGCCCGGCCGCGTCGAGGGGCCACCGATCCGGCCGCCCTCCTCCGGGGGGATATTGTCCAGAGAAATGTTCCGGATGTAAACCGCCTTGATCGGGCGATCCTGGTCCCCGGTCGGCACGGACCCGATCTTCCGCAAGGTCTCGTAGCTTTCTTCGCCGACCAGATGCCCGAAGACCGTCTGCTTGCCTTCCAGATTCCGCAGCCGCGTCAGGCTGATGTAGAACTGGCAACTGCCCGAGTCCGGGTCGTTCCGCGTCGTGGCCATCACCACGCTGCCCACGTCGATGGGCAAATCGCTGAACTCCGCCTTGAGGAGCTTGCCGTCCGGCCGGATGCCGGTCCCGTCTCCGCGCGGGCAGCCCCCCTGGATCAGCCCGCCGTGGACCACGCGATGAAACGTCAGACCGTCGTAGAAGCCCTTCTCGACCAGCTCGATGAAGTTCTCCACGTGGCGCGGGGCCTGATCGTAGTAGAAACGAATCGTCATACGGCCGAAATCGGTGTGGATCACCGCCTGCCGCAACGCCGCGACGACGACCCGGACCACGTTCGATTGCAGGGTTCCGCGATACGGCCGCCACTGAACGTTGTATGTGCCCGGTCGCCGCATGGACTCGCAATAGCGGGTCAGGTCCAACTGGGTGCCGACGGTTCCGTGGGGCAGGATGACGACGGACCTGCCCGCCGACGGAACGGGCGGGGCAACGACGCGCAGCGACCGGGTATCCGAGTCCTGACGGATATCGAGCGAGCCGTCCGGCTCGCCGCTGAATACGTGTTCCAGCGGCAACCCCATCCCGACCGGGTGATCGGCAGCCTCCGGCAGATCGGCTACGGTCAACGTTACCGGCTGGTCGGAGCGGTTTCGGATGATGAAATCGAACCAGACGGGCTGACCGGATGGAACGATGGATTTGCGGGTTACAATTTCGGCTTCGAGTCCCGCATCGTCGGGTACCGGATTTGTCGTGGCGGAGGCGCCCCACGCGGGAAGCGCCAAGGCCAGCCACACAGTCATACCACAGCGACACAAAGACCGGCGCCGACGAGCCCGAGGGGGATCGCAGACCGGCAGCGATCTGCGACCCGGTGCATTCATAAGGAGTGGCTTCACGGTATCCGCGTCCATTCTCTTGGTTCCGGCCGGGGAGGACCGGCAGGCGTCGAGCCTCTGTATGTCTAACATAATCAGTCAGTTACGTCGAATCTCGCCCCGCCTGACCGGGCCTTGATCGCCGACGGGCACAGCCAAACTGTCGGCCGAGGTCCGGGGATACTAGCGTATACACCCGGCCTGAATCCGTGGTCGCAGCACGAGAGTTTCATCACTCTCTACATCAGATAACGGCGATTTGCCCCGTCAGGGCGCATCCAATTTCGCAGGACCACAGGCATCAGCACGATCCGAAGCCCTGACGGCGTCTCGGCCCCCCCCGGCAGCGTTGCGACGGCAGGGCTTTCCCGAAAGGGGCGATCCGTCCCCTGGCCGCGAACCATGGACGGGTTTCGGTTTGCCGCATTCCGCAGGCGCTGTATACTGAACGAGAATCTGCCTTTCGTCGTGCAGCGATCCGCGAACGGAACAAATCGACGCTTGTGCGTCGTTGCCGGCGGGCGCCGAGGCAGCGAACGCGAGGCGAGTTCTCTTGAAAAGGTGATAACGATGGACGTGAAGGTTCTGCTTGAGGAAAAAGACATCCCGCGGCAGTGGTACAACCTGGCAGCGGACCTGCCGACGCCGCTGCAACCGCCGCTCGGACCTGACGGCAAACCGGTGCGCCCGGAGATGCTCGCGCCGGTCTTCCCGATGAATCTCATCGAGCAGGAAGTCAGCCAGGAGCGGTGGATCAACATCCCGGAGGAAATCCTGGACATACTGTACCGCTGGCGTCCGACGCCGCTGCGTCGGGCGAAGTACCTGGAGAAGGCCCTCGGCACGCCCGCGCGCATCTACTACAAGGACGAGAGCGTCAGCCCTGCCGGCAGCCACAAACCGAACACCTCGGTGGCGCAAGCGTGGTACAACAAGCAGTTCGGGATCAAGCGAATCACCACGGAGACGGGGGCGGGCCAGTGGGGCAGCGCCCTGGCGTTCGCCTGCGCGTTGATCGGCCTGGAGTGCACCGTGTTCATGGTGCGGATCAGCTTCGACCAGAAGCCGTACCGCCGGCTCATGATGGAGACCTGGGGCGCGAGGTGCATCCCCAGCCCCAGCCCGGAGACGAAGGCCGGCCAGTCGTTCCTTGATGAGACCCCGGACACCCCCGGCAGCCTCGGCATGGCAATCAGCGAAGCCGTGGAAGCCGCCGTGACCGATGAGACGGGCCAGACCCGGTACTCGCTCGGCAGCGTCCTGAATCACGTGCTCCTGCATCAGACGATCATCGGCCTGGAGGCCAAGAAACAGCTCGCCAAGATCGGTGAGAAGAAGGTGGACATCGTGGCCGGGTGCGTCGGCGGCGGAAGCAACTTCGCCGGCATCTCCTTCCCCTTTGTAGCCGACAAGATCGCCGGGGCCGACATTCAGATCATCCCATGCGAGCCGAGCAGTTGCCCCACGATGACGCGCGGGCCGTACTCGTATGATTTCGGCGACACGAGCGGCATGACGCCCCTGCTGGCCATGCACACACTGGGGCACCGCTTCGTCCCGCCGCCGATTCACGCGGGTGGGCTGCGCTACCACGGCGTGGCGCCGCTGATCAGTCAGGCGATTATCGAGGGTCTGCTCGAGCCGCGGGCCTATCACCAGACGGAGTGCTATGAGGCGGCGGTCCTCTGGGCCCGGACCGAGGGGTTGATTCCCGCACCGGAAAGCAGCCACGCGATCGCGTGCGTCGTCGAGGAAGCCAAGAAGGCCAAGGAAGAGGGCAAGGAGAAGGTCATCCTCTTCAACCTGAGCGGCCACGGGCTGATGGACCTGACGGGCTACCAGCGGTATTTCGAGGGCAAACTCAAGGACTTCCCGCTGCCGGAAGACATGCTGAAGGAGTCGCTGGCGAACATCAAGGACCTGCCCAAGCCCAAGGTGGTCAAGAGCGGTCGCTGGTGAACCGGCATCCCCGCGCGGCGTCCTGCCGCGGTGTCACGGGGTAGCGGCGGATTCGTGTGAGGCTCGAGCGGCCCGGGAGGCCGGTAGTTCGCCTGGATCGGGGGGGGAAGGCCGCGCCGCAACCTGCGCAACGCCGGCGGCGGAATCTTCCGCAACGTCCTGCGACTGCTCCTCGGCAAAGTCGTCGGAGTCGTCGGCTTCGCGGAGCCAGCGAAGAATATCGTCTTCCGTCGGCGGATGCGAAACCGGCCGGGGTCTCTCCCCGACGCGGAACGTCTTGCCGCACGCCGGACAACGGGCGTGATGACCGATGGCCGAGGTCCGCACGCGGTAGCTCGCGCGACATTCCGGGCAGACGCATGTGATTCGGTCGGACACCATAGTCCGCCGCCTTTCGGCCGGTTGACCCTTCGGCGGGTGCATCCCGCGCCCCCCTTGCCGGAAAGCGGAAAGCTCCCGCGCCCGGCGCAGCAATATGCCGCCGGGAGACGCGACCACCCGTCATGCACTCGTTTCTTTCCCCGTACCGGTGAGGCTTTCGCCCCCGCGGGCAGGACGTCAGGCGGCGCTACGCGAGAACCGACACCGCCCGTCGGCAAGCGCTATCGAGGAATGGGGCCTTCGATCCGGACAGGCCCGTCACGCCGCCGTCGGCGATCCGGGCGGCCCCATTCAAATCATACGCCGCCTTCTACGCCGTTTCCATCGGTTTTATTCGGTCAGAAACGGATTCGACGTTCGTTCTTTTTCGATCGTCGTGACCGGCCCGTGGCCGGAATACACGCGGGTCTCGCCCGGGAGACTCAGAAGGTTTCGCCGGATATTGCTCAGGAGCTGATCGAGATCGCCGCCCGGGAAGTCCGTCCGCCCGATGCTCCCGGCGAACAGCGCATCGCCGGTGATTACCAGACCGGCGTCGGCGCAGTAGAGGCTTCGTCCGCCGGGTGAATGTCCCGACGTATCGAGCACGTCCCAGCGACTCGGCCCGAGGGCGAGACGCGCCCCCGCGTCGAGATACCCGCTCGGCTCGGAGGCCACCCGGAGGCTCAGGCCGAATGGAGCGGACAGGTTGGCCTGCGGATCGGCGAGCATAGCGGCGTCCTCGCGCGAGATCAGCAGGTCTGCTGCCGGCCAACGACGCCGGATCGCATCGACGCCGGCGATGTGATCGGCATGCCCGTGTGTCAGGAGAATGGCTTCCACTCGCCGATCGTGCTGCTCCGCATATCGGCCGATCTCATCCGGCTGCGGGGGAAAGCCGGGGTCGATGACCCAGACGCCCTCATGCCCGGCGACGCCTACTACGTACGCGTTCTCGCCGAACATCGGCTCCGTGAACGTCAGGATGCGGACCGTTGTACTCATCGCGTGATGGGCCCGGGTAGTTTCGGCAGCAGGGCGCGGGCGTGGTCGGCCGCCGGCGTATCCGCGTACACGTTCGCAATGACCTCGCAGGTCTGCCGGGCCTCCTCGAACCGGCCGGTTGCCACCAGTCGTTGCACATCGAGATACAACGCCATCGCCTCCTCCTCGCGACAGCGGCGCTGCCGCTGAGCCGCCGCCTGCCGGACGGACGGGTCCGCCTCAAGGGCCAGCCGTCGGCTGCGCGCCTCTTCGGCAAGGGACGCGCCCGCATAGGCCGCCTCGATCTCGCGAAGGATGGCGAGCGCCTCGGCCGCAGAGCCGGCACCCGCCCGGCGATCCGTCGCCGCCAGCCGATCGGCCCGCACAAGCTGCTCGCGTCCCCATGCCATCGCCTCCGCCAGGAGCACCTCGGCTTGCCGGACGTTTTCGGCGTCGTGCCAGCGGGCCTGGGCCAGGATCCCTTCGGCCTGAGCCGCGGCACGACCGCTGGCAACAGGCGGGTCGCGGCGCAGGGCCTCGGCCGCCTCGTCAAGCTGCCGCCTCGTCGCGTCGCGGCAGAGTTCCTCAAACCACGCGAGGGCCTCCCGGCCCACCGCCGGCGAGAGCGTGTGCCCGATCGGCGGGCGAACAAGCCGGACGTGGACGCCCTGCTCGCGGAGCAGGGCGAGCCCGCGGCGCATTCGCTCGTGGTTGATGTCCTCGGTGCCCACGCCATAGAAGACCGGAATGTGTCGGCGACGGCTCACATCGTCGGGCGTCACGGCCGGCGGGAGGTAGTTGGCCAACGTCACGACGGCCGTAGCGGGAAACCCCTCGCGGTAGAGCCAGTGAAACGCCATCGCGCCGCCGGCGGAAAAGCCGGCCAGCAATACCCGTTCGGGATCGAACGTGATGCGATGCTGGAGATCGGCCCACACCTGGCGCAGTCGAGGCAAATCCGCCTCGCACCAGCCGCGGCCCAGGGCTTGTGGCGCGGCCCAGACGGCCTCCCACTGCGGCCGGCACGCGCCCCAGAACGTCATCGCCTCCAGGGCCGCCTCGTCGGTACCGTGGAGGCAGAGGATCAGAGGCCCCCGGTCGCCCGGCCGGTATCCCGCAGGCACACGAAGCCAGTAGGAACCACCGCCCGGCAGGTCGATGCGTATTGTGCGGGCCTCTGTCGCCCGGGTCGAGGTCGCCGTAGGCGAGGTCGCCGGCCGCGCCTCCTGTGCGGAAACGGCCCGCGCGATCACGATCAGGATCGCCCCCGCCACGCTGCCGCGCCTTGATGCACTTTGCAATGCCGACCCCCTGGCGTTCTCGGTCCTCACAATCAGGCCGCCCGCATTACCATTAGCTCTTCGGCGCACGTTCGGCAAGCTTTCGCGTTCCCGGCGGCGGGTTTCGGCCCCTGGAGTACCGCGGTCGGCTGCGTACGACGCCAACGGCAGCAGGACGGCGCTGCGATCCCGGCGCCGCTTTGCGAGTCTGATCCGATGGTGCCCGTGTAATCGGATGCGGCTCTGCGAGGCGCGAGCGGTGCGCTGGCGATGCCGGGTCTGGATGTTCCGGTCGCGGGCAAGTCCGGTGCGGTGCGGTCACGATCGCCCGGGGGGCAATCCTGCCGTCAGGAACTCCTGTTCATCCTACCTCGCGCCTCTGGAAGAGCGCGATGCCGAAGCACATGGCGGCGGCGGTGTAGGCAAGGGCATAGAGCGAGGCGAGAGCGACGTACCCGAATGTGATTGTGTTTCCCTGCGTAATGGCGTCGGTCACCCACAGGAAGCCGATGTTGGGGGCGACCCAGTAGCCCAGACGAGCCGCGAACTGCCTGTCCGCGTGAAGACCGAAGAGGTAATCGGAGACCAAACCGACCAGCAGGAAGCCGGTGCAGACCGCGAGGGTCATCACCTGCCCGAGGCGGGTGGAGGCGGCAACCGCTACCGCCGTCAGGACCAGCACGGCAAGGAAAACGAGGATGATCGCCGCGAGGATCTGCCCGTCGAGAAAGTCTTTCGCGAACGGCTGAAGCTTCCATTCGGGGCTGATGAGACAGACGAGCAGGACGGCCAGCGTCATGAGCGGAACGACGAGGCCCACGGCCAAAGAGGCGAACTGCGAGCCGTAGAAGTAATTGCAGAAGGCCGCGATCAGGACCGCCAACATCAGGGCCACGACGCCGAAGATGATCACCGGCATGTCGAACTGCTGCGAGCTGCGCTCCAGCACTTTATGCCGGACGGTAAGGAGGAAAACGAGCGAACTGAGGTATTCGGCCAGGGCCAGGGCGCCGGCAAGCCCGAGGAACTTTCCGGCCAGGAAGGCGGCGCGGCTCACCGGCTTGCTGACAACGGTCAGTACCGTCTTGTTCTCGATCTCACGGCTGAGCACCCCCGCGGCGCTGAAGGCGGCCAAGAACAAGCCGCTCATGAGCAGCGTAGAAAGGCCGAGGTCTTTCAGAACCTTGTTGTCATCATCGAAGGTGTACGCACTGAGCGCAACGTTGAGCACGAGCAGGGCCGCCGTGACGAACAGGATGACGCCGTAGATCGGCTGGCGGATCGTCTCCGTGAAGCAGTTACGGGCAATGCTGAACAGTTTCGTCCACATGGTCACAACCCGTTCGACGGCCGGCGGCTGCGTCGTCGAAAAAAGGGCAGCTTGGCAGTCTGCCGCCACCATTGTAAGCTACTTGGCCCGGCGAGCAATCGCTCGCATGGTGGTACGCTCAATCGCCGCCGGGGTTTGACCCGTTCGCGGTCGGAGCCACGATCCGAGAAAACCGCCAATGACAAGCACATGGCCTGAAAAACGCGCACTGACGGTAAGCCTGGTAGGCCTGCTGTTCCAGACGGGTCTGGCGACCTTTCTGGTCCTTCTTGCCCTGTGGACGGGGTCGGAGGCGGTGGAGGCCACGGCACTCCTGGCCGCCTGCGGGATTCCGATCTGGATCTTCCTGGCACTGACGTATAAGCAGCGGCAGCTAGTCCGTGAAGAGACGCTGGAGTCGGAACAACTGCGCCAGGAGCGGGCCGCAGGCGGAGCCGGAGCGGCCCTTTTTGCGGCCGACGAAGAGCGGTTGCTCCTGGCCCGACGGCGGCTGATGTGGATGTACCGCTGGCTCCTGCCGTTCTTCACCGTCGTCACCATCGGGCTGCTGGCGGGGCTCGGGCTGGGATACTCCTGGTCCTTCAGTCGGAGCATCTACGACAAGACGTGGGCTGTTCCGGTTAACGAGAGCCTCTCGTTCGCGTTCGTGGTCGGTGCCTCGTTCCTGGCCTTCCTCCTGAGCCGCTACGCCACCGGCATGGCTCGGCAACCCGAGTGGCGCCTCCTGCGGGCGGGGGCCGCCTGGCTGATGGGCAACACACTGGCCGGTATTGCCACCGCGGTCGTCCTGGGACTCGTGCATTTTCAGATCATCCTGCCCGAGCGCGTGGCGGCCTATGCGCTGCGCGTCCTGATGATCGTCCTGTCGGTCGAGTTCCTGCTCAATTTCGTGCTTGACTTCTACCGCCCCCGGCAGCCGGGTGAGGAACCCCGGCCCGCGTTCGACAGCCGCCTGCTCGGGCTGTTCTGCGAACCGGGCGGGATCGCGCGGAGCATTGCCGAAGCGCTGAATTATCAGTTCGGCTTCGAGGTCAGCTCCACCTGGTTCTACAAGCTCATGCAACGGGCCATCACGCCGGTAATCGGGTTCGGCGTGCTGACGCTGTTCGCCGTCTCCTGCCTGGTGATCGTGAACCCGGGCGAGGCCGTGGTCGTCGAGCGATTCGGCCGGCCGCTGCAGAGCGGCAGGACGATACAGGCGATGGAAAACGGCAAACCGGTCGAGAAGCTTGACGCCCTCGGGCCCGGCCTGCACCTGAAGTATCCCTGGCCGATCGACGTCGCGTACCGCTACCCCGCCGGGCAGGTACAGGAAACACTCGTCGGGGTGAAGGAGGAAGCCGCCGAGCAGGACCTCAAGACGGCGCTGGTCTGGACGGTCAAGCACCCCGCCGTCCCCGAACTGACGGTGATCGTGGCAACCTCGGGGACAGGCCCGGCAGCCGCCACGCAGCCGTCCGCCGGCGACCGCTCCGGCGGCGGCCCGTCCGACCGGAGCGTGGCCGTGAGCCTGATCCGCGTGGCCCTGCCGATCCAGTACCGGATCAAGGACCTGGCGGCGTGGCGGACGAAATTCGTCGATCCGGCCAGGGTGTTCGAAGAGCTGGCCTACCGCGAGCTCGTCCGGTACAGCGCGAGCGTGGACGTGGACCAAGCCATGGGGGCCGACCGGAAACGGATAGCCGACGACCTGGAACGGATCATTCAGGCCGAGGCGGACGCCCTGGGGCTGGGAGTTCAGATCGTCACGCTGGGGCTGCAGGGCGTGCATCCGCCGAGCGAAGTGGCGAAGGAATTCGAGGCCGTCGTCGGGGCGGAGTCGAAAAAGCAGGCGGCCATCCGCTCGGGCGAATCCGAGCGGAACAAGATTCTCTCCGAGGTGTGCGGCGACGTGACTCGCGCGGTGGAGCTGGCCGCAGCGATCTCCAAGGTGGACGCCCCCGGCGTGAGCGCGGAGGAGAGCGCGCGGGCCCGGGAGCAGATCGACGACTATTTCCACGGCAACCCGGCCAAGGGCATCCAGCCGATCGCCGGGACGGCGGCCGAGATCGTCGCCCGCGCCCGCGCCGACATGTGGAAGATGATCAACGAAGCCCGGGCGGATAACGAGACCTTCGCCCTGGAGCTTCCGGTGTATCGCGCAGCACCGCGGATTTACCGCATGCGCAAGTACATGGATGTGCTCAGCGAGGGGCTCAAGACGGTCCGCAAGTATCTCATGGCGACCGACGTGGATCCGGTTTACCACCTGCAGTTGATGGACCCCACGCCGGCGGGCCTGGATGTGGCTTTGCAGGGCGAACAACCGAAGTAACCCAACGGAGCGGCGGGAACATGCATAAGAAGAGCCTGCCTTCGATCATCACGGGAATCGTGCTGGTGATCATCCTGGTACTGTACATGATCACCTACCAGGTGCGCTTCACGGAGGTGGCCGTGCTCAAGACCTTCGGCAAGGCGACCGAGGCCGACGTGAAGAAGGCGCCCGGGCTGTACTTCAAGTGGCCCTGGCCGATCCAGGACGTGGACATCTACAACAGCAGCATTCACATCCTGGAGACGCACACGGAACAGACCGCGACGCACGACAAGAAGCCGGTCATCGTCACGTCCTTCACCGGCTGGCGGATCTCCGATCCGTACCGGTTTCTGACGAGCCTCCGCGGCGGGATGGAGGCGGCCGAACGGCGCCTGCGGGAGATCATCGAGACCCACCAGAAGGAGGTGATCGGCAACTACTCCTTCTCGCAGCTCATCTCGAAGGATGCCAGCGAGCTGAAGTTCGACGAGATCGAAGCGGCCATCCGGAAGCGCGTCCAGGCCGACGCGGAGGGTCAGTACGGGATTTCGATCGAAACGGTCGGGATCAAACGGCTGGAGCTGCCGCAGGATGTGACGGAGAGCGTCTTCGAAAGCATGAAGGCTGAGCGACGCGCCCTCGCACAGAAGTACGAGTCTGAGGGCGAGTCCGAGCGGAGGAACATCACGGCGGAGGCCCAGAGCATCGCCGCCGCTCTGGGAGTAGGCCTGATTATCTGGA
>CAZMVY010000004.1:22656-50399 GCA_964569765.1 uncultured Planctomycetales bacterium
GCCCAGAGCATCGCCGATACCATCCTGACGTTCGCCAACGGTCTCGCGCAGAAGTACCGGTCGGAGGGTAACGCCCGGGCGGCGGAGTACTACAGGGTGCTGCAGCAGGACGAAGCCCTGGCCATGTTCCTGGACCGGCTCAACAAGCTCAAGGAAATCCTCAAGGACCGCACGACGATCGTTCTGACATGGAACCAGTACCCGTTCACGGAGTTCAAGAACGCCGGGCGGATTCCACCGCCCGCCACGCAGCCGGCGGGCAAGGCGGCGGATGCGAGTACCGTAAACGTGTTGCCGGGCGGAGAGCCGTGATGCGGCGCAACGGCGGGCGGCGGCTTTCGGTTTGCGGATTCGACGGGCGGCTCCCGCCGCGATCCGCGTGGTGAATTCAGAGAAACGGACAGACGGTATGACCGACGCACACGATCCTCACGATCACGATCATGCCCCCGGGCCGGACGCCGGGCAGGGGTCGCGCTCGCTGCCGGTGATCGAGGAGCCGCTCGATCCGGCGAGCCAGTCGCTCGCGGACGCGCTGCGGGCGAGCTTCCGCGTCCTGAAGTTCATCATGTTCGTCGTCGTGATCTGCTTTCTATTCAGCGGGTTCTACATCGTACCGCAGAACGAGGTCGTGGTGCGGACGCACTTCGGCAAACGCGATGAGGACCTCAAGAAGCCGGGCCTGCACATGGCCTGGCCCTTCCCGATCGACGAGAAGATCCGCATCCCGAAGGACACGAAGACGCTCGAGATCAAGTCCTTCTGGATGAAGCTCACGAAGGAGCAGGAGCTTCAGCCGCTTTCCCGGCTGGTCGCTTCGAACAGCTTCCTGCAACCGGGCGTGGACGGCGCGCTGCTGACGGCCGTGGATACCCGGGCCGGGACGAGCCGCGCCGGGGCGAGCCGCGGCGCGGAGCTGGTGCACGCGAAATGGAACGTGTCGTACCACATCGAAAACCCACTGGACTTCGTGGAGAATGTGTCGGACGAGAAGGCCACCGTCGAGTCGGCCTTCGACGCGGCCTCGGTGGCGATGGCGGCCCGCTCCACCGTGGACGAGATCGCCTTCCAGAACCAGTCGCAGTTCCGGGTCGCCGTGCAGGAGGACGCACAGCGCCGCCTCGACGCCATCCGGAGCGGAATCAAGATCGACAAGGTCAACAGCGTCACGTACCAGCCGTTGCAGGTGCGGGCGGAATTCGATGCCGTCATCGCCGCCGAGAACAACAAGCGCAAGGTCAGCCAGGCCGCCGACCAGGAGCGTAAACGCATCCTCAACGAGGCGGCCGGCGAGGCCTATCCGGTCATCGCCGAGGCCATTCGCGAATACGAACGGGCGTGGCTCGGCGGACGACCGTCGGCGGAGCTGGCCCGTCTCGAGGCGAAGATCGACGATCTGCTCACGACCACGGCCCGCGGCAAGGCCGCGGAGATCGTCAAGACGGCCAAAGCCCAGAGCGATCAGATCGTTCAGCAGCTCCAGGCCGACGCCGCCACCGTCCGCAAACTCAAACCCCGCTATGAACAGCATCCCGTGCTCCTGCCGGAACGAATGTGGCAGGCCACCCGACGCGAGATCTTCGCCAGCGACGGGGTAACCCGGTTCTTCCTGCCCGACGGCATTCAGCGGTTCGTCTTGTGGCTCAACCGCGATCCGAAACAGCAGAAGGAACAGCTCCAGAAGGAAATCGAGGCGGCCAAGAAAAAACCGTGAGCCCGCGCGGAGGCAGGTATCCCGTTCGGGCCGGGGAACCGGTGAGACCATGAAACAGGACGCTCCGCCCGTCGTGCAGACGGTCGGCCTGACCAAGATCTTCAAGGACTTCTGGTACCGCAACCGGGTCAAGGCGGTCGACCATCTCGACCTCGAGATCCGCCCGGGCGAGGTGTTCGGACTGCTGGGCCCCAACGGATCCGGCAAGAGCACCACCATCAAGATCCTCCTGGGGTTGCTGTATCCGACACGGGGCCGCGTCGCCGTGTTCGGGCGATCGCCGACCGACGTCGGCGTGAAGAACCGCATCGGATACCTGCCGGAGGAGTCGTACCTCTACCGGTTCCTCGACGCGCGGGAGACGCTCGATTACTACGGTCGGCTCTTTCAGCTTGCGCGCCCCGAACGCCGGCGGCGGGTGGAGGAGCTCCTCCACATGGTCGGCCTGGATCGCGAGGCCCGGCGCCGGGTCGGCGAGTATTCCAAGGGAATGGCCCGTCGGATCGGACTGGCGCAGGCGCTGATCAACGATCCGGACCTCCTGATCCTCGACGAGCCGACGACGGGCCTCGATCCGATCGGCACGGCTCAGATCAAGGAACTCATCGAGCGGCTCAACCGCGAGCACGGCAAGACCATCCTCCTGAGCAGCCACCTGCTGGCGGACGTGGAAGACGTCTGCCACCGCGTGTGTATCCTGTACGGCGGGCGGCAGCAGGCGCTCGGCGACATCCGCGATCTCCTCCGGCGCACCGAGCTGACGCAGATCACTGCGGAGAAGCTTTCGCCGCAGACCATCGACCGGATCCGGGAGCTTATCCAGGAGGCCGAGCACAAGCAGGTGCTGAGCATCGGCGCGCCGACGGACAAGCTGGAGACGTTCTTCGTCCGCATCGTGCGGGAGGCCGAGCAGCGGCAGCAGGTGACGTCGGGCGCGCTGGGCCGGGGCGGGCTGGCCGGGTTCCTCATGGAGCGGGCGACGCCCGGCGAGACGGGCGGCGAGCTGATAGAATCCCTTGTGGCGGCAGCGAAGACGCCGGCAGCGGCCGAAGCGGCGGCAGAGCCGCCGCCTCCGGCGGAGGAGCCGCGGCGGGACGTCATCGAACAACTCGTGGGCGGCGCCGCGCCGGCGGAGCCGCCGCCGACCGCGGAAGCCGGGACGCCGCCGCCGGAGGCGCCGCGCGTCGACGAGCAGGTGATTGAATCCCTGCTCGAAAAGAAGCCCGATCGCCCGTGAACCCGACCCGGAGCCGCCTGCCCACGGAAAAGCGGGCCCAGGGGCGGCACGGCAGCCGTGGGGACGGGGGGCAACGGATTGGCGCCGCACGACGGCGGCCGCGAGCCGCCTGGGGTATCGAGTATGCGTCGGACGTGGGCAGTCGCCACACAGATGATCCGGGAGGGCATCCGGATGAAGATCGCCCTGATCTTCATCGTGGTGCTGGTGGTGATCCTGCCGATCCTGCCTTTCTCCGTCCGCGGCGACGGGGTAACGCTCAAGAGCCGCATCCAGATGTTCCTCTCGTTCTCGCTTTCCTGCGTCAGCTTCATCCTGAGCATGCTGACGATCTTTCTCGCGTGCGGGTCGCTGAGCAACGAGATCCGGGAGAAGACCATTCAGGTGGTCTCGGTCAAGCCGATCGCACGCTGGCAGTTTGTTCTGGGGAAGTGGCTGGGAATCGTCGTGCTCGATGTCGTCATGCTGATCGGCTGCGGCCTCGTGGTATACGGCTTCGCGCGCTATCTCAAGACCCTCCCCCCGGTCAACGCGGCGGATGAATACGCCGTGAATCAGGAAGTCTACACCGCGCGCGGCGGCGTACCGCTGCGGCCCCCGGACGTGACGGCTGCGGTGGAGGATCGCATCCGCCAGCTCCGCGCCGAGGGCCGGCTCACCATAGCGCCCGGGCAAGACGAGAACTCGCTGCGGCAGGAACTGCGGCGGGAGATGGAGTTCGAGGCCCTCTCCGTGCCGCCGCAAGGGACACGGAGCTTCGTCTTCCGGAATCTCCTGGTGGACCGCTCGCCGGACAAGCTCCTCTATATTCACTACAAGGCCGGATACGGACAGGTGCCGCGGGGAGAGATCTGGCAAACCGGCTGGATCGCCGGCGACGCCGCCGCGGGGACCGATCGCGTCCAGTTCACACGCAAGGACCCGGCGGGCCAGGCCCACAACGTGCCCATTCCGACGACCTGCGTGAGCGAGGACGGCACGCTGAAGCTGGAGCTGTACAACTTCGACCCGAGCGCCGTGCTCTCCTGCACCGGCGAGTAGGGCACAATGGAGTTTCTGTACCTTATCGGCGGGTTCGGCTGGAATCTCGTGCGCGGCTTCGTCCTCATCGGCTTCCGGCTCGTGTTCCTTGCGGCACTCGGGGTGATGTTCTCCTCGTTTCTCTCGTTCCCCGTCGCGTGCATGGCGACGCTCATGGTCTTCTTCACGGGGATCGGGGCGGGATTCCTGGCGGAGGCAATCGCCTGGACCTCGCCCGCTGGCGCGCGGTCCGACCCGTTGTGGTATCTCGGGCCGCCGCTGCGCCTGCTGGCCCGCGGGTTCGTGTGGCTGGTGCCGGATTTCTCGCGGTACGATCCGGTTCCCACCATCGTCGACGGACGCGTCGTGACGCTGCTGTGGCTTGTGTTCGGGGCGGTTCAGCTCGTGTTCACGCGGGCGCTGGCGATGGGGTTCCTCGCCTGCGTGATCTTCACAAAGCGGGAGCTGGCACAGGTGACCGCATGACGTCGGTGCCGGATGCGAACGTTCACGTGCCGAAGTATCTCCTCGAGCGCGAGCGCGCCCGGCGGAGCGACCGGCTGATCCAGATCGGCGCCGTGCTTCTCGCGGCGATGTTTCTGGCCGGCGCCGCGGCGCTCCAGCGGCCGATCAACGATCGCCGCGACAAGCTCGAGCTCGTCATGAACCGCGACATCCGCAACGTCCCCCCGAAGTACGCCTGGATCACCGCGATGGCCGGCTCCTTCCGCGGCCTGGCCATCGACCTGCTCTGGATGCGCTCGGAAAAGCTCAAGGAGGAAGGCAAGTACTACGAGCTGGCACAGATCGCCCGGTGGATCTGCACGCTTCAGCCGCGCTTCGCGGCGGTGTGGAGCTACCAGGCGTGGAACATGTCGTACAACATCTCCGTCGCCACCCACACGCCGGAGGAGCGGTGGCAATGGGTCTACAACGGCGTCCGCCTCCTGCGCGACCAGGGCATCCCGAACAACCCGCAGGTCATCGGGCTCTACAAGGAGCTCTCGTGGATCATCTTCCACAAGGTGGGAGAGGTACTCGATGACATGCACTGGTACTACAAGCGGGAGTGGGCGGCGATGTTCGAGAACCTTCTCGGCGCCCCACCGCTTGCCGGAACCGCCGAGGCCGTGGTAGACCGGTTCCGTCCGGTGGCCGACGCACCGGAGAGCTGGGAGGCGTTCGTCGCCCGGTATCCGGCGATCCTGGCGCATGTCGGCGCGCTCCGGGATGCCGGCGTCGATCCGGACGCCCGAACGACTCCGGAGAACCTCCGGCACCCGCTGGAGGAAAGCTTCTTCGACCGCTACAGCCGCTTCCTCGCCGGAACCGAGCTGGAACTGGACCGGTATCGCACCCGGGAGGCGGCGCCGAGTCCCGAGGACCGCAGGTTTATCGCCGCCTTCCGCGCCATTCCGCCGGATCTCGCCGACGCCTTCGTCGCGTTCCTCCGGGCGAAGGTGCTCCGGGAGCAGTACAAGATGGATCCGAAGTACATGCTCTCGCTCATGACGAATCTTATCCCGGGCAAGCCGGGGATGCTCGTGCCGCTCGACTGGCGGATGCCGGAAGCCCACGCGATCTACTGGTCCCGCCGCGGCGTGGAAGAAGGCCGCCGCCTGAAGAACGTCTCCGAGATCGACATCCTGAACACGGACCGGTTCACGCTCTTTTCGCTCATGACGCTGTGCAAGCGCGGGCGCCTGATCTTCGAGATCAACCGGGACAAGCCGAACCAGTCCGCCCTGAATCTGGCACCGGACCTGCGGATGGTGGCGCCGATGCACGAAATGTTCCTGGCTCTCGGCAAGGTCCATGCGGAACCCGGCGAGCAGATCGGCGACACGGCCGGCGACATGCTCCGCAGCGGCCACGTGAACACGCTCGAGGAAGCCATTGTGCTGTTTTACGCCCGGGGAGATATCGCCCAGGCGCAGAAGTACCTGACGTATCTTCGCGACAACTACAAGGAGCCGGACGGTTCCACGAAGCGCCAATACAACACGGACCTCGAATCCTTCGTCCTCCAGCGGGTCAAGGAGCAGGCCGACACCTTCAAAGAGGCGCTCGCGCTGA
The DNA here is from genome assembly GCA_964569765.1 of uncultured Planctomycetales bacterium. Classification (GTDB taxonomy): domain Bacteria; phylum Planctomycetota; class Phycisphaerae; order UBA1845; family PWPN01; genus CAZMVY01. The sequence continues at coordinate 28,704 of CAZMVY010000004.1, forward strand.
TCCACGAATTCCTGAGCGGCGCGCTGTTGTCGCTCGCGGAGGGAAACGCGAACACGTACGCGCGGCAGATCGACCGGGCCGCCTTCGTCTGGCGGACGTACATGCAGGACCAGGCCCCCGAGCGCCAGGGACGCTTGAGCCTGCCGCCCTTCGAGGAAATGAAGGCCGACGCGCTGCGGGAGTTCCTGGTCATGATCCCGTCGCTGCTGGTCCGCGTCACCGTGTGGCAGGCGATGGACCTGCCCACCCGCCAGGCCGTCTACAACGATCCCCGAGTCGTCGAGTTTCTCCGGGCGCAGTGCGAGGCGCGCGGGTACGACTTCGCCAAAGCGTTTCCCGAGCCGCCGGACATGGAAGCCTACCGCAAGGCGCATCCCCAGCGGGCGCTGCCGGAAGAGCAGGCCCGCCAGGCCCTCGAGAAAACACTCACCCGATAGACGCGCGCCCGCCGCCCGCGACGCGACCGCCCGAAAGCCGGCGGCGGCCCGGCAGAACGACCGTGCTTTGCCGTCAGTCCTGGAACTGGAAGGCGTACAGGTCGCTGTTCGTGAGCACGAAGCGCAGACGCACCGGCCTGCCGGCCAGCGGAGTCACGTCGTCCCTGCCGTTCCACGTCACGACGTAGTTGATCTCGTTGGCCGTGTGGATCCAGTCGCAATCCGAAAGCGCATACCCGGAAACGGGCGTGCCCTTCTCGTCGAGGATCTCGACCTGTCCGATCCCGGTGGCCGAGGTGTTGATGTTCAACACCAGTCTGCGGCCCGCAAAGAGCAGCAGCGGGGTGGTGAACTCGCCGCCCGTGTACGGGGTGCGCGCGGAGACGAAGCCGTCGCGGCGCGACACGAGGCGGCTGAGCACGGCAATATCCTGATCCGCGCCCAGACCCGCGCCCGTGAGCAGCCTCTTGTTCCGCTCATCGCGGTCCCAGCCGTGCAGCCAGTCGCTCGCGCGGTAGTACATGTACATCTCGCGTCCGGCGACATCCGGGACGATACCCCAGACCATCCGGGCGGAGGCCCAGTCGAACTCGCCCTTGATCCCGAGGGCGACGAACGGGCGGCGGTCGTATCGTTCCCAGTGAAAGCCGTCGCGGCTCGCGGCGAACTGCGTGTCGAGCGGACCGGCGTTGGTGGGGCAATCGCCGGCGAACTTCCGCAGGAGATTCGTGTAATGGTAGTACACCTGCGGGAACATGAAGTACGCATCGTCGGCCCAGGGGTATTTGATCGCTTCGCTGGTGTAGTAATCGACCATGGCCCTGTGCGACTGTCGCATGTCGAGGGCGTCGGGCTTGAGGATCGAAGGCATGTCCTGCACGACGGGGAAGTCGCCGAGCCGGTCGGATTCGGCGCGGGCGCCGGAGCGACCCTGCGCCGCCGGATCGTTGAGGGTGTTCCGGACGTACGCGACGTACTTGTGGATGCGGTCGTCCCAGAAGATGACGTTCTGTGAGTCGAGGTGGTGGCCCTTGGCCATGGGGCGGTAGTTGAGGATCGACCTGTGGGTGACCTGCCAGTGGATCCCGTCGCCGGACGAGAGGATGTGGATGCCCGCCCCGAGGGCGTCGAAGTGGTTGACCATGCGGAATCGCTGGTCGGGCGGCGCGGTCGGATCGAGGAAGACCATCATGCCATCCTGGCCGATCTTGAGTCCCGCGGCGCCCTGACCGACGACGATGTTGTTCTTCTTGCTGCCGGCGTACTCGACCAGGCCCAGGTCGGGCTTCTCCCAGTGAACGCCGTCCTTCGATCGGGCATAGCAGATGCACCCGGCCTCCTTGGCGGTGTGCCACTGCTTGTCGGCCATCGCGTGATACCAGAAGTGATACGTGTCGCCGTCCTTGAGGACGCTGCTGTACGGGCCGATGCCGCCCGTCTCCCAGGGACGATCGGGCTTGATGGTCCACTCGCCGGTCTTGCGGGGCGGGTGGACGCACAGATCAACGTTTTCACGTTTCGCAAAGAAACGGCCGTCAATGAAGAGCTGGCGCCGATTGCCCACATCCCACGGGCCGTCGGGCCCGGCCGGACGCGTGGCCTGCGCCCAGACCGCCAGCGGAAAACAGGAAACCAGAATCGGGGCGAAAACCGGCAGGGTTCGTCCTGCGCACGTGCAGACCTGTGTTCTCATGGCAACTCCTCATGTTCCTCATCGACCGAACGCCGCGTGCCGCGCTGCGTACCGTTTGCGGTAAGACCGCTTCGCGTGCGGCGTGCCGCGCCGCGACGGCTCGGTCGCCCCGACGGGGCCGGAAACGAACGAAACTCCCGGACCAAAAGCGGCCGTAGTGTATCGGCTCCCGGACGAAAACTCGACTCCCCCCGCCGGTCAGTCCGCGGGCAGGGCCCGGCGGTAGGGGCGGCTGTAGCGCTGCGGCAGCGGTGCCGCCGCCAGTTCGGTCAGAAGTGGGGCCAGTCTGTCGGCGATCGCATCGAGGATCCGATGGCCGCGCTCGGCCGTCGCGCAGGTCGGGTCACCTTCGTTCCCGTCAGGGAGATCCTCCACCGTGGGAATCGCGTAGACGCCCTTCTGCACGAGCTGCGGACAGGGAAAGTCCTTTCCCCAGAGATGCGGCGGACCGGGCCGGGCCTTGCCCATGTCCACGAGGTCCGGGCGGATGGCGAGCATCATGCTCGTTTCGGCGGCGCCACCGTGGTTGAGCGGCTCGCCGCAGATCTGTGCGATCGTGTCCCACGCCAGCTCATAGGCCTGCACGTCGATGTACAGTGCGTGCCGGCCGCGGAACAGCGCCTCCCAGGCGGCCGAGCGCGCGGCCACCAGGCCGTAATGACCGTGGACGAAGACGATCTTCCGAAAACCCAGCTCAGTGAGCGAAAAAACGAGGTCGAGAATCACGCGCTCGGTCGTGAACGACGAAAGACCGGCCGAGGCCAGCGGCGCCGCCCACTGCACGAGCGAATACTCGATGGTGGGGCACAGGCACAACGGGAGGCCGCCGTCGCAGCGCTGAAGCGTGCGCCGAACGATCTCGTTGATCTGGTACGTGTCTGTCCCGCAGGGCAGGTGCGGTCCGTGCTGCTCGATCGAGCCGAGCGGGACGATCGCCACACCGTCGGCCTCCGCCGCGCGGCGGACGGCGATCCAGTTTGCGTCTCGAAGCATCACCGCCACAACGGAGCCTCCTTGATCGCGTTTTTTGCGCTTCGAGCAAGAACAGGCTTGGTCAGCATCATGTCCCGTTACGCTGAGATGAGGTCAGGATCCACGGCGCCCGTTCGTTCGGCGGGTCCGAGGCTTCTCGAAGTGGAGCGAGGCCACGAGGAGCAGGTCGATCAGTTCGTATGAGCCGTCCTCGCCCACAACGATGACCGTGCGCCCTGGAGGCATGATCGCAAGAAACTCCGGGTGCGCGACGCGATACTGACGTCCGTCGCCGGTTCGGAGCACGAACGGCTTGAACGGCCGGGCTTGATGCGCCTTTCGAATCTGTTCGATAGTCATTCGCCGGTTCCCATGTCCTCCTTATCTGATCAAGCATAGCCAGGGCAACTCGACCATGCAAGCTTGCAGGAGGCCCGGTGTACGCTGCCGCGAGCGTGGCGCCGGTGGAAGATACTTCCGGCAACGCACTTCGTTAAGCAAGCCGTCCCGAACCCTCGATCGGCCAGACGTCGATCACCCGCTCGCCGTCATGGACGATGAACTGACGGTACAGATTACACGTCGTGCACGCGTGGCTCGGGATGAGTTGCACGGCCTGGCCGATCCGCCAGTCCGCGACGCCCTCGACGACACAATGCTCTTCCGAGGAGAAGCGCGGGATCTGCGCCGCCGGGTTGTCCCTGATCTGCGGCGGACCGAATTCATGTCCGACGCCCTTGACGCCGACATCCAGCACGGCCGCATCGGGCCGCGGGCGGCTGATGACCCGCGCCAATACCGAGAGCGCCTGCTCAAACTCGGGAGCCCATTGCCGATAGCTCCAATCCATCGTGGCATACGTGCCGGCCTGGATTTCGTTTACGCCGTCCAGCGTACCGGTGACCTGGTATGTCGAACTCGACCCCCCGCTCACGATGGCGACGGGAATGCCCGCGTGTTCAATCAGGCGGCGGGTGTCGAGCGCCTGCTGCATCGCCTCGCGCGTGCGACGAAAGCGTTCATCGGCGTCCGGCACACTCACGAGGTGGCCCTCGTACGCCTGTAGTCCGTCGAAGCGGACGCCCGGCAGCTTGACGATCGCCTGCGCCAATCGCAGCGCCGGTTCGCCGGGCGGCAAGCCGCATCGGCCCATCCCGATATCGACCTCGACCAGGAGGCCGATCGTGACGCCCGCCGCGTCCGCCGCCGCCGAGACCGCCGTGGCCTGCTGGAGGTGATCCACGGCCACGCGAAGCCGCGTGCGGCACGCCACGTTGACGAGGCGATCGAGTTTGCGCCGGCCGACGACCTGATTCGCGATCAGGATGTCCTCGAAGCCCGCGTCCGCCAGGACTTCGGCCTCGCCGAGTTTCGCGCAGGTAAGACCCACCGTCGAACCGGCGTCCGACTGGAGTCTCGCGATTCGCGTGCACTTGTGGTTCTTGAAATGCGGCCGCAGTTGGCACGGTTTGCCGCGGAAGAACTCGGCCATCCGGCGGAGGTTCCGCTCCAGCGCCGGGCCGTCCACCAGCAGCGCCGGGGTGTCGAGATCATCAAGCGGTGCGCCGATCACTCCGGCCATGGCGGTTTCTCCGTAGCGAGCGAGTAGAGCACGGCCTTGCTGGCGGTGTATTCGTGGACGGTCTCGTCGAAGCCGAGCTCCGCGCCGACGCCGCTGAGCTTGTAGCCGAAGACGGGGACGTTCGCACGCAAGTAACCCCCTCCGTTGATCGCGACCCGCCCGGCCCGCAGCTTGCGGGCAAGCCGCAGCGCCCGCCCGCCGTCGACCGTCCAGAGGCTCGCCATCAGGCCGAACTCGCAGTCGTTGGCGATGCGGACGGCGTCGTCCTCGTCGTCGAACGTCATCACGGCCAGAACGGGGCCGAAGACCTCCTCGCGGGCGAGCGTCATCTCCGGCGTGACGCGGTCGAAGATCGTCGGGCAGTAGTAGCAGCCTCTCGCAAGCGCGGGGGAGTCGGGCCGCCGGCCGCCGATCACCAGCGAGGCGTTCTCGCTCCGGGCCTTTGCGACATAGCGCTCGATCGTCTCCAGGTGCGTGGGGGTGGCGATGCAGCCCAGATGGTTCCGCTCGTCCGTAGGGTCGCCCTGCCGAAGGCTCCGGGCCTTGGCAATGAGGCGATCCATCAGTTCATCGTGCTGCTTCCTGTGCACGAGCAGGCGCGACGCCGCGACGCAGACCTGGCCGAGGTTGAAGAAGATCCCCGTCAGGACGCCATTGACCACGTGCTCGAGCGGGGCGTCGGGGAAGACGAGGTTCGGGGTCTTGCCGCCCAGTTCGAGCATGACGCTCTTCATGCCGATCTTGGCCGCGTCGAGAACCCGGCGCCCGGTCTCCAGCCGGCCGGTAAAGCTGATCTTGTCGACGCCCCGGTGTTCGATGAGCGCCCGGCCCGCTTCGGGACCCGTGCCGTGGATGACGTTGAGGACCCCGGGGGGCAGGTCGATCTCCTCGGCGATTTCGGCCAGCATCAGCGCGGAGAGCGGCGAGAGTTCCGACGGCTTGTAAACCACGCAGTTGCCGCAGGCCAGCGCCGGGGCGAGCTTGATGGCCGCATTGGTCAGCGGAAAGTTCCACGGGGCAATGGCGGCGATCACGCCGAGCGGTTCGCGGATCTGAAACGTGACGTTGTCCGGAAGCGTGCCGAAGCACTTGCCGGCGACCTTGTCGGCGAGGCCCGCGTAGCTCTCGAACAGATCGGCGGCGCACGGAGCGTCGAAGCCTTTCGTATCGCGGATCGGCTTGCCGACATTGAGCGTGTCGGTCATCGCGAGGTCGTCGAGACGGCGACGGATGCCCTCGGCAAGCTTGAACAGGTAGCGCCCGCGCACAAGCGGATCGAGCCGCGGCCAGGGGCCTTCATCGAAGGCCTTTCTCGCGGCGGCGACGGCGCGGTCGACGTCTGTCGCATCGGCCAGGGCGACATCGGCCAGCCGCCGGCCGTCGATCGGCGTGAAGACCGGTGCCGTCCGGCCACTTCGGGCGGGAGTCCAGCGTCCGTCAATATAGAGCTGTGTCGGCCAGGTTATGCTCATGTCCACCTTCGAACCGATCAGATGCCAGGGACCTGCCCGAGGACTCCCCGCAGATCACGGACAAACGCGGCGATATCGTCTTCGGTCGTGTCCCATGAGCACATCAGACGCGCCCCGCCGGTGCCGATGAACGTATAGAAGTGCCAGCCGCGCTGGTGCATTTCCTCGACCACCGCCGCCGGCATCTCCACGAAGACGGAGTTCGCCTCGCGCGGGAACAGGATACGGATGCCCGGGATTCGTCGAAGCTCGGCTTCGAGAAGGGCGGCACAGCGGTTGGCATGCGCGGCCCGCCGCAGCCACGCGCCGCTTTCGAGCATCCCGATCCAGGGGGCGGCGAGGAATCGCATCTTCGAAGCGAGCTGGCCCGCCTGTTTACACCGGTAGTCAAACTCGTACGCCAGCTCGCGGTCAAAGAACACCACGGCCTCGCCGGCGGCCATTCCGTTCTTCGTGCCGCCCAGACACAGGACGTCCACGCCGGCCTTCCACGTAGCCTCGCTCGGCGGAACGTTCAGCGTCGCCAGCGCGTTGCCCAGCCGGGCGCCGTCCATGTGCACGCGGAGGCCGAGTCGGCGCGCCAGCTCGCCGATGGCCCGGAGTTCGCCGATCGAGTATACGGTCCCGAGCTCCGTCGCCTGCGTGATGCTCACGGCGCGTGGCTTGGGGTAGTGGATGTCGCTGCGGCGCTTGACGGTATGCTCGATGGCGGCGGGATCGAGTTTCCCGTTCGTCCCCGGCACGTGCAGCACCTTCGTCCCGTTCGAGAAGAACTCCGGCGCGCCGCATTCGTCCGTCTCGATGTGCGCAGTGTCCTGGACGATCACGCTGTGATACGACTTGCAGAGCGTTGCGACGGCCAGCGAATTGGCGGCTGTGCCGTTGAACGCAAAGAAGACCTCGCAGTCCGTCTCGAAGAATTCGCGCAGCCGATCGCACGCCCGTCGGGTGTATTCATCCTCGCCGTAGGACGGGACGTGGCCGACGTTCGCCGCCGCCATCGCCTCCCAGGCCTCCGGGCAGATGCCCGCATAGTTGTCGCTGGCAAACTGGCGCCTCAACGTGAAGTTGTTTGTCTTGTTCGGTGTCATGAAAGTCTCGAAATCGGGGCCGGATACGCCTCCCGCCGTTTCCGCACCGGGGTCCCCCAACTCCTCCTACGGTTGTGCGGCCGATGGCCGCCGAGTCAGCGGCCCCTGCAGGCACTCGCCGGTGTAAAACCGCATCCTCGGAAACTGTTCGCACGTGAGGCCGCCGTCCACCACGAGCCGCTGTCCCGTTACGTACCGCGCGGCGTCCGACGCCAGGAACACCACGGCGCCGGCGACCTCGTCCGGTGCCGCCCATCGCCCCAGCGGAATGTGCTCGTCCGCCCACTCCTTGAAGGACGGCCGGAGCGGAAACCCCATCCCGATCTCCGTCTCGATCAGCCCCGGCGCAACGCTGTTGACCGTGATCCGGTGCGGCGCCAGCTCGATCGCCAGCGATTGCGTGATCAGCTCCATCGCCGCCTTGCTCGCGTTGTACGGGGCGAGAAGGGCCTCGGCCATGAAGCCGTTCGTGCTGGTGATGTTGATGATCCGCCCGGCCACGCCGCGCTCGATCATCACCATGGCCGCCCGCTGCGACAGGAAAAACGGCCCCATCACGTTGGTCCGCAACGTTCGCTCCATGATCTCCGGCGTCACCTTGTCAAAGGGAAGCAGATCGGCGATCGCGGCGTTGTTCACGAGGATGTCGAGGCGGCCGGCCCCCTCCACCAGGCGGTCGATCACCGAGGGCACCGATCCGATATCGCCGAGGTCCTGCTGGATCGCCCAGGCCCGCCGTCCGCGCCCGCGAATGGCTTCGACGGTGGTCTGGGCCTCGGCGGCACGGTGGCGGTAGATCACCGCCACATCCGCGCCGGCCTCGGCAAGCGCGGTGGCAATTGCCGAGCCCAGACCGCGGCTCCCGCCGCTGACCAAGGCAACCCTCCCACCTAGATCAAAGGTGCCGGGCATGGCGCGCTCCTGTGGGAAGGCAACTGTGAAGGGGCGTGCGGGCTGTGTCAAGGGGCCTGTTGGAACTGCGGCAATCGGGCCGCCAGACGGGTGCAGCGGGCTTCCGGCGGGCGCGGCCGGACGACGCCCTGCCCGTAAGCCGGACCTTTCTGTCTGCGCGACCAGCTCGCCCTGCCCGGACGATCGCGGGGACCGGTTCCTTATCCCGCCGAATCGATCCGGCCTTACCGGGCAGGATCCGCCTCGATCGCGCCTCCCCGGGGCTCTGATAAGCCCCGCCAACCCGCCGAGCGCGGCGCGTATCGGAATGGGCAACTGCCAACGGGTCGTTTCCGCCTGGCCCGGCCTGGTAGCCGCCTCGCGCGACCCGCCGCATGCCGTTTTCCACGCTAAGCCCCTAGCAAGGGGCGTGCCAGCGCGAAAACCCCGCTGCCGCACCGGCAGACGCATTTACCGGCCGGCGGATGGGGACTTTTGCCCAGGGGGTGGGGAACCCTTCTGCCCGCTTTCGCCGCGATCGAACTTCTCGATTTGCTCGCGCAGGAACTCCCGCACTGCCTCCATGTCGGCCCGGACCTCTTCCACCGAGCGCTGCTGAAGCATCGCCACATCCTGCTCGTCCCACCCCTCCATCGCGCAGAGCGAAAAGGCCCGCCGCTGTCGGCGAGGCAGGTCGGCCCTCCGTCGACGGCGCCACCGCCGCTGCGCCTCGGCCGCGAGTTCCTGCCACGGCTCAGGCGCCTTGTCGCTGGGCAGAACTTCATCGAGTGTCAGCCACGCCGGCTCATCCCAGAACGGCTCGTTCTCTACCACCCACGCGTTGTCCGCCTCGATGCGAGAACCCCCCGGCGGTAACCGATCCTCCAGCGACACTGCGGCAACCGGCTCTCTCGCGCGGGCGTCCAGCACCTCGTGCAGCAATTCCACCAGCCACTGATCGAGGGGACGCCCCGGCGGCCGGTCGTCGAACCGCTCCCACGCGAGGGCTGCCGTTTCATCCAGCAGGTCGGACGTCGTCAGGTCGCCCGGCTTGATCTCGTCCTGAAGCTGTGCGAGGACCAGCTCGCGATGCGCATGATCACGCAGCGTCATCAACACGGGTCGCAACTGCTCGAGAAAGGCCGCCCTGTCCCGGGCACGCCGGTGAGCAGCCAAAGGCACTGACGCATCGGCGACCACCGCGGACCGCGGACGTCGGCGACGATAAGCCCCGTCCCGTCGGATGACCTCTTTGTGGCGCCGGATCTCGGCCGCCAGCCGATCGCTTACTACATCCAGCGCCTCAAGGTAGTCCTTCGCGTCCGCCTCGGCCACGAGCGTGCCCGTCGGCAGCCGCAGCGCCACATGCGCCTCATAGCGTTTGGGATGACGCCGGACGTACAGGCGCGTATGCCGCTGATCGTCCGGAAAATGCTGGAGAAGCCTTTCCAGGCGAGGGGTTTTCCGTGTCCAGTAGTCCGCGATGCCCCGTTTGACCTCTTCCGCACAGTCGTGAAAGATCAGGTGTTCTGCCATGAGGATTCTCGCCTTCCGCGCCGGTCAGGGTCGAAGACCGCAAGGCAACTCGTCCGATTCTATTCACGTCCCCGTGCCGCGGCCACGAAAAGGCGAGCCGGGCCTATGGACGGCCGAAAACCGCGCGAACCGCCTCGAGGTAAGCCGTTCCATGCACCGTGTCCGGCTCCAGGTAGCTGCCCTCCGTCCACTCGTTCCATGCGTTGATCGTGAGGACCTTCGGCCCGCCAGGGGACCGGTGCAGGAACTCCTTGGCGCGGAGCAGCGCGGTCTTGAACGCCTCGGGGGTATTGCCGGAGATCGTAGCCATGAAGGGGTAGCCTTGGTTGGCGAATCGGTCGGACTGAACGGTGCGGGGGCTCGGGTCCCAGCCCATCGTGACGTTCGGGTGATACGGCACGCCGTACTCCGTGGCCGCCGCGTCCCAATGCTCGATCGCGCGGCGCATGACAAACTCGTACGGTGTGGCCGGAAACTCCGGCAGTCCGACGTGATGCACCCAAACGTAAGACGTGACGCTGTCGAAGCCCAGACGCCGGATGAGCTCTGCGGGATTCTTCACCTCTTTTTCGCCGGGCAGAATCCGGATGCCGGCCGCGACGGCGTTGAGGTGCAGTCCCGCGAAACCCGCAGCCTTCGTCTTGTCGCGGAACCGTTGCAGGGCCGCAGCAGTCGCCTCCACTCCGCCGAAGCCATCGACCAGGCGGAAGAGTTCGTAAACGGAGAAGTAGGGCCGGCCCTCGATCTTCCAGTAGGAGGGGTGCCGGAAGTACGTGCGGATGATATGGCCGGTTATCCGGTCGAATGTCGCCGGCGTGACCTTGCCGGGAAACTGAAGCGGGGCGTAGTGGGCCTTGGCGGGGTGGATGTCCACCCAGTCGTGGTTGGCCCACATGATCGCGAACTGCAGCCGCGAGTTGTTCGGGGCCTTGAGGAAGCCGCGCTCGAGGCCTCGCTCCAGGAACGGCCCGTCGTCGTAGAAGTACCAGTCGAAGATGAAGACATCGATCCCGTGCGCCGCCGCTGCGTCGATCTTCTTTGCCATGACGGCGGGATCATCCTCGTTCTCATATCCCCAGAGCGGCACGCGGGGCTGCCGATGTCCCGGGAACTTCGGCTCGGCCCGCTTGACGAGTTCCCACTCGGTCCAGCCCGGGCCGTGCTGCTTCTCGTTGCGCGGATCGACGTGGTAGTTGGGAAAGTAGTAGCAGGCCAGGGTGATGTCCGGCGCAGCGCCCCCGCGATCCTTGCCCGCGACCGGCTCCGCGGCAAGGCCGGATAGCGCGCAGACCAGAACCAGCGTCACGACCGCGGAAACGAGACCGAAATGCCGCATCATGCTTGAGCCTCCTCGTTCCATGCAAACCGAACGTCCGGCCTGAAGCATACCCGAAGCCGCACCGGGAGCCACCCGTCGTCGGAACATGCCGGTCGCCTTGTTCGGATCGCCGCGAGCCGATTCCCAAGCAGGCCCGCATGACGTAGAATGACGGCATGAGCGATTTCGAAATCCGACCATCTGAACGGCTGCAGCGCCTGCCGCCGTACCTGTTTGCCCGGATCAACGCCCTGAAGCACAAGAAGCGTCAGCAGGGCATCGACATTATCGACCTGGGCATGGGCAATCCAAGCGACCCGACGCCTGAGCCGATCGTCAAGAAGCTCTGCGAGGCCGTCATGGACCCGCGGAACCACCGGTACAGCGTCTCGCGGGGGTTGTTCAACCTGCGTCGGGACGTGGCGCGGAAGTACAAGGCGAAGTACGGCGTCACGCTGGACCCGGAGCATGAGATCGTCGCCTGCATCGGCAGCAAGGAAGGGATCAGCCACATGTGTCTGGCGATGCTCGGCCCGGGCGACACGGCGGTCGTGGGCGATCCGGCATTTCCGATCCACGTGTACGGCGCGGCGATGGCCGGGGCGAACGTGATCAGCGTGCCGCTGGGCAACGACGAGGCGTTTCTCGAGCGGATCGCCTATGTCTGCGGGCATCTCTACCCGCGGCCGAAGCTGATTATCCTGAATTACCCGCATAACCCGACCGCGATGACGGTGGATGCACCGTTCTTTGAGCAGGTCGTAGCGCTGGCCAGACGGTTCGGCGTGGCGATCATCCACGACTTTGCGTATGGCGAGACCTGTTTCGACAGCTACAAGGCGCCGAGTTTCCTCTCGGCCCACGGCGCAAAGGAGGTCGGCTGCGAATTCACGACGATGAGCAAGCCGTACAACATGGCAGGCTGGCGGATCGGGTTCTGCGCGGGCAACGCGACGATGGTCAACGCCCTCGCCACGATCAAGGGGTACTACGACTACGGCATCTTTCAGCCCGTCCAGATCGCCTCGATCATCGCGATGCGGGAGTGCGACGCCGACGTGAAGCGGCAGGCCCGCGTGTACCAGGCCCGCCGCGACGTGGTGCTCGAAGGCTGCAAGCGGCTCGGCTGGCAGGCGGAGAAGTGCCGTGCCAGCATGTTCGTCTGGGCCCGCGTGGCGGAGGAGCACCTCGCGGGCAAGGGGACCATCGACCTCTGCATGCGGCTGATGGATGAAGCGGAGGTCGCGCTGGCCCCGGGCCGTGCGTTCGGCGAGAACGGCGAGGGCTACGTCCGGATCGCGCTCGTCGAGAACGAGCAACGCCTCCGCCAGGCCTTCCGGCAGATGGCTCGCGTGCTGCAACCGAGCCGCGCGGCGGCCGAACCGAAACGGGAGAAACACAGGCCCGGCGACGACGCGAAGACGCGGAATCGCGTGAACGGAAAGGCCGCCGTCCGCAGCGCGGAGGTGCCCCCCGAACAGCGGCCTCTGCGCCGCAGCGATGAAGGCGAGGTGGTGGATGAGGTGCGCGATCGCGGGCCCGTCGAGCAGGACTCCGACGCCGCGACGACCGCGTCGCCGACGGCCGGCCCGACGCAAGACGCCGACGGCGGCGAGATGATGGACTAGAAGAAATGCGGATTGCGGAATAATGAATGATGACCGTAGGGTGGCATGGCCACGGCCTTGCGTGGCCATGTGTGCCGCGCGAACATGCCCACGCAAAGCCGTGGGCATGGCACCCGGCGGAACTAACGGATCAACGGAATAACCGAATAACGAATTAACGGATTAACGGTACCCCGTGCCCACGATCAACGAGGAAATCCTGGCCAAGACGCTTGCACGCTGCCGCGAGCGCAACATCGTCATTCCGACATTCGCGCAGCAGAAGAACCCGTCGCTTGTACCCGAGCCCATTCGCAGACGCCTCGCCTCGTGCGGCATGCAGGACGTCGTGCCGTGGAACCTCTTTCGCATCACCTGGAAGAATGAGCCGAAGGACCGCGGGGGGCTCTTCAACGACGGCAACTGGATGGAGTTCCCGCCGGAGCTCACGCAGGTTGACGCTCGCATCGTCGGGCTGATCGGCCGCCAATTCCCCACCGGGGCGCACAAGGTCGGTGCCGCGTTCGGCTGTCTGGTCCCGCCGCTCGTCTCGGGGCGGTTCGATCCAACCTCGCAGAAGGCCGTGTGGCCGTCCACGGGAAACTACTGCCGGGGCGGGGCATTCGACTGTGCGCTGCTCGCCTGTCAGGCCGTGGCGATCCTGCCGGCAGGCATGAGCCGCGAGCGATTCGACTGGCTCACGGCGATGGGCGCCGAGGTGATCGCCACACCGGGCTGCGAGTCGAACGTCAAGGAAATCTACGACAAGTGCTGGGAAATCCGCAAGACCCGCAGGGACTGCGTGATCTTCAACCAGTTCGAGGCCTTCGGCAACGCGGCCTGGCATTACGAGGTCACGGGCGGAATCATCGAGGAGGTCTTTCATCGCCTCGCCGCGCCGGACGGGCGGCTCGCCGCGTTCGTCTCCGCCACGGGTTCGGCCGGAACCATCGCCGCCGGCGACTACCTGCGAACCAGGTTCCCGGCGATCAAGGTCGTGGCGGCCGAGGCCCTGCAATGCCCCACGCTCCTGCGGTGCGGCTTCGGCGAACATCGGATCGAGGGCATCGGCGACAAGCACGTGCCGTGGATTCACAACGTCCGCAACACGGACATGGTCGTCGCGGTGGATGATGAACAATGCCTGAGCCTGATGCGCCTTTTCAACGAGGATGCGGGCCGGAGCTTTCTTGCCGCGCGGGGCGTGCCGGCGGCCGTCGTCGATGGCCTGCCGGACCTCGGCATCTCCAGCATCTGCAACCTCGTCGCCGCCATCAAGACGGCCCGGTACTTCGAGCTGAACCGGCGGGACATGATCTTCCTTCCGCTGACGGACTCGATGGAACTCTACGGCAGCCGGCTGCGCGAGCAACGGGAGGCTGCCGGCCCGTACACAACGATGGATGCGGCGCGCCATTTCTCCCGATACGTCGAAGGCATCGGTACCGACTCGATGCGCGAACTCTCCTACCCCGATCGCAAGGCCCTGCACAATCTGAAGTACTTCACCTGGGTCGAGCAGCAGGGCAAGACGGCCGACGAACTCCGCCGACTCTGGGATCCCGATTTCTGGGCCGGGCAGTTTGCTCAGGTCCGCGAGTGGGATCGGCTCATCGAGTCGTTCAACCGCCAGAGCGGTGTGACCGCCCGCCTGAGCTGAAGACGCGGCGGCGGCCGCAGGCACGCTACTCCCTTTACGGCCAGAGAGCTTTGTCCGTTCCCGACCCCCGCACGGGCGACGGACAGGGTGGCGAGCGGAAGCAGACACAAAGCCCCGCAGGGGCCGCAACGCCTCGGCGCGACGGCGAGCCTGACACACAACCGACCACCGAAAACGGCACTATCGGGGGGCTTGCCCGCCCTCGCGTTCGTTCCTCGCGCGGCGCAGGAACTCACGCGCCGGGCCGAAATCGGGGTTGAGACGCAGGGCCTCGGACCCGTGCTCGAAGGCCTCGTCCACCCTGCCGGCCCGAAACCGCGCAGCGCCCAGCGCGGTGCGGGCCCGCGCGGAGCCGGGCCGCAACCTCACCGCCTCGCGGTAATGCCGGAGGGCCTCCTCCCATTCCCCGCGAGCCTCCAGCGTGACGCCGAGGTTGTAGTGAACATCCCATTGGTCCGGGTTGAGCCGCAACGATGCGATCTCATGCGCGATGGCTTCCTCGATCCGACCTTGAACGGTCAGTACGCTGCCGAGGTTGCTGTGTGCGACCCACGCGGCGGGGTTCTTCGCAAGGGTGTCGGCCCAGAGCGTCTCGATGTCGTGATACACATGCCCCTGCCGCCAGGTCAGGAAGCCCAGCGTCGCCAGGAGCGCCGCGGCGAGGACCGGCGGAACATACGGACGGGCCCGGCCGGTGCGCGCCGCCCACGTCACGGCGAGCGCCGCGAACAGGCAGATCGGCCCGAGGCTCGCGAGGTATTGAAAGTGATCGGCGACGAACGAGTACCGCATCGGATACACGTTGACGAACCCCAGCGCCGGCCCGAGCGTGCCCCCGAAGAAGAGCGCTGCCACGAGCGGCCCCTTTCCGATCCGCCCCCGGAGAAGCCACAGCACGGCGAGGAGGGCCAGCGCCGCCGCCGGATAGAGGTACTGCCACCACACGCCCGAGTCGATCCGCCAGCGGGGGTAGATGAACGTGAGCTTTGCGGGCCAGAGGAGCTTGCCCACGTAGAACCACACGGCCCGGCCGGCAATCAGGCACCGGTCCGTCACGCTGAGCATCCATTCCGGCCCGCCGACGCCAACGTAGCGTTTTTCCACCCACGCGGTGAACAACCCCATGAGGAGCCCGACGAGAAACATCGGCCCCAGCGGAACGATGTCGCGCCAATCCAGCCGGTCGCGCTTCCACCACAGCAGGAGCAGAATGACGGCCGGAAGGGAGCAGGTGACGGTCTTGGCGAACAGCGCGCAGACGAAAAGCGCGAAGGCCAGCGCGTACCACTGCCAGAATCGCGGCCGGATGATCCGGGGCAAATCGAGCCGCGCGAACCGGATGTACGCCAGCAATGCTCCAAGGTACAGCGCGCCGGAGAGCACGTTTTTTCTCTCGGTGATCCACGCGACCGATTCGACATGCACCGGGTGGACGGCGAAGATCGCCGCAGCGAACCAGGCCCCGGGAACGGCCAGTCGCTGCAGCACAAGCCACAGGAGCAGCGCGCCCGCTATGTGGAGAAGCACGTTCACGATGTGATAGCCGGCCGGGCGCTGCCCCCAGAGATGATACTCCAGCCAGAAGGTCGTGTGCACGAGCGGGTAGTACTGCGGCGTCGTCCCGGGCACCAGCCAGATCCGCACGAGCCCGTCGATGTCCCGGAGGGCCCGGTTGTGGGTCACATAGTAATCATCATCCCATACAAAGCCGCCACGCATCGCGGGGACGTACGCAATGAGGGTCCCCAGGGCGAGGGCGACGGCCCCGGCGGCAGTGGGGTGTCGAAACGCGGTCATGACGGTCGTTATTCCTTACCACAAAGGCCGGCACGCACCAAGCGCGGGCGGCCCCGCTGCGCGGCGGGCTCGTCATCCGGGCGACGAGCGGATATGATCGGACCGGTGCGACCATGTCACGGTTTGAATACGTGTTCGTGGACATCGACACGCAGCATGACTTCATGGACCCCGGCGGGAAACTGTACGTGCCCGGTGCCGAGGAGATCGTGCCGAATCTTCGACGCCTGGTCTCGACGGCCTCGGCGTGCCGCCTCCCGCTGCTCAGCTCCGCCGACAACCACGCACCCGACGATCCGGAGTTTCGTCAGTTCCCGCCGCATTGCGTCCGCGGCACGGCCGGCCAACGCAAGCTCAAGGAGACGCTGCTCGACCATCGTCTGGTCGTCGAACCGCACGACGTGATCCCCAACCCGGCGGCACTGCTCTCCCTGCACGATCAGGTCGTCTTTCACAAGACAACCTTCGATGTTTTCAGCAACCCGAACTTCGCGCGGCTCATCGACGCGATCGAGGTGGACCGGTTCATCATCTTCGGCGTGGCGTCGGACTACTGCGTCCGAGCCGCAGCACTCGGGCTCCTGCACCGCGACGGCCGGGTCGCGATCGTCAGCGATGCGGTACGCGCGGTCTCGCGCGAAACGGACGCGCAGGCCCGCGAGGTCCTCCGGGCGGCCGGCGCCGACTGGTGGACCACCGAGCAGGTGATCGAGCGGGCGGGGCGGCCGGCGTGACGCCCGGGTCGAGGGCCCGGCGGATTGCGTTTCCCGCTGGAGGATGCGATCATTCCGTTCGATGACGGCGTGAAACGACGTGATCCGCACCGCACGGATTGACGCGCCCGTCGGCCGAAGCGGTTCGTTCCGTGCCCGCGCCGCGTCAGGAGTCGGGCGAAAACGCCGGACACGCCCATCGGGAAATGGACATGTTCCTCCAGCCGCGGAATCTCGACGAGGCGCTGGCCCTGCGGGCCGAACGCGGGCCGGACGTGCTGACGCTCGGCGGCGGTACGGACCTGCTCGTACTCCTTAATCGCGGCGCCCTGCGGCCGGCGGGCTGGCTGGACCTGTCCCGCATCGCCGGCTTTGCGGACATTGCGGAGCACGACGGCGAGATCGTCCTCTCGGGTGGCGCGACGTTTTCGCAGATCGGCACGCTTCCCGTCCGCGCCCTGGCGGCAGCCGCCATGAGTGTCGGCGGGCCGCAGGTCCGCAACCGCGGCACGATTGCGGGCAACCTGGCGACGGCCTCGCCGGCCGGCGACGGCAGCACGGCCCTCCTGGCGCTCGGGGCGACGATCGAACTGTCGCACGTGCGGCGCGGCCGGCGGGTCTTGCCGATCGACCGGTTCTTCCTCGGGTACAGACGGACGGCAATGGCGCCGGACGAGTTGATTACGGCCGTGCGATTCCGCGGCGACGTGCGGACGGCCTGGTACAAGATCGGCAAGCGGGGCGCGTGCAACATCTCGGTGGTCAGTTGCGCGATCGGGTGGGCGGCGGACGGTTCGTGCCGCATTGCGCTGGGCAGCGTCGGGCCGTACCCGATGCGGGCAACGAGGGCCGAGGCTGTCGTAGGTCAGGGCGGCCTGACGGAGGAGGCGATTGCCGAGGCCGCCGCCGAGGCGATGAAGGAGGCGCAGCCGATCGACGATCATCGCGCCTCCGCGCGATACCGCCGGGCGATGTGCGGCACGCTCGTCCGCCGGCTGCTGACGCAACTGCGCGACGAGGCCGCCGCGCCAGTGGCATGAGCCGGCGGCCACACACCGGAGGAAACGATGGAGACGCTTTGCTTCACGTTGAACGGCGTCGAGACGCGCGTCGAGGTACTCGCGGACGAAACCCTGCTGACGGTCCTGCGCGACCGCCTTCACCTCACCGGCACCAAGGGCGCGTGCCTCGAAGGCGAGTGCGGCTCGTGCACGGTGCTTCTCGACGGCCGGCCGGTCAACAGTTGCCTGACGCTCGCCCTGTCGGTTGCCGACCGCAGCGTGCTGACGATCGAGGGCCTGAGCGACGGCCGGTCGCTCTCCGCTCTGCAGCGGGCGTTTCTCCAGACCGGTGCAGCCCAGTGCGGCTACTGCACGCCGGGGCTGATCCTGGCGGCGTACGCCTTGTTGCAGCAGACGCCCCGTCCCAGCGAGGACGAATTGCTCCGCGCGATGGAGGGCAATCTCTGCCGCTGCACCGGCTACAAGTCGATCATCGAGGCGATCCGTATCGCAGCCCGCGAGGTAGGCTCATGAACCCGTACGCATTCCTCTCCGCGCCTCGGCGCCCCGCCGCCGGCCTTCACGGGGTGTTGCCATGAGCAAGGCAGCCCCGCCCGTGGTCGCGCCGCCGGTGGAGCCGCTGGAGGTTCCCCCGAGCGCGACGCCCTACAAAGAGTCGTTGCACGGCCCTCTCGGCCGCCCATGCGAACGGGTCGACGGGCCGGAGAAGGTTCTCGGCACCGCCCTCTACGGCGCGGACCTGATGGCGAACGAGGCCGACCTCTTCGCCCGCGTCGTACGGTCCGAGTTCGCCCACGCGGAGATCCGCTCCATCGACGCGACCGCCGCCCGGAATCTGCCGGGAGTGCTCGGCGTGTACACGCATCGCGACGTGCCCGGCACCAACCGTCAGGGCCTCATCCGCCGCGATCATCCCGTTTTGGCGGATCGCAAGGTGCTCTACCGCGGCGATGCCGTCGCGCTCGTCGTGGCCGAAACCGAGCGCGTGCTGGCCGACGCGTGCGCGGCGGGGAAGGTGGACTACAAGCCGCTGCCCGTCGTCGCTACGATCGACGAGGCCCTCGCCTCCGACGCACCGCGGCTGCACCCGGACGGCAACATCATGGGCGGCAAGCGCATCCGCAAGGGCGACGCCGACGCCGCCCTCGCCGTCAGCGAGGTCGTCGTCGAGGATACCTTCGAAACGCAAACGGTCGATCATGCGTTTCTCGATCTGGAGGCCGGCATCGCACGCTGGGACGGGGCCACCCTCACGATCCATGCCGCCGGCCAGTGGGTGCACGAGGAACGGCGCCTGGTGGCGTTGGCGCTCGGCCTGCCGCTCGAAGCCGTGCGGATCGTCCAGCCCGTAACCGGCGGGGCGTTCGGCGGACGAGAGGACATCAGCATCCAGATTCACCTCGGTCTGGCCGCGCTCAAGCATCCGAACAAGACCGTCGCGATGCGATACTCGCGCGAGGAATCCATGCGGGCCCGCCACAAGCGCCATGCCCTGCGAATCCAGTACACCCTGGGGGCGCAGAGCGATGGCACGTTGACGGCCGCCAAGGTCGTCGTCTACAGCGACGAGGGCGCGTACGCATCGACCGGCCCGGCCGTGATCCGCAAGGCCGCCAGCCACGCCACCGGTCCCTACCGCGTGCCGAACGTCCACGTGGACGTCTACGGCGTGCATACCAACAACAACCCAACCGGCGCCATGCGCGGCTTCGGCGCCGCCCAGATGGCAATCGCCTACGAAGGAATGATGGATCGTCTCGCCGCCCGGCTCGGTATGGACCGCGCGGAGCTGCGCCGCCGCAACCTGATCGGCCCCGGCGACGAGGTCACAACCGGCCAGCGAATCGCCGACCCGACGGCGCAGCAGTGCATGCAGGCCGTGCTCGACCGTTATCAGACGCACCCCGCCCGAGTCAGCGACGGTGCCTCCCCCGGAACCCGGAATTCGCCGCACCTCAAGCGCGGCTGGGGTCTGAGCGTGGTCTGCTTCGGCCTGGGTTACGGCGACGGATTCCCCGACGCCTCGCGGGCCAGGGTCCGCCTCGCCGACGACGGCTTTGTCGAAATCTACACCGGCGGCGTCGAGTACGGCCAAGGCCTGCTCACCGTCATGTCGCAGATCGCCGCCGAGGAGCTGGGCGTGCCGCTCGCGCAGACGCGCATCATCTGGGCCGACACCGAAAAGACGCACGAGTCCGGCTCCTCCTCGGCCTCGCGCCAGACGTACTTCACCGGCAATGCGGTCCGGCTCGCCGCGAGCGAACTTCGTGAGCAGGTCCTCGACGTGGCCGGCGCGTTTCTGCATATCCATCCGCACGAGATTGAGATCCGCGACGGCATCGCCCGCAACCGCTATGATCCGAACCGGCGAATCGCGCTGCACGAGCTGGCCGCCGCCGGCCGCCGGCGGGGCTACTCACTCGAGGCGACGGCCCTGTTCAAGCCGCGGACGGTCTGCGAGGAGTACGAAACCGGCCAGAGCCCGCGGGCCTTCATCACGTACCTCTTCGGGGCCCACCTCGCGCAGGTACTCGTCGATACGGAGACGGGCGAGGTCCGCGTCGAGCGCCACATCGCCTGCCACGACGTCGGCAAGGCAATCAACCCGCATCTGGTGGACGGCCAGATCGCCGGCGGCGTCGCCCAGGGCATCGGCATGGCCCTCATGGAGGAAGTCGTCATGCGCGAGGGCCGCATGCTCAACCCGGGCTTCACCGACTACATCCTCCCGACGATCCGCGACGTCCCGCCGGTCGAGGCGATCATCCTTGAACACGACGACCCCGGCGGCCCCTTCGGCGCCCACGGCGTAGGCGAGCCCCCGCTGATCGGCGCTGTCCCCGCGGTCCTCAGCGCCATCGCCGACGCGATCGGCAAGTTCCCGTGCAAGACCCCCTGCACCCCCGAACGCGTGTGGGAGCTGACCAACAGACATTGAACATGTAGGGGCCGCTGTGCGGACGAAACGGGAGCACGGTCCGAACAGCGGACGCTATCGACTACGCTTTGAAATACCGCGCCTCGGGGTGGTGGCAGATCATTGCGCTCGTCGATTGCTCGGGGACGAGCTGAAACTCCTCCGTCAGCGTCACGCCGATCCGCCCGGGCTCCAGCAGCGGCCAGAGGAGTTGCTGATCCTCGAGGCGCGGGCACGCTGCGTAACCGAAGCTGTAGCGGCTCCCCTGGTAACCCTGCTTGAACAGGCCCTGGATGTCGCCCGCGTCCTTTCCCGCGATGCCCAGTTCTACCCGCACCCGCTTGTGGATGTACTCGGCAAGGGCCTCGGCGGTCTCGACGCTCAGGCCGTGGAGATAGAGGTAGTCGGTGTAACGGTCCTGCTTGAACCACTCGCGGGCCGTGTCGCTCGCCTGCTGGCCGACCGTGACAATCGAGAACCCCACGACATCCTTCTCGCCCGATTCGATGGGCCGGAAGAAGTCCGACAGACACCAGTAGGGCGGCTTGCCCTGCCGCGGAAACGTGAAACGCACAACCTCGCGGTCCTGCTTCGCTGCATCGTAAACGATCAGCGAGTCGCCCTCGCTGTTGCACGGCCAGTAGCCGTAGATCGCCCGCGGCTGCAGGAGCCCCTCACGCTCGCATCGCTCGAGCAGGTCGCGGTAGATCGGTCGAACGTGCTCGTCGAGATACTTCGCGAACTCCTCGGCCGGCCGGCCCCTCTTCTTGAACCCCCAGTGGACCTGAAAGAGCATGACCTCGTTGAGGTACGCCAGCACATCCGCCAGCGGAACCCGCTCCAGCACCCGCAAGCCCCAGAACGGCGGGCGCGGGATCGGAACATCGGTTGCGATGGCGGAACGAAGAGACACGGGGACGCGGAGACGCGGAGCCGCGGAGCCCGCAACGTCCTCGTGTCCCCGCGTCCCCGTGGCTCCGCGTCCGTG
>CAZMVY010000005.1:0-36230 GCA_964569765.1 uncultured Planctomycetales bacterium
GCGTCCGGCCAGAGACCATCGCGGCCGGGCGGCACATTACCGAACAGTGGATCCGTGACCTTCAGGATGCCGGGCTGAACGTGCCGCCACCGGAGCCGACGGTACTGATACGGCCCCATGAGGCGGACCGCGAGTACGGCCGGGAATGGTGGGCGGATGTCGCCGGCCGACGGCGCGTGCTGCTTCACCCCGGCAGCGGCGGCAGGACGAAGTGTTGGCCGATCGAGTGCTACGAGGTCCTCGCGCATCGCTTGCGGAGCGACGGCTACGCAGTCGCGTGGATGATCGGCCCGGTGGAGCTGGATTGGTTCGGCGAGGCGTTTCGGGAGAGGTTGGCCCGAACGGCCCGCGTGGTTTACGAGGAGGACCTGTTCCGTGCCGCCTCGGTAATTGCCTGCGCCGACGCCTTCGTCGGGAACGATTCTGGCGTCTCGCATGTGGCGGCCGCCCTTGGTGTGCCGACGATTGCGCTGTTCGTCGCGAGCGATCCGCGCGTCTGGCACCCGATCGGGCCGACGGTCTGGGTCCTTGGCCACAAACGCGGGAGCGGTAACTGCGCCCCGATCGCGCCCGCAGACGTATCGTCTTTACTGGAAAGGGTTTGCGCTAGTTGATAGGTCGGGCAGCGTATTGGACGGCGGCTTACGGGGGGCCTGGCCCGCCGAGATCGAACGGGGCAGATCGGCGAGGATGTGCGTCGGAAGCGAAAGGTCGTCCGGTGGTGGATGGGGCAGGCGGAAACGCCGGCTGTGCACGCGGAACAGGTCCCTTGACACCGGGCGCAATGAGCTTAAACTACAGGACTCTGTCGCTGCGGCCGCTCCGGCGGGCGCTGCAGCGGAATGGATCTGCAATGGCTCGCAATACAGGAAAGTCGTTCCTGGCCAAGCCCCAGGAGGTGGCGGGGCGCTGGTTGCTCGTGGACGCGACGGACAAGGTTCTTGGGCGGCTGGCGACCCGGTTGGCGACCATTCTCATGGGCAAGCACAGGCCGACCTATACGCCGCACACCCTGACGGGCGACTTCGTCGTCGTCATCAACGCGGAGCGCGTCAAGCTGACGGGGCGCAAAGTGCAGCAGGAGGCGTACGACCGATATACGTATTATCCGAGCGGACGCAAGGTCATCCCGATGGCCAAAGTTCTGCAGGAGCACCCGGAGCGCGTGATTCTTACCGCGGTTCGGCGCATGCTTCCGCGGAATCGGCTGGGCCGGCAGATGCTTTCGCGGTTGAAGGTGTACCGTGGGTCCGAACACTCGCACCAGGCGCAGCGGCCCGAACCGCTGACGATCTGATTTCAGGGGAATGCTTATGTCCGATCCGAACAACGAGCCTGCAAGTGTAGTGAGCCCGCCGTCGGAGCCGCCGTCGGTGGCGGCGCCTGTTCAGCCGCCCGCGCCGGCGCCTGCGGTATCGGCGACCATCCCCGCGCCGGAGAAGGGTTTCTTCTTTGGCACGGGTCGGCGCAAGTGTGCCGTGGCTCGTGTCCGGATCCGTCCCGGTACCGGCGAATTCCTTGTGAACGACCGCAAGGCGGACGTGTACTTCTGCGAGGAGAAGGACCGCCGGGCGATCCGCGCGCCGCTCCAGGTGACGGAGACGCTCGGAAGGATTGATGTGTTCGTGAATGTGAGAGGCGGGGGCCCCACCGGACAGGCGGGCGCGATCTCGCTGGGGCTGGCGCGGGCACTCAAGCAGGCAAACCCGGATTACGAGGCGCTGCTTCGCGGGGCCGATCTGCTCACCCAGGATAGTCGCATCGTCGAGCGAAAGAAGCCCGGTCAGGCCGGGGCGCGCCGTCGGTTCCAGTTCTCGAAGCGGTAAGGCGTCGATACATCGGTTGACGACGGGCAGGACCCCGGCGAGCATGTCGGGGTCCTGTTTTCTCTTGAGACCGCCGATGCCGGATTGCGGAACGGTTCTCCTCGCGTCGGGTCCGCGGGCGAGCGGCCAGCAGGGCTGAGGAAAGCGATGGACGGCAGGATACGAGTGGCGATCGTTGGGGCCACGGGCTACGCCGCCCTGGAGGCGATTCGCTGGCTCCTGAGGCACCCGCGGGCCGAAATCGCCATGCTCTGTTCGCGGCGGGATCCGCCGCCGCGGATTTCCGAAGTGTTTCCGGAACTGTACGGGCGGCTGGATGCGCAGTGCGAGCGGATCGACGCGGCGCGGATCGCGGAGCGTGCGGACGTGGCGATGCTCTGTCTGCCCGCCGGCCAGGCCATGACGATCGTGCCCGCCCTGCTGGACGGGGGTGTCAAGGTTATCGATTACTCGGCGGACTACCGCCTCAAGGATCCGTCAGACTACGAGCAGTGGTACGGCATCCGGCACACGGACCTGGCGCACCTCGACGAAGCGGTTTACGGGCTTCCGGAGCGATATCGCGATCAGATCCGCTCGGCGCGTCTCGTTGCCAACCCGGGCTGCTACCCCACAGGCGCCGTGCTGGGAATCATTCCATTCCTGGACGCGGGGCTGATCGAGCCGCACGACATCATTGTCGATTCGGCCAGCGGCATCAGTGGGGCCGGGCGGGAGCCGAAGCCGGAGCACCATTTCCCCGAGCGTCATGAGAACTTCGAGGCCTACAAGGTCGGCGAGCATCGGCACATGGTGGAGATCGAGCGACAGCTCGATGCGGTCCTGCGGCGCGGCAAGGCGAGCGTGATCTTTACTCCGCACCTGGTTCCGATGGAGCGCGGCATCCTCTCGACGATCTACCTGAAGCCCGTGCAGCCGATTTCCGTGGAGCACGCCGCCGAAACGCTCGCCGCGGCCTACGCCGGCGAGCCGTTCGTTCGTCTGTGCAGGGAGTTGCCCTGCACCCGGAACGTGGCCCGGACGAATCTGTGCGATATCAGTGTTCGGGTGGTCAAGAGCCGGCTCGTGGTGCTGACGGCCGTTGATAACATGGTCAAGGGCGCTGCGGGCCAGGCGATCCAGAACATGAACCTCATGTCTGGCATTGAGGAGAGCGCGGGGCTTCTGTGAGGAGCGAGCCGCAGCGGTCGGGCGCAAGACGGACGCGTCCGCGACAATCCGGTTCGCGAACTTCCGGCCCCGACAGGCGAGCCCCGGAGGCCGGCACCTGAGAAACCATGCCGAATCAGACCATTACAGCACCAGAAGGCTTCCGCAGCGGCGTTGCCGCCTGCGGGATCAAGAAGGACGGAGCGACCGACCTGGGCCTGCTCGTGGCCGATCGGCCCTGTTCGGCGGCGGCCGCCTTCACCACGAACCGCTTCTGCGGCGCGCCCGTCGTCGTCGCACGTGAGCACGTGCGCGGCGGTCGTATTCAGGCCGTCGTGGCGAACAGCGGCTGCTCGAACGTTGCGACGGGGGCGCGCGGGCTGCGCGACGCCCGCGCGATGTGTCGTTTGGCGGGCGCGGCTGTCGGGGTCGACCCAATGCTCGTGGTCCCTTCGAGCACGGGTGTGATCGGCCGCTTTCTGCCCATGGACAAGGTGGCGCAGGGCATTGCCACGGCCGCCGCCCGTCTGTCGAACAGCGCCGCCGCCGGGGAGGCGTTCGCCCGAGCGATCATGACCACCGACCTGCGGCCCAAGCAGGCGTGCGTCCGGTTGCGCCTCGGCCGCTCGCGGGTGGTCGTCGCCGGCTGCTGCAAGGGCAGCGGCATGATCGCCCCGCACATGGCCACGATGCTGGCGTACCTGACGACGGACGCCAGCGTGCCTTCGGCGGTGCTTCGGCGGTTTCTGCTGGCGGCGGTCGAGCAGACGTTCAACCGGGTTACCGTGGACGAGTGCCAATCGACCAGCGACACCGTGGTTCTCCTTGCCAGCGGTCTTGCGAACAACACACCGGTGCGCTCCGCGACATCGGCGGCCGGCAGAGCCTTCGCCGCCGCGCTCTACGAGCTCTGTGCCTCGCTGGCATATCAGATCGCACGCGACGGCGAGGGTGCCACTCGCGTCATCGAGGTGCGCGTGCGCGGGGCGCGGACGCCCGCCGATGCCCACCAGGTTGCCCGGGCGATTGCCGTCAGCCCGCTCGTCAGGACGGCCGTCCACGGCGGCGACCCGAACTGGGGCCGTATCGTTCAGGCGCTCGGCACGACGAGCGCCGCGTTCGATCCCCGGAAGGTCCGCGTTTACATCGGCCCGGTGTGCGTGTTTCGCCGCGCTGAACCCGTGCGCAGCGTATCGCTCGCCTCGGTATCCAGGCTGATGAAGGCTGCCCATGTGGCCGTCACCGTGGAGCTGGCGGCGGGTCGCTGTGAGGATCGCGTGCTGACGTGCGACCTTTCGCGGGAGTATGTTTCGATCAACGCGGACTATACGACGTGACGGACGGAGGATCCTTCTGACCCGCCCGTGACGATCGCAGCGTTTCGGAACGGAAGGGCGCGACATGCCCGGGCTGGATCGCCTTTTTTATCATCCTACCCGCACGGTCTACGCGTTGCCGGCGCAGTTTGGGCTGCGGTTCGAGCCCGTCCGGTTCGAAACCCGAGACCGCGTCGTGCTCGATGCGTGGTTCTTTCCCGCCGCCCGCCGGGAGGTACTGGGCACCGTGGTCCATTTTCACGGAAACGCCGGCAACATCACGGCGCATCTTCCGCACGTGGCCTGGTTGCCCGCCGAAGGCTGGAATCTGTTCTGCTTCGACTATCGCGGCTATGGGCGATCTGAGGGCCGCCCGTCGCGATCGGGGCTGGTCGCCGACGGTCACGCCGCCCTCGACTATCTTCGCGGTCGCCCGGACGTTGATCCCGCCCGGCTGGTTGTGCTCGGGCAGTCTCTGGGCGGCGCGGTCGGGATCGTCGTCGTGGCCGAGCGAAACGACGTGGCCGGCTTGGCCGTGGACGGGGCGTTCAGTGATTATCAGCGAATCGCGGCCTGGCACCTGCGGCGAAACCCGCTGCTTTTTCCTTTTGCCGCGCTGCTGCCGCGCCTCTTGATGAGCGACGGCTACGATCCCATCGACTACGTTTCGCGGATCTCGCCGCGCCCGTTGTTCATCATGCACGGCCGCGAGGACGATGTCGTTGATCCGCGCATGGCAAAGCAGCTCTACGACGCCGCCCGCGAGCCGAAGGAACTCTGGCTCATCGACGGCGCGGGTCACTACTGTGCCCTCGACGAGCGGGCCGACGAAGCCCGCCCGCGCCTGCTCGCATTCTTCGAAAGGTGTGTTCGCAGAGCATAGGGCCGGCCGCGAAGGCTGCCGCCACGAGGCGCGGCGGGCCGCCCTATACCGGCCGCACGATGACGCGCGCGGGGCTCCCGTCCGCGCCGGGGATTCGCAGCGGCAGCGCGATCATCTCGTAGCGGCCCGGGCCGACCGAGGCAAGGTCAAGGCCCTCGATAATGACGATCCCCGCGCCGAGGAGGGCGCAATGTGCCCGTTTCTCCGGCGCGTCATAACGGTCGACCGACAGGTAATCGAGGCCCACCGCGCGTACGCCGGCCTCCACCAGCCAGTCGGCGGCCTCGGCGGAAATGCCATGGAAACCCGCGTCGAACACTCCCTTGTCCCAGAGCATAGCGTTGGCAGTCCTGAGCAGGACGCCGTCACCGGGCCGAATGTCCGCGGCGGCCAGGTCGGTCGGACGGACGTCGCGCCGCTCGGGTATATCGACGATGACGGCCGGCCCGCAGAGCTGCTCAAGCGAGATTCCTTCGATATCCGCTCCGTTTGCGATGAAGTGCAGCGGTGCGTCGATGTGTGTGCCGATGTGAAGGCACGTCTCGATTTCCGAGACGTTACAGGTGCCCGGCCCTGTGATCTTCTCGAATCGGTTGAGCCGAAAGGGGCGTTCGCCGGGCCATTGGATCATCCCGTTCCGCAGCGGTCGGGTCACGTCGATCCATCCGTGGCGGGTGTGCGCGTCGTTCATGGTGCTCTCCGCGCTCCGTTTTTCTGCCCGGCGACCGGCGGCGCGAGCAGGTCCGCCACGTCGCCAGAATGGTGCCGCTCGACGTAGTCGCGCACGTCGAGGTCCCGGCGCGTGAGCGTGGCGGTTCCGAGGATCTGCGTCCCCAGCTCGCCGTCGGCCGTCAGTCGCAGGAACCACCGGCGGTCCGACAGTTGCTTCAGTTCCACGAACCCGCCGACGATCAGCTCGCGGCCGCGGCCCTCGCCGGCCCTTTGAACGAAGAACCCGCGTGCCGGCGACGTTTTCCCCAGCGGGAACGTCGTGGGTTCGCCCGGCGACGGGTCCGGCACATGGAGGTAGACGATGTAGTTCGGGCGCCCCGACGTGGCTCCCGGAAGCGGGAACCGCACGAGGATATGCCATCCGCCGCGGCCCTCCGCCCGCCCGTAGTCTGCGTTCGACGTCGTGAGCGTCATGTCCCGCTGCCGACCCGTAAGACGCGGCTGCAGCACGCGAAAGGTGGTCGGCGGGGTGCATCCCCCGAGCAGAAGAATGAGGGCCGATACGCTTCTGGAGCCGGGCCGGAATCGGGGAATACCGTTTCGAACAAGCCGAGTCATATCGCGGGATTATACGGAAGGGGGCGGACCGGCGACAGCGCGGGGCGGCAGCGCGGCCGGCAGGATGCCCTGCGGAACGGCGCAGCGGTCGTAACGACCGCGTGCCGTGCAAGGCGGGATGGGTGGCCACGCCGCGGGCAGACCTTGCCGCGCCGCTTGTTGCACCCACCGTCGCGTACACCTATCGTTGTGTCGCATGGATGCCATTATCGTCAGCATTGGAAACGAACTGACGCTCGGTCAGACCGTGGACACGAATTCGGCGTGGCTTTCGCAGCAGCTTGCAGCGATCGGCGTGCGGGTACGGATGCATGCCACCGTCGCGGACGAGCTCGAGCCGATTCGCGATCTGCTCGACCGCGCGGCCCGCGCCGCGGATGTCGTTCTCGTCAGCGGCGGGATCGGCCCGACGGCCGACGACCTCACCCGCCACGCTCTCGCCGCCGCAATGGGCGTTGATCTGGTGCTGCATCCGCCCAGCATCGAGCGCATCCGCGAGTTTTTCACCCGGCGCGGCCGGGTCATGCCGGAGGCGAACACGGTTCAGGCCATGTTCCCCGCGGGTGCTGCGCCGATCGAGAACACCTGCGGCACGGCTCCGGGGATCCGTGCGAAGCTGCATCGGGCCGACGTCTTTGTGATGCCCGGCGTGCCGCGCGAGATGAAGGAGATGTTCACCCGCGACGTCTTGCCCGCGCTCTCGGAGCGCTCCGGCGATGCGGTCCTCCTCGCAAAGACGATCAACACGTACGGCGCAGGCGAGTCGGACGTCGGCGAGCGGATCCGCGATCTCATGCAGCGCGGCCGCAACCCGACCGTAGGCACGACG
Organism: uncultured Planctomycetales bacterium; assembly: GCA_964569765.1. GTDB lineage: Bacteria > Planctomycetota > Phycisphaerae > UBA1845 > PWPN01 > CAZMVY01. The sequence continues at coordinate 7,294 of CAZMVY010000005.1, forward strand.
GCCCAGCAGACGATCATCGGTGTCCGCATCCACGCCTTCGGCCCGACGCGCGACGAGGCGCAGCGTTTGCTGGACGCCGACGTGACCGAGGTTCGCCGCCGGCTCGGCGATCTCGTCTTCGGCGAGGATGACGAGACCCTCGCCCATGCCGTCGCGAAGCGGCTCTTCGAGACGAAGCGCACGGTCGCGACCGCCGAGTCGTGCACCGGCGGCCTCATCGCCAAGAGCCTCACCGACATCCCCGGCAGCAGCGAGTACTTCCTCAACGGCTTCGTCACCTACTCCAACGAGTCGAAGACGCGGCTCATCGAGGTCCCCGCGGAGCTGATCCTCCGCCACGGGGCGGTCAGTGCGCCGGTGGCGGCGGCGATGGCCGGGAACGCCCGACGGATCAGCAAGAGCGACTATGCCATTTCGGCCACGGGCATCGCCGGCCCCGGCGGCGGCAGCCCGGCCAAGCCCGTCGGGCTGGTCTTCTTCGGCCTCTCCTGTGCCGAAGGCTGCGACGTGCAGGAACGCCGATTCGGGAGCGATATGACCCGCGAGGAAATCCGCGATCGCGCCTGCAAGTTCGCGCTGAATCTGCTTCGGCTGAAATTGCTGGAGACCGCGGCGCGATGAAACGCCTCTGGCGGAGAATCCTGCGCAACGCGATCGGCGTCCTCTGCATCGCCTTCGGGATCGTCGGCGGGTTCATCCCGATCCTGCAGGGATGGATGTTCATCCTGGCCGGCCTGCTGCTCATCGATTGGCCCGGCCGCAAGTGGCTGCTCGCGAGGATGCGTCAGACGAAAGTCTTCCACCGCGCCGAGGACTGGCTGCACCGCAAGTTTGGGTTTCGCTTCGACGACGACGAGTCCGGGTAGCCGTAGGATGCGCTGTGCGGACCGCTCGACTTGTCATTCGCTCGGAAGATGCTCGATCACATACCGGCAGTTAATCACCTTTTCCACAAGGTCCGCCGGCACGTAGTAGTAGTGGTTCGAGGCCTCGTAGCCGATCCGCGAATCCTGCCGCGCCAGCGTGAACAGTCGCCGGGCGACATCGATTTCGTCGCGGGCGATACGGCGCATCCGCTCGATTTCCCTCGCACGATCCGCGCCGCTCAGCGGCTTGTCCTTCGCGAGTACGGCGTTCCGGGCGATCATGAATCGTGTCTGATTCTCCACGCTCTGGAAGTGAAGCTGCGCCGCCTCGGCGAAGGCCAACTCGGCCCGCGCATCTTCGGCGAATTCGGCCGGCGCCGCGGCGACGGCCTGCTCCAGCTCCGGCAGCCCGGCCTTCCAGCCCGTGGCAACCAGCCGGAACTGGTCAGCGAACACCTCGGCCGGGTACGGGCCGCACCAGCGGGGCAGGTCGTCATACGGGAACCCAACCATCGTCGCGTGGTACCCGGTCGGCGTCGCATACAGCAGGTTCGCCGGTCCCACCTGCACCGGGCAGTCATACAGCACGCTGCCGTTGTACGGGTAGCTGCGCAAGGCAGTGCTGAATGCCGTCCACGCCTTCCGCGCGTGCGGCGCGCCTTTGGGGCCGAACCGCTCCCGCGCGATCTCGCCCAGCACGGTTTCCTTGTCCGGTGGGGGGGACTGGCTCAGACGCTGCGCGACCTCCAGGTTCGGCGACGGATACCCGCCCAGCGTCCAGCTCATCATCATCCCGTCCACGCCGGCCGACGCGAGGTTGTGGCAATGCTCGGCGATCAGGTCGGGCACCGGCAGATACGGCACGGCCGAAAGCTCCCACGTGTTGTTCACCGCGATCTTCGCCACGGCCTTGAGCCCCGCCTGCTTTGCGAGGCGCCAGTGCTTCGTCGCCCGCGGGCCCGGACCGACCACCGAGATCGAGTACTCGCCGACTTCCGTGTTCACGCCGCCGCGATGGATCGGGATCGACCACTCGCTCACCGACATGATCCACGTCGACTTCGGCAGGGCGGCGATTACCTCCGGTGCCCACTCGTCCTTGAATCCCCAGTCCCAGACAATGACCTTGGCGTCGGGATCGCCGCGATGCACGCCCGCTTCGATGGCCGCATTGACTTCGGCGATGATCTCGGCGGGCTTGCGGTTCTTGCACCGCGGGCATTGGGCCTCCTGGTAGTGCGAGGCGCAGTTCGTCAGGTTCTCCGACGCGGTGATCGTGAACACGCCGCCCAGCTCGGGCACGTTCCGGAACACGTACGCGAGCGAGTCCGTGATCCACGCCCGCACCTGCGGGTTTGACGTGCACATGGCGAAGTACTCGCCTTCCTGCACGCCCTTCATCTGCGGCCGCTTCTCGAAGAACGGCGCCTGCATTGCCCGCGGCTCGTTCATGTACAGGTAGATGCGGATTCCGTACCGCTTCGCCCGCTCGACGAGCTTGCGGAGATTGGCCAGGCGCACGTCGCACCCGGCGCCAAATTCGGGAAACGTCTCGCTCGGCGCGAGCTGCCGCAGCACCACGTGCATCCACACGCCGTTGATCCCCAGGTCGGCCAGCCGTTGCAGCAGGCCGTCCGGGAACGGGTCAAGCTCCGGCGTCATAAGCGGATCGCCATACATCGCGAAGTACGAGTAGATGTACCGCAGGGGACTGTCCCCATTTCGCAGCAAATCAGAGCTTGCTTTCGCCTCTGCGGGGCCTGTCAAATGAGAGGACTCCCGCGAAATGGGGACTGTCCCCTTCACGCCCTCGGCAAGCTTCGGCCGACTGAGCTTCTGCACGAACCCGAACCGCGGCTCCCCGGGCTGGTTGATGTCGTCGCCGAACGTCTCCTGCACGGTCCGCTTGATCTCGGCGGCGCGTTTGCGGGCCGCCTCGTCGGGGGCGGTATAGCGGAGCGGCTCGCACGCCGGCTTGAGTGCCCCGAGCTTGTGAATGAGAAAGTCGTCCTCCCGCAACGAGTGCGCAAGCTGCTCCGCCGACACATCCAGCAGTGTCAGGATCTGTTCATACGGCAACAGGTGCCAGTTCCGCTTCAAAAGGGTGATGTAGCCGCGGGTCCTCATCTCGGCGGCGATCGGTGGGGCGGCCGGCAACCCCATCGACTGAGCGACTTCCCGCACGTTCTCGACCGACGTGCTCAGCACCTTCGCCAGCCGCTCCGGCTCGACGACCGTCCAGTTCCGCCAGATGAACGTGTGCATCCGGTCAGGGAAGTGGGGGAACGTTAGCGGCTTGGGCGCGCTGCCCATGGGCAAAATCGTCTCCGCCCACGCCATAGATGCCGCTGCAACGGAAAGGAGCCCGGTGACCAGGATCGCACCACGCATAATGACACCTCCGCAAGAGGGACGGCTATCGTCCGTCGCGGCCTCATCCTACCGGAAGTGCATTGCCGCGCCGATTGCCTATACTGGCGGCTTGCCTGTGCCACTGCCGCATCGGTTGTGCGTGCCCGGTGTGTGCCATGGCTTCACGCGGTCCGCGTACTGGCGGATCGCGGGTAGCCATGTCTGATCACGACGATCTGCTTACGGCATGTGCGGTATCATGGCAGGCTGATTGCCGGGTCCAATGAAGGCCCTCGTATTCAACATTCATCCCGTGCGATGGCCGCTCTGCAAGCTGGCAGGATGGCTCACCCCGCGTGCGTTCTGGTCGCCACTCTCCGGCCTGCGACTTCGCGATGTCCCCACGCCGCCCATCTGGACCATCCGGGGCAGGCCCGGCGGGCCCGACGGCCAATGGGTCCGGCTTCGCACCATCCTCGGCGGCATCTGCGGGACCGATATCGCCGCCGTCTTCCAGCGGACCCATCCGGCCAACATCCTCCGCGCGATGACGCGCTTCCCCGTGACGCTCGGTCACGAGAATGTAGCCGTCATCGAGGAGGTCGGCCCGGCCGTCACCGGCTGGCAGCCAGGCCAGCGAGTCGTCGTCGAGCCATCTCTGTCGTGTGTTGTGCGGGGTATCCGCTCTCCATGCGGGCCGTGCCGCGAGGGCTGTTTCACGCTGTGCGAGCGTTTTCTGGATCCCGGCGAGCACGGTCTGCCGCCGGGCATGATGATCGGCTGGAACAGTTTTACGGGCGGGAGCTGGTCACGCGAGTTCGTCGCGCACGCCTCGCAGTTGTATGCGGTCCCCGACGTTCTCTCCGACGAGGAGGCGGCGGTCGTCGATCCGATCGCCTCGGCCGTGCATGCCGTTTTGCGACGAAGGCCGGGCGAGGGCGAGCGGGTCCTGGTCATTGGCGGCGGCATCATCGGAATCGGCGTGGCTATGGCGATCCGTGCGCTCGGCGGGTCCGTACGCGTGACGGCCCTGGTGCGGCACCAGCACCAGGCCGAGCGGATGCGGGCAGCCGGCGTGGACGGGACGATCGTCACACGCCGCCGCGACACCCATGCCCGGCGCTACGACGCAGTGGCGGCGGCCGTCGGCGGCCGGCGTATCCCCTCCCTCTTCGGAAATCAGGCGTTCATCGGGGGGTACGACCTCACGTACGATTGCATCGGCACCGGCCGCAGTCTGACCGATGCGATGAAATTCACCCGCGCGCGCGGCACTGTGGTCGAGGTCGGCACGTCCCAGATTGCCGTCGTGGACACTACTCCGCTGTGGTTGACCGAGCTGAACGTCGTCGGCTCCAACGGGCGGCAGTTCGAGCTGTACGAGGGCCGGCGGCGACATACGTACGAGGTCGTCTTCGATCTGGCGGCGAAAGGCCGGTTGAGCCTCAAGGGCCTCCTGACGCACGTTTTCGCCCTGGAGGACTACAGCCAGGCATTCGAGACCCTGAGTTCCCGGGGCCGCTCCGGCGTAGTGAAAGCCGCCTTCCGTCCTGCGTAGCCCGAGGATGCGGCGGGACCACGTGAGACTCGCCGCCCAAGCCCGATCCCTTGCCACGAGTCCGTAATCCCCGTCTCTCGGTCCCGCTCGGCCCTGCCGGCCACCTTGGCAGCGCCCGGCCTTTGAGGTAGAATTCCCGGCGCCCTGGATCGCGGTCAAGGAACGGCGTCGGTCCGGACGATACCAAATACGTGCCCACCGTCCGGTACCGTTACCGCCGCAACAAGGAGGTTGCCATGCCGATGGGTCCTCACAGATTCTCCTGCCGGGTCGGATCGATGTTTCGGATGCGAGCCGCCGTGCTAGCCGTCGCGATCGGTGTTGGTGCCGCTCCGCTTGCGGCGGCGAAGTCCCCCGGCGAGTCCGCGTCGCTGCGCACAACGGTGGCTTTGCAGATCGCGCTGGACCGCTCGGGCTTTTCGCCCGGCCTGATCGACGGCATCTTCGGCGGCAAGACGACGACGTCGCTGCGTGAGTTTCAGCGAAGCCGCGGCATGCCCGCGACGGGTAACCTCGATGCCGCCACGCGCGCGGCGCTTCGCGTGGACGAAGAGGATGCGTTTCTTCGCTACACGGTCACGAGCGCCGATCGGGCCGCCGTCGGACCGTTACCCAAGGGGTGGATCGAGAAGAGTCAGCTCGAACGGCTGCCGTACCCCTCGCTGCTCGAGGCGCTCTGCGAGAAGTTTCACTGTTCGCAGGGGCTGCTCGCGAAGCTCAATCCGGCCAGGAATCTCGCCGCGCTCGCGGTTGGCGATACACTGATCGTTCCGAACGCCGACGAGGATCCGCCGATTACTCGTGCGGCCCGTCTCGAAGTCGACCTGGCGAACAAGGTGATCCGAGCGTACTCCTCGCGGGGCGATATGGTTGCCCTGTTCTATTGCTCGCTGGCGGCGCGCAAGGAGAAGCTGCCTTCGGGGCAGGCCGAGGTCGTGGCCGTTGCCGTGAACCCGACGTACACCTTCGACCCGCAGATGTGGCCGGAGGTGAAGGGTGTCGACACGAAGCTCACCATTCCCCCGGGGCCGCGCAATCCGGTCGGCGTGCGGTGGATCGGTCTTTCGCTGCCCGGCGTGGGAATGCACGGCACGCCGAATCCCGAGTTGATCGGCAAGACCGGGTCGCACGGCTGCATCCGGCTGACGAACTGGGATGCCGTCCGCCTTTCCCGGATGGTTTCCACCGGGACGCCGGTGAAGTTTGTCAATCCGGGCGTGCGTCTCGCGGAGGCCCCGCGGTAGTTCTGGATCGCGCACGAAACGAAGAAGGCGGGAAACGCGCGGCGGCACCGCGTCGTTTCCCGCTCTTGTGTCTTGCCGTATCGCTGGTTTTCCGCCTACGCGCCGGTGTACGGAAGCAGGGCGAGGAACCGGGCGTACTTGATCGCGCGCTTCAGATCGCGCTGCTCGCGGGCGTTCGTGCCCGCGCGCTTGCGGCTCATGATCTTGCTGCTGGTGGTGATCAGCTTCCGCAGAAGCTCGACCTCCTTATAGTCCACGATCGGCCCCTTCCAGTCCTCGCCGCCGCGGTTGGGGAAACGCCGCTTCTGCCGGACGGTTCGTTCCGCTCGGGGGGCCCGGGGGGCACGCGGCCCCTTCGAACTACGCGGTTCGCTGCGTCGCACGTTGGAACTCCTCTTCACTGACCGGGACGGATTCCTCGATCAGCATGACCGGGATTCCGTCGCGGATCGGGTACTTTCGTCGATCGCCCGGGTCCGTTGAGTACAGCCAGTCGCCTACCTGGATCAGCGGGGCGTGCGTCTTCGGGCACACCAGAATCTGCATCAACTGCGGATCCAGCATCTGCGACACGACGTTTCTCCCGGCGCAGGGCGCCATGACCTTAGCTTACTAAGGATAACCGCCCTTCGGGCGAATTGCAAGCCGCCCGAAAGCCGCGTGCGCCGCCCCGCATGCCAGTCCGACCGCGCACCGGGGGGCGGGGCTCGGGCGGGAATGACGCCGCAGCCGTTTGGCCATTGGTATCCGCCCGGGTAGAATCAGGGTCCCGCCCGGTCTTCCAAGCGAGGTGCCGGGGGCCGCCGCGCGTTGCCGGCCCTGTCCGCGGGGCATCAGAATGTAGTGATCGGAGGTTTTCCTGTGCTCGCCGGATCGTTCACCCGTGCAGGGCTCGGTCTTGTTTGGGCTGCCGCCGTCGTACTCGGGTCGAGAGGGGCGGCCGCCGCGCCTCCCGGCGACCTGACCGGGCCCTGGCAGCTTTTCGTTGACGACCACCTCGTTTCCAGCAAGAGCGGCATTACGCGGACGTACCATCGCTTCGAGAAGTATCCGGGCAACCCCGTTCTGGTCGTCGATCAGCCGTGGGAGCACGAAGTGGTCAACGCCACCACCGTCCTGCCCGACGAGTCCGGCAAGGGGTATCGCATGTGGTACTACTGCTGGACGCACAACAACGACCCCGACCACGGCCACTCGCTCTACGCGACCAGCGAGGACGGCATCCACTGGGTCAAGCCCAAGCTCGGCCTGATGCCCTGGAAGGTCACCGGCTCCACCGAAACCAACATCATCGGGGGCGGAAGCGCCGTCATGTTTACGCCGAACGATCCCGACCCCGCCCGCCGATACAAGGCGGTTAGCCCCGGCAACTTCTTCTTCAGGTGCTCTCCCGACGGCCTGCGCTGGGAACGCCTGTCCAAGGGCGAACTCTTCAAGGCCGGCGACACGGGCCACGTGGTCTGGGATCCGTTGACGAACAAGTACCGCGGCTACGCGAAGGTCAACGCGAACGTGAGCGGCCTGCGCCGGCGGGCCATCGGTTACAGCGAGGGCACCGGGTTCGAGAATTGGCCGCCCATGCGGCTGATTATGGCTCCGGACGACTTCGACGACCGCTGGTGCAAACCGGGCTCCATTCAGCGGACGCACTTCTACAACATGCCGAGCGTGGCGTACCAGACGATGTATCTCGGCTTCCTTTCCATCTATCGCGCGGAGGACGACGAGGGCTACTTCCACGGCCCGATTTTCGTGGAACTCGCCAGCAGCCGCGACGGTTTTCACTGGCTCCGCGAGGAGGGTGATCGCCCGCCGATCCTGGATCGCAGCTCCGGCAGGGCCTGGGACCACGGCATGGTGGCCGCCACTTCGCTCGTCGTTGTCGGAGACAAGCTGCGGCTCTACTACAGCGGATACGACGGTCTGCACGACTATCTTCCGTTCCATGCCGCCGTCGGCTTCGCCGAACTCCGCAAGGACGGGTTCGTCTCGCTCGACGGTGGCGACAACCCGGGCGAGTTCGTCACCAAGCGTCTGAAAGGCCTCCGCGGCAAGCTCCACCTCAACTGCGACGCCTCCGCCGGGTTGCTGCAGGTCGAGGTGCAGGATGCCGATGGCCGCCCGATCCCCGGCTACCGACTCACCGACTGCGTCGAGCCGCGTACCGACAGCGTCGATACGGTGGTCACCTGGCTCGAGCACAAGGAGCTGCCCGCCGACCAGGGCCCCCTCCGCCTCCGGTTCAAGCTGAAGAACGTCTCGTTGTATTCGTTCATGGCCGGCGACTCCGTCGAGGTCATCGACGACCCGGCCCCGCCGACGATGGCGATGCTCTACACCTTCGAAGGCGACGGCGGCAGGCGGGCCGCCGACAAGCTCACGGAGGACGGCAGACAGGACTTGCGCTTCCTCGGTACCAGCCGGATCACCGGTGATGCGAAGAACGTCGCCTTCGGTCGGCAGGCGGTAACCGTCAGCTCGCCGTGGCGGCCGCTCAACACGCTCCAGGTCGCCGGCTCGGCCAATCTCGGCACGCGCTTCACGCTGGCCGTCATGGCCAGGAGCGACGACAACAAGCCCGCCCGGCTGTTCAGCTCCTACAACGGAAACCGGCCGGTCGGGACATCGGAACTCGTCTTTGATTGCGACCCGCAAGGCAAGGCACTGGCCGGTTTGCGGCTGATCTGCAAGGGCATCCCCGTGGAGTCGAAGCCCGTGACCTTCGCCGACAACAAGTACCACCATGTGGCCGTGACGTACGACGACGGACACGTTCGTTTCTATCTCGACGGGGAGGAGGCGGGCGAGGCTTGGCTGCCGAACGGGGCGCCAGTGTCGATGGCTCGCGACCTGCTCGTCGGCGAGGATGCGGAGCTGGGCAGCGACGAGCAATTCCGGGGCAACATGGACGACATCCTGGTCCTCGGACGGGTGCTCAGTGCCGAAGAAATGAAGTCGCTGAAGCGGGAGGGCGCCGCCGCTTTCTTCCGGATTCGCGAGTAGCCCGACGGTTCGCGTCGGCGGTCGTGGCGAGACAGATGCAGGCAGACGGGTTGCCCGCGCGGCCTCGCGCGTACGTCCGGTACGGGCGGCGCGGCGCTTGCAATACGGGCCTCGACCCGGTAGTTATGCGCTTTGGTCCCGCGCCCGCACCTGGCGGCGGCGATCGCTGTTGTGGCGCCGGCCGGACGGCACGGGTGATGAATTGCCAATGGTACTTGTGACTGGAGGAACGATTACCATGTCCCGCCTGAGCCGTCGTGGGTTCCTGAAAAACTCGTTGGTTGCTGCCGGGGGTACGACCCTCTTCAGCGGTTGCGTCTTGGCTGCGGAGAAGGGCGGTCCCCTCCTCGCGCCCGCCACGAAGGTGCGCGGCGCCAACGAGCGGATTCGCGTCGCCGTTGCGGGCCTGAACGGGCGGGGGAAATCGCACTACGGCGCGTTCGCCGGAATGGAAAACGTCGAGGTGGCCTGTCTTGTTGACCCCGATACGCGCCTCTTCGGCTCCGCGGTCAAGGCCGTCGAGGCCAAGGGCCATAACCGGCCCGCCACCGTGCAGGATATCCGCCGCGTGCTGGACGACAAGAACATCGACGTTGTTTCGATCGCGACGCCGAATCACTGGCACTCGCTCATGACGATCTGGGCCTGCCAGGCCGGCAAGGACGTCTACGTCGAAAAGCCCATGAGCCACAACATCCACGAGGGCCGCATCGCCGTTGAGACGGCCCGCAAGTACGGCCGGATCGTGCAGCACGGAACCCAGAGCCGCAGCGACAAGAGTTGGGCGAAGGCCGTCGCCGCCGTCCATTCCGGCAAGCTCGGCAAGCTCCTGATCACGCGTGCCCTCTGTTACAAGGCGGGTGGCGGCGAGAGCACGCGCGGCAGCATCGGCTGGAAACCTTACAAGACCCCGCCGCGGGAGCTGGACTTCAACATCTGGCTCGGCCCCGCCCGCGAACAGCCGTATCATGAGAACCTGGTTCACTATCGCTGGCACTGGTTCTGGGACTTCGGCAACGGCGATCTTGGCAACCAGGGTGTCCACCAGATGGATATCGCGCGCTGGTCGATCAAGGGCGCCACGCTGCCGCGCAGCGTCGTCAGCTTCGGCGGGCGCCTCGGTTACTACGACCAGGGCGAGGTGGCCAGCACGCAGATGGCCATCATGGATTTCGGCGATACGAAGCTGATTTTCGAAACGCGCGGGCTGCCGAGCGAGAAGTATCGCGGCGTGAGCGTCGGTAACATCTTTCATCTGGAGGCCGGCACGCTCATCGAGGACAAGTTCTACCCGAACGGCAGCGATACGCCCGCTCCCCTGCCGGACGTCGAGTACCGGCTGGGACCGGGCAACGGCCCCTTCGCGAACTTCGTCGCGGCGGTCCGCAGCCGCAAGGTCTCCGATCTCAACGCGGACGTGCTCGAGGGCCACTATTCCAGCGCGTGCTGCCACCTGTGCAACATGTCGATCCGCGTGGGCGGTAAGACGCCGTTCCGCCCGCGGGCTCCGTACTTCGATACCGATCCCGATGCGGCCGAAGTCCTCGAGCGGACGGAGCAGTATCTGGCCGCCAACGGCGTGAAGGTCGAAGAGACCGGTTATACGCTCGGTCGCAAGCTCATGGTGGACGCCAGGGCGGAACGGATCATCGGCGACGAGGACGCCAACGCGCTGCTGACACGTCACTACCGGGCCGGCTTCGTCGTCCCCGACAAAGTGTAGGCACGCAAGCTGCACAGACGGAACGTGCAGGCGTAGAAGAGGCAAGGGCGGAACGATCGGCGACGCAAGGTGCAGGTGTGGAAGAGGCAAGGGCGGAACGATCGGCGACGCAAGGTGCACGCGTGGACTATGCAGCGGCGGAAGGTGCAGGTATGAAACGTGCAGCGATTGCCCTCAGCCCCGTAGGGGCGACGGAGAGTAGCCCAGGGCGTGAGCCCTGGGTTACGGACGCGCGCGCGCTCCAAGCCCCGGAGGGGCGACAGAGGCATTGCGCCCACGCACGGCGGGCGCGAAAACGCCGTGGCAGGAATGGCACGACGCTTATGATGGCCCTCGCCCTTTCGTGGGCTGCGTTCGCGCGTGGAGCGAATGCCGTGGACATCACCATCAGCGCCGGCGACCAGGATCGGCCGGCCGGGCCCGTATCGTGGAAACCTCCCCAATGGCTCGATGCTAAGCAGGCGTACTTTCTCGTTGCCGGGAACGAACCCCCCATTCCGGCCCAACTGGATGAGCAGGGGCGGCTGTGGTGGTGGGCCGCGCCGATGAGTGCCGGCCAGAGCAGAACGTACCGGATCGAGACCCGGCCGGCGGCCGACGCGAAGCCACGCGTGACGTTCGAACGCGACGGCGCCGATCGGATCAACGTAAGGATCGACGGCAAGCTGTTCACGGGCTTCTGCTTCAGCAGCAAGGTGCCCAAGCCGTTCCTGTATCCGGTGATCGGCCCGACCGGCGATCCGGTCACGCGCGACTTCCCGATGAAGGACAACCCCATCGAGAAGGAGCCGGGCCAGGGCATCCGCTCGCGCCAGGACCATCACCATCACCGCTCCATCTGGGTCGCCCACGGCGACGTCCGCATGGGCGACTTCAGCAAGCCGGGCAGCAACTACTGGAACGAGGTCGCGGAAAAGGGAGTGCTCGAAGCCGGCCTGCCCGTGATCAGGCCCGAGAACAACGACTGCCAGAAGGTCAAGGCGGTCGCCCGCACCGCCGGCCCCGTCTTCGGCCGGATCACGGCCGAGATCGAGTGGGTCAACAAGGCGGGCCGCCGCGAACTCACGGAGGAGCGGACGTACACCTTCTTTGCCGGCGACGCCGACACGCGGATCATCGATCAGAAGAGCGTCTACCGTTTCCCCGACGGCGACGTCATGTTCGCGGACACGAAGGAAGGCGGCATGGTCGCCATCCGCCTGGCCGTGACGATGGACGAAATCGGCGCCGTCGTGGGCGGCGCGAAGGTGCACGGGCAGATGTTCAACTCCGCCGGTAGCGCCGGCGCCAAGGAGTGCTGGGGCAAGCCGGCGGACTGGTGCGATTACGTCGGCCCCGTCAACGGCAAGACGGTCGGTGTTGCCGTGATGGACAACCCGAAGAACTTCCGCCACCCGACCACGTGGCACATTCGCGATTACGGCCTGTATACCGCGAATCCGTTCGGCCTCAAGGAGTTCACCGGCGATAAGACCAAGGACGGCTCGAAGGTCTGGAAGAAGGGCGAGACCGCCGAGTTCAATTACCGCATCTTCATCCACAAAGGCGACACGAAGGCCGCCCGCGTGGCCGATGCGTACACACTCTACGCCGACCCGCCGAAGGTAGGCGTGAAGTGACTGCTGCCGGCTGAGTTGCGCCCGCAGCGCGCGACGCCTATTTGGACTGCGGCGGCATCGCCGTCGCTCTCGCTTCACCGGAAACGCCTGGGCAAGCACCATTCGGGCCATCGACCGCCTCGTGGCTTCGCCCTGCTGTTGCACTTGACCATACGCGTCCTTCCCCGCAAAGTAATTCCTCGTATCGAAACATAAACCGTTTTAGGCGGAGGAATCGAGACCCATGAATCGTTCGACCCGACTGACCTGCCTGTTCCTGGCCTGCCTGTCCATCTTCGCGTTGCCCGCTGCGGCGGCCATCAAGCTCCCGGCCGTCATCGGCGACGGCATGGTCCTGCAGCGCGACATTAAAGTGCCGATCTGGGGCACGGCCGACCCCGGCGAGAAGGTCACCGTCACGCTCGGCGACCAGAAGGCCGCCGCCACCGCCGACGCCGACGGCCGCTGGATGGTCAGGCTGGACCCGCTCAAGGCGGGCGGGCCGTTCGAGATGACCGTCGTCGGCAGCAACAGGATCACGCTCAAGGACATCCTTGTGGGCGAAGTCTGGGTCTGCTCCGGCCAGTCGAACATGGCCATGGCCGTGAAGGCCTGCGCAAACGCCGCCCAGGAGATCGCCGCGGCGGACTACCCCAACATTCGCCTCTTCACCGTCTCTCGCACCGTCGCCGCTACGCCCCAATCGGATACGAAGGGCGCCTGGGTCCATTGCTCGCCGGAGACTGTTCCCGACTTCTCGGCCGCCGCGTACTACTTCGGCCGGCACCTGTACAAGGAGCTGAACGTCCCGATCGGCCTCATCCACACCTCCTGGGGCGGCACGCCCGCGGAAGCATGGACGAGCCGGGCGACGCTCGAAGCCGACCCGGACCTCAAGGTCATCGTCGATCGCTGGGACGACCAGATCGCGAAGTACCGCAAGACCGATTCCGCTGCTGAGCCGGCGGCGAAGCCCGCCGCACGCGGGAAGGCCGCGAAGCCCGCGGCAGGTGGGAAGGCCGCGAAGCCGCCGACCGACCCCGCTACGAGCCCGCACCGGGCGGCCGGCCTCTACAACGGCATGATCCACCCGCTGATCCCGTACGCCATCCGCGGGGCGATCTGGTATCAGGGCGAGTCGAACGCCGGCCGGGCGTATCAATACCGCAAGCTCTTTCCGGCCATGATCCAGGATTGGCGGAAGGCCTGGGGCCAGGGCGACTTCCCGTTTCTCTTTGTGCAACTGGCCAACTATCAGCCCAGGAAGCCCGAGCCGGCCGACAGCGCGTGGGCCGAACTCCGCGAGGCCCAAACGATGACGCTCTCACTGCCGAAGACCGGCATGGCCGTCATCATCGACATCGGCGAGGCAAATGACATCCACCCGAAGAACAAGCAGGATGTGGGCAAGCGTCTGGCGCGGGCGGCCCTGGCCATCGCGTACGGAAAGCACATCCCTTACTCGGGCCCGATGTACGATTCGATGAAGATCGAGGGCGACGCGATCCGCCTCACGTTCAAGCACGTCGATGGCGGTCTCGTCGCCAGGGGCGGCGAGTTGAAGGGCTTCGCCATCGCCGGCGACGATCGCAGGTTCGTCTGGGCCGATGCGAAGATCGACGGCGACACGATCCTCGTCCGCAGTGACAAGGTCGCGAAGCCCAAGGCCGTCCGCTACGCCTGGGCTGACAACCCGGAGTGCAACCTCTACAACAAGGCCGACCTGCCCGCCTCGCCGTTTAGAACGGACGATTGGCCGGGCGTCACGGCCGATCAGAAGTAGAGGGAGCTCGTAGGGCCGATTCCGTCGAGCCCCGCAGGGGCGAAGGTATGTAGCCCCGGGCGTGAGCCCGGGGTTGTCGGCGCCCGAGCATCCCAAGCCCCGAAGGGGCGACAGAGCCTCCGCGTCCCTCCAGAACGAGCACCAGACATGTTCGCCGAAAACGGCACTATCGTGCGCGTGTGTGCCGTTCCGTTGCGATGTGCGGATCCCAGATCCGCCGTACCTCATCGCTCCGTGCGCGGAAGTAATCACGGCAGTCCGACTGCGGAACGAGCAGGAGCACCACGCGGCTCGTGCGGAACGAGATGACCTCCGGCGCGCCCGTCTGCGTGCTCAGCTCCTTCGCGAGCGCCTTCGTGAACCGTTCGCGCCTCACGCGCGGGAAGTGCTGGTACACGAGCACTGAGTGTCCCGCGCGAAAGGTCGCGAGAAGCTCGCGCCGATAGAGATACCGGCCGGATCCCCGGGTCCCGTACGGAACCGACGTGACCTCCAGGCCGTTGTCGGGATCGAAGAACACCAGATCGCTGCCGGCGGCGATGCGAAGGAACCGGGTAAACCACGGTCCGCGTTCGCCCGCCTCGTCCGTGAGCCTCTCTTCGCAGAACCGCGCGCCGGGAATCACACCTGTCGTCCTGACCCAGCGAACGTCCCGCCGACGGCGTCCGTTCAGACTCCGCGCCAACGAATCGAAGAGCGTCGAATCAAACGCCCGCCATCGCTGCGGCTCCCGGAGATAATCGATGAACCGCCCATCGCCCCGCCCGTCGTCCGCCGTGAGCATCCAGCATACGGCCGTCCGGATCTCGCCGCCGTTCGACAGCGCGCGGAGCAGGCCGTACTTCGTGTAGTCGTTGATGTCGCCGAAGTACTGGTTCTTCATGCCGACGCACAGACTATCACTTCGAGCCGGTGCGCGATAGGCTACGCTCGATGTGCCTGCCGGACGAACGATTGCTGTCGCGCCGCCGTCTGCTGGGTTCCTGCGCCTGCGCGTTGACCGCGGGGAAGATCTCCCTCGCCGCGGCGGCCACGAGGACGTCGGGCGAGCCCTTCTTTCACACGCGCGGCGTCGTGATCACGGCCGAGGATCTCACGCTCGCGGACTGGCCCGAGCGGGCGAAGGCGGCGGGGCTGACGACGATCGGCCTGCACGCGCCGCAGTCGCCGCGACGGCTGGCGAAGTTCGTGCAGTCCGACGCCGGGCAGCGCTTTCTTGGACAATGCCGGAGGCTCGGACTGGCGGTCGAGTACGAGCTGCACGCGATGGAGGACCTTCTGCCGCGCGTGCTGTTCGAGAAGTCGCCCGAGCTCTTCCGAATGGACGAGAAGGGTCGGCGCGTACGTGAATGGAATCTCTGCGTTCACTCCGAGCGGGCGATGCAGATTGTGAGCGAGAACGCCGTCGATCTCGCTCGCGTGCTGCGCCCGACCACCGGGCGATACTTCTACTGGGGCGACGACGGGTGCCCGTGGTGCCGCTGCCCGAAGTGTTCGGGCCTGACCGACAGCGACCAGGCGCTGCTCGTCGCGAACCACGTGCTCGGTGCGCTTCGCACGCTCGATGCGAAGGCGCAGGTCGCGTACCTGGCGTACGACAACACACTGCCGCCGCCGAAGCAGATCAAGCCGAAGCCGGGCATTTTCCTGGAATATGCGCCGATCCACCGCCGGTACGACGTTCCGTTCGAGCGGGCGAGCGACGCGAAGAGCCGGCAGCAGTTCGAGATGCTCGACGCAAACCTGGAAGTCTTCGGCCGGGCCGGCGCACAGGCACTCGAATACTGGCTCGACGTCTCACTGTTCTCCAAGTGGAAGAGGCCGGCCGTGAAGCTGCCGTTTGATCCGAGCGTGCTCGCCGCCGATCTGGATACGTACGCGCGCCGAGGCATCCGGCACATCACGACGTTTGCCGTTTACATCGATGCGGAGTACGTGTCGAGGCACGGCGAGCCGCCTTTGAAGGAGTACGGCGGACAATTGGCGCGTCATCGCTGAGGAATCTTGAAGATTCGGCGTGCCGCGAGGGCGGGCCGCATCTTTGTGCCGACCCGCCCTTGCCGCGTTCATGCGTTCCGATGCTCGATTGAGTCTACTGACCCGGTAGCGTCTCCACGCGCAAGTCGCCGTAGATGACCCGCAACTGCCCGTCCTCGGTTTTCCAGCGGACCAGGACGCCTTCCTTCTGGCCGGGTGTTACTGTCTTTCCGAAGTACTCCGGCGAGCGTCCCTCGCGAATCAGTTTCTGATAGAACTCGATCCCCGACCCGATCTCGAGCGACTTCTGCATCAGCTCCTTCTGATCCGGGGCCTTCCAGGTGCGCATCATCTCGGAAGCGATGCGACGGCCCAAGGCGGCTGAATAGTCGGTCGTGATGGTGGTTGCATCCAGTGCCGGCGGATACTTGCCGACGAGTTCGGCGTAGTTGCCCAGGCCCTTGATCAGCGCCGCTTCGTCCGCCACCGGTGCCTTCGCGTCCAGCCGCGTGTAGTCGGCGGGGATCTCCGGCACAATGAGCTTCGCATCCACCGGCGTGTCCCACTCGAACTGGTCATAGACCATCCGCATGGTGCCACCAAGCTGAGGCACAGGTATGTCGGCGAGGTAGCGCACGGGCAGGTACGTCGTTGCGTTGATCCACAGCTCGGACCGGACGCCTTCTGCGTGGCCCAGGCCAAGAATCTGGCCGGAAATCTCGTACCCGAGCGCCTCCACTCCGTCGAGGTTCTTGCGGCCCAGTTCGCGGCTCGCCTCGCCCTTGAGTTTCGCGAGCGCGAGGATGAACGCGTCCGGGCTGCTTCCGCGGGACGCGTCCTGATCGAGCGCGTGGGTGTCCATCACCGTGAAGGTGCGGGACAGCGGAGTGACGGACGTCGTCGGCCCCTGCAGCGGTGTGTACTGGATCAGCATCGGGATCCCGTTCATTAGCATTTCGCACCGGCTGCCGTACTCGGCGGAGAAGTAGAGTCTCCCCGACTGCTCAGCGGTCCTCGTCGTGCCGGGAACCGGCGTGGTTGTTGTAATCCGGCACACGATCGTCTTTGCCTTCTGGAAATGCTCGATGGCCGTCGCGAACGCGCTGCCCGGGCCGCGGCCGTCCTTGTCCGGCCAGAACCCGATCATCAGAAGCACCGCCGCGGCCACAGCGGCTACAGCCGACCAACGCACCGCCTTTGAATGCAACATGACGACGAACCTCCTTTGCGCGTGCCGCCGGTCGGGAGGTTGCTCGGTCGAATGGGTCTCGCGCGGAACACCATCCGCCAACTCGGTCGGCACATCCGGAACGAGCCGAACCGAAGGTGGAGTGGCTTTCGGTGAGGTCGTCGAATCGTCGCCGCCTTGCGGGCCCGCCGTCCCGGCCCTACTGCTCTGCGGCTCGCCCTGTTCGATCAATCGCATCACGTCGTCGGCGATCGAGGGGCCAGGAGTCGCCCCCCGCGCGATGGCCTTGAGCCTCGCGTCGAGTTCATTGTCATGGTTATAGCTCATGGTTCCCGCTCCTTGAGCCAGCCGCGCAGCCGTTCGCGGGCGCGGGACAACTGCATCGTCACCGTTCCGACCGGGCGTCCGAGGATTTCGGCGATGCTCCGGACGGGGTGCTCGTCGAAGTAGTAGAGCATCACCACGGCCTGCTCGTTCTCGGGCAGGCCGGCCACGGCCTCGACCAGACTCGCGGCCAGATCCGTGTCAGGTGACGCGGGGCGTTCGCAGGCAACATCCCCCGTGGCATCGAGCGACGCGACGTTCACCGGCCGCCGCAGCCCGCTGAGGGCCCGACGGCGAGCGATGGTTCGGACCCATCCACCGAAGGCGGCGGCGTCTTCGAGCGTACCGAGGCTCTGGAACGCGCGGAGGAAGGCCTCCTGGGCCACATCTTGTGCCGCGTGGTAGTCCGCCAGGACGGCAAAGGCGACCGCCCGCACGGCCCGCTCGTGACGGCGCACCAGCTCGCCGAAAGGCGCACGATCCCCCCCAAGCACGGCGGCCACCAATTGGGCGTCCGATTCCAAACCCGGGCCACTCCAGCAAAGAGCCAGTGCACGTTCCACAACCATAGGACTACCGGGGCGGGAGAAATGCAACAGGAAAGCGCGGCGATTCCGCGATTGGGAGACGCTGTAGCGGTGTGCGGGCGAGCACCGCGCAGTTGCGGGTGAAAGCAGTCGTGGCGTACGAAAGCCACTGCCGACACGGCGGTGGCACACGGCCGCCCGCGGCAAGGCGGTGGCTGGCGTCCGCACCCCGCGGCGCGGTATAAACTCACGCGGGGCGTTGCCTCCCGCGTGAACGGGCCTTCCCACAAGACAAACGCGTATGGCGGCGGAGGTAACGCTTGTATTTCGCCCTCTTCGACGGCGGGTCCGTGCCGGCGAACCGGGCCTCGCGTGTCGGAGATTCGTGCGTGAGCAGTAGTACCGCGTCCGCGGGGAGCGAGACCGTTCCCGCCGATTCCGTCGCCTTGCCGCCTGTTGCCGCCTCCTCGGTTGCTGATCGCACGCGCCGTCGGAGCTTGTTCTTCCTCGGCGTCGCCGTGGCCGGCGTCGGCTTCGCCATGACGCTGCAACTCGGGCTGAATGCCAGCTTCGTCGGCCAGGAGATGCGCCTCACGGGGCAGCAGCAGGGCATCCTGGAGGCGTTCCGCGAGAGTTGCGGCATCACGGCGCTGCTCGTCCTGGCGCTTCTGGCTGGCATCGCCGAGCCCCTCATCGGCGCGGCGGTGCTCGTGTTCCTGGGCGCGGGCCTCAGCGCGTATTCCGTCGTCCCGGACTTCTCGTGGCTCATCGTTACGAGCCTGATCTGGAGCCAGGGCCTGCACATCTGGATGCCACTGCCGAACTCGATGGCGCTGTCGCTCTCCGAGCCCGGGCGTTCCGGCCATCGGCTCGGCCAGATTTCCGCCGCCGGCGCCGCCGGGTCCGCGGCCGGTCTGGTACTTGCCCTCGTGCTCCACGTGGTGGGCGGCGTGCCGATTCGCCCGTTGTGGCTGCTCGCCGGGACCGCCGCACTGCTCGCGGCCGGTGCCTGCCTGGCGATCCCGCGCGGGATCAAGGCCCCGCGCCCGCGCCTCGTTGTCCGCCGCCGCTACGCCATGTATTACATGCTCTGCCTCCTCGAAGGCTGGCGCAAGCAGATCTTCATCGCGTTCTCCGGGTTCCTCCTGGTCAAGGTCTACGGCACGTCATTGAGCACGATGCTCGTGCTGTGGCTGATCACGCAGGCCGTCGGCTGGTTCTCGTCGCCCCTGGTCGGGCGGCTGATCGATCGGCTCGGGGAGCGGCGCGTGCTGATGGCGTACTACGCGAGCATGGCCGTGGTCTTCGTCGGGTACATCTTTCTGCACAACGTCCACCTCCTTCATGCGCTGTTCGTCGTGGACGGGGCGTTCTTCGTCATGTCGATGGCCCTGACGACGTACGTCGGCAAGATCGCGCCGCCGGAGGAGCGGACGCCCACGCTGAGCCTCGGCGTCGCCATGAACCACGTCGCAGCGGTCTCCATGCCGCTGCTCGGCGGTATCCTGTGGACGCGCCTGGGCTATCAGTGGACCTTTGCCGCCGGTGCGCTCGCTGCCGCCGCCAGCATTCTCGCGGTCTTCTTCATCCCGGCCAAACGAACGGTATCGCCCGAGTGATTGTCGCGCGGAGCAGATCGGACCGCGGGCCGCCCGACGGCGCTGCGGCCGTGGGATCGACGACGTCCGGTCGTCGGCAGGCGTCGCTCGGCGGCTCGTCAGCGTCCCTTCGCCGGGACGGTGGCAGGGGCCGTGATGTGCAGGTTCAAGCCCCCGTCTGCCTCGAGCGTCAAGGTCCAGCGCTGGCCGGTGGTCATGGGCGCGTACACGGCCTCGCCCTGCGCGACGCGTATGCCTTCCTCTTTGGCCGCCGCCGGATCGGTCACATACGACCAGAAACGCTTCCACAGTCGCTGCTCGAACTCGCCGGGCTTGTCCCCCAAGCGAAACGGGTCGGGCACCCGGCCCGGCTCGTCGATCGGTAACCCATCCTGCGGGGCTACGACCTCGCTGAAGATCCGGCGAAAAAGCAGAATGCTCTGGCCGCGAAGCGGATCGCCCGCCTGAACAAGCTCGTCGCTGAACTTGATCACCAGCCCGTCGAAGTAGAGCACGCTTCCGGGAAGGCGGAACGATCGCGGCGGCAGGGGGTGCCCGGCCCGATCGAGCTGGATGAACTGGATCTCCGTTTGGGTGACGTTGCCCTGAGGATCGTGCTGCTGGTCGGTCACGATCACTTCGGCAACGCGACGCTCGGTCGTGAGGCGGTTCACCACCTCCTGGAGTTGTCGGCGTTCCTGTTCGAGGCGGTCGCGCTCGGCCCGGAGCCGGGCCGTCTCGCCATGCGTGAGGAGCCATCCCGCCGCCACCGCGCCCGCGCCCAGGGCCAGCAAACCGCCGAGCAGACGCAAGGTCTTCATGTGTGCATCCCGACAGAGGAGGGCTTTCCGTTGCCGCGCGGTCCCATACGAACCGCCCCCGCAGCCCTTATACTCGGGGTCGGCGCTCTGCGCTGCGACTCCGCCGGACCGATGTGCTGAGCATACCGGCGGTCACCGTCAGACTGAGCGCCATGGCCTCCAGCGGCCCCGCGCTCCCGCAAGTGTCGAAGTCCACGTTCGACAGATCCCGGCTGGTTTCCGGAGATGCGGAAGGTTCGGTTCCCGCCGAACCGCCGCCGCTCGCATCGCCTGATGGCGACGCGGCCGTTCCGGTCGTGGCAGGGGCGGCCACGGCCGACGGTATGCTGACGGATACCTGGTACGGCCCGGCCGTATCCTTAGCGTCCGTCACCTGCCATGTGAACGCGTCCGTCCCCGCGTAGTCGTAAGCGACCTGGTAGCTTACCGCTAGCCCACCGCTCGGCGCAGCATACGTCTTCGTCGTGTCCGTAACCTTGCTGCCGCCGATACTGATGGTGCCGTGCGACGGCAATGTGAGGAGGCTCACCTGTAGTGTATCGCCATCCGCGTCGGTGGGGAGGAGGGTGACTACGGCTTTGCCCGTCGCGTCGGCAACGGCCGCCGTATCGGCACCGATTGGCGGGGAGTTGATGGCGATGCTGACAATTCCGAGAGACGAGGTCTCGATCCCATCCGTGACCTCGTAGTGGAAGCTGTCCGTGCCCATATAGCCCGCCACGGGACAGTACTGTACCGTGCCGGCCGTGTCCGCCACCGTGTATGGCAGTTGGTCGGCTTCGATCTCCTGCCCGTCATCCTTCAGTGTGCCGTGTGCGGGCAGGCTGAGAAGGACATAACAGATCGGGTCGCGGTCGGCGTCTGCGCCCCGGAGCGCGATGTCCTTCTCGCCGGCGGGTGGCGCATAGACGGTGAGACCGGCGACGGTCGGCCGCGTGTTCACCTGGATTATTTGAGTCGCCGATTCCGATGTCTGCCACGTGTCGGCGACCTTGAACGTGAAGCTGTCCGGGCCGTGATAGGCGGCATCCGGCGTGTATGTTATCTCCTTCTTGCCGGACCCCAGCGCAAAAGGCAGGGCGGCGGTGGCGATTGTGCTTGTGCCGGAGGCGAGCACGCCGTGGCCCGGCAGGGACACGATGGTATACGAGAGCGTATCGCCATCCGGGTCCGTCCCCGCCAGCGTGATCTTCGCGTCCTTATTCAGCGGGATGATGGCGGTGGCAGCGGTGGCGGTAGGGGGCTGGTTTACAATCACAGTTACAGTGGCCGCGGCAGAGTCTATGGTTCCGTCGTTAGCCTTGTATGTGAAGCTCACGGAACCGTGCGTCGTTGCCGCCGGTGTGTAGCTGACTACCTTGCCGCCGTCGGGAATTGTGTAAGGCAGGTCGCCGGAGGCCAGCGTCACATCGCCTACCTTCCCCGCGCCGGAACTCGGCAGGGTCGCGATGACGTAGCTGAGCACATCGTCATCAACGTCGGTGGCTTCGAGTGTGAGGCTTACGGCGGTTTCGGGGGTGGTCAGGTCGCTGACGGCGGTCGCCGTCGGAGCTGTGTTGGCCGCAGCCGGAAGCACGGGCAGCAGAAACGCAATCACACCGCAGAGAAGACTGCGGGCGGGTAGGAGCGTCCGTTTGGGAGTGCCTCGGTGCGCGGCGGTCCGCAGGTTCCGGTGGGGGCCTGTTGACAGGGGAGGATAAGGCGCATTGGCACACGGTGTAACTCGTCTGTAACTTTCGTGCTGAGAAGCCGTTGCGAACACGACCATGCCAGTCTCCCGGTGCCTCGGCCCCCCGCGTCGGAATCCGCGCATACCGCGGGCGTAGCGGCTCTTACATGCTTCGGCGGATTCCTTATGGGACTTGAGCAATGCCCGGACAGGCCACGGGCGTCCGTGCGAGGGGCGTCAGCGGTTGTAATCCGGCTCGGCAACGCGGTCGAGCAGGTACCCTACGATATCGGCAGGGGTTACACCATCCCCGACGGCTGCGTAGTTCGGGATGATCCGATGCCGCAGGACGGCCATCGCCACTTCCCGGACGTCGGCGGTGGACGGCGCGGGCCGGCCGGCTATCACGGCACGGGCCTTCGCGCCAAGCACCAGGTATTGCGACGCCCGGGGACCGGCACCCCACTCGACGTACTTGCGGACGTAGGCGTCGGCCGATCCGCGCGGGCGGGACGCCCTCGCCAGGGACGAGGCGTACCTGACCACGTGACGGCTGACGGGCACGCGGCGGACCAGTCGCTGATACGCCAGCATCTGCTCGCGCGACAGGATCCGGCGGGGCGTATACACCGGGGGGGCGGTAGTCTGTTCCACGATGGCCTCTTCCTCCGCCTCGCCGGGGTAGTCTATCCACAGGCTGAACATGAAGCGATCGAGCTGCGCCTCCGGCAACGGATAGGTGCCTTCCTGCTCGATCGGGTTCTGCGTGGCCACGACGACGAACGGCCGGTCCAGCGCATACGAGACGCCGCCGCTCGTGACGTGATACTCCTGCATCGCCTCGAGAAGGGCCGCCTGTGTTTTCGGCGGGGCGCGGTTGATTTCATCGGCGAGCACGATGTTTGCGAAGACCGGCCCCTTCGCAAAGCGCAGCTCGCGACGGCCTGTCGTCCGGTCTTCCTGGATCAGCTCGGTGCCGATGATATCCGAAGGCATCATGTCCGGCGTGAACTGGATGCGGTGGAACTGCCAGTCGAGGACTGCCGCGAGCGTCTTGACCAGCAGGGTCTTGGCCAGGCCAGGCACGCCCACGATCAGGACGTGGCCTTCGCAAAACAGGGCCGTAAGGAGTTGCTGCACGATCGCCTGCTGGCCGACGATCACCTTGGCGATCTCCGCGGTGAGTTGCGCCCCGGCCTCGCGGACGGCACCGAGCATCGTTAGATCATCGTCACCCATTCCATCCACCGTCTGGCGCCTTTTCACCGGGCGGCAAGCCCCGGGCATGTCCGTATTCCGGGGCTCGGCTCACGACTGCCATTCCGATCGCATCGAAGAATCCCGCTTCCGTCCTGCACCTGTGCCACAGAGCGCCGCGAGCGGGGCGGGCGGCTCGGCCTTTTTCGCTCCCTGCACCCGATCAGTTCAACGCACACCGGGTACATGGTCCCTTGGCTTCGCTCAGGGCGACGGTTTGGACGGATGCCCGATCCCGCGGCCGTGGCGCATGACTCTAATCCCCGTGCAACCTCTTGTCCATTTCATGGCGGCGCGCTAGAGTCATGACCGCGGGCACGCCGGGGGTTGCGGCCCGATCGGAGTGAGACATGACAGACCGGGAACTGGCGGCGGCGATCCGGCAGGCGGCGTATCTGGAGGGCGACTTTGTTCTCCGTTCGGGCAAACGCAGCAGGTATTATCTCGACAAGTACCTGTTTGAGACCCAGCCGGCGATCCTCAAGGAGCTGGGCCGGCGTCTGGCCGTGCATGTGACCCCCATGACGACCCGCATCGCCGGGGCCGAACTCGGGGCGGTGGCGCTGGCGGCGGCCACGTCGATGGCGTGCGGGCTGCCGTTCGTCATCGTCCGCAACCAGAAGAAGGACTACGGCACGGGCAAGCTCGTCGAGGGCCGCATCGAAAAGGGCGATCGCGTCCTGCTCGTGGAGGATGTTACAACGACTGGCGGCCAGGCGATCGAGGCGGTCAAGTCGCTCACCGACGCCGGGGCGATCGTGGAAAAGGTCGTTACCGTGATCGACCGGCAGGAGGGTGGTGGCGAGCGATTTGCCGAGGCCGGCATCCGTTACGAGGCGCTGTTGACCAAGGCCGACCTTGACGCCGTGGCCTGACCTTTATCGCACGAAGCCGGCCGCCAGCGCCGTCACGGTCAGGGCAACCGGGATGGCGGTGATTCCCACCGCTATGGCGGCAAGTGTGCGTCCGAGGCGGCGATTGCGCCGGCCCACGACTTCGCAGATTCCGATGACCAGTGTGACGAGGAGGAACTTGAAGACGACCAGTCCGCGCAGGTCCCACCGTCTGATGACCCATACGGCCGCCGCGTTGAGTTCGCTTCCGTCCATGTGGATCACGACCCAGGTGAGCATCAGATCCAGCGACGACAGGAAGAGGTACCACGTGTAGCAGCGGGGATAGAGTGCCGCCTGCATGAGCCAGGGCCGATCGCGCCCCGTCCTTGGATCAGCGGCATCGGGTCGCAAGGGGACCTCGGCGTTTGCATCGGGTTCGGTGCTCACGATCTTGCGCCTCGCAACCGGTTGTGGCGCAACGTGCTTCTACGCGTGCCGGTTCTGATCGAAGATTCCCGTCTTCTCGGACGGGCCGCAGGGCGCACCCGTACCGCGCAACACGCGCTCCCTCCTCGCGACCGCCCGCCGCTGCGTCGCGTCCGTCAAACGTTCGCCCGTACGTATTCGACCGTTCGTCGGTCTTATTTGGCTGTCTTCCCGGCCTTGGCCTTCTTCTCACTTCGTTCCTGCGGCACGCGGGCCTTTGCGTCCGGCGTCGCATCCGCCGGTCCCTCGCCCAGGGCCCACCGGATTCCCCCGACGAGGTGTTCCTGGTAGAGCTTGTTCTCCCAGACGTCCTCGCGATGGCCAAGCGACGTATAGAACACCCGCCCCTTGCCGTACAGCCGGCACCACGACACCTCATATACTTTGCCCTTCTCCATCTTGTTCTTCGCGAGGTTCGCGGGGTCCGACTTCTCCGTATCGACGGTCAGCAGGATGTGGAACTTGTCCCGCGGCACCGGCTCGATCACCTGGTACATCTCGTCGGCGATCTTCCACTCCTGCGGCAGCATCTTCGTCGCCGGATGTTTCGGGTCGTCCACCTTGATGAACAGCGGGGCGTCGTTGGCGCCGTGCGTCTTGAAACGCGGGCCGAGCATGTCGACGAAGTCCGGCCAGTAGTCCGGGTCCTTGCTGTAGTCGGTCGCGGAGTGGATGCCCACGAAGCCTTTGCCGCTCTTGACGAAGTCGATTATCGCCTGCTTCTGCTCGGCCTTCAGCGGCAGCGCGCCGGTGGTGTAGAAGATGATCGCGTCGAACTGCTTGAGGTACTCCGGCGTGATCATGGACAGGTCGATCTGGTCGGGTTTCTGCTTGTAGCCGGCCAGGCACGTTACCTCGAAGGCGCCGGACTTCCGGCCCAGCTCCGGCAGGATCTTCTCCGTAAGACCCAGCACCGGGTGGTTGAACCCCTGCGAATGCGTCAGGTAGAGTACCTTTTTCGCCTTTGCGCGCGGTGTCTTCGCCGCGTCGGGCTCCGCCGCAACGACACGCGCGCCCGACAGGCTCACTGCGATCGCTATGCTCAGAATCACTACCAGGTAACCCAGTCGCTGCAACATCGTAACTTCCTCCTGTTGTCGGCCAATCCGGCCGATCCGTGCCATCGGTCAAAGCCGTCCGGTCCGAAGGCCGCCGGCATCAATTTGCCAGAAACGCGGCCAGCCGGTCGATCCCCTTCTTGATCTGTTCCATGCTCGTCGCGAACGAGAGCCGCACGTGTTCGTCGCTGCCGAACGCAACGCCGGGCACGAGCGCGACCTTCGCCTCGTCCAGTACCTTGGACGAGAATTCGAGCGAGCCCTTCACGCCCAGCTTCCCGTACGTCCCGCTGACGTTCGGAAAGGCGTAGAACGCGCCGGTCGGTCGCACGCACCGTACGCCGGGCAGCTCATTGAGCCGTTTGTACATGTACTCCGCCCGTCGCTCGAACTCCTGCCGCATCGTCTCGACGGACGACTGGTCTCCCTGCAGCGCCGCGGCCAATGCCCACTCGTTGAACGTCGCCGGGCCGCTGGTGGTCTGGCTCTGGAGCTTCGCCATCGCGTCGATGATCTCCTTGGGTCCCGCCGCGTACCCGACTCGCCAGCCGGTCATGGAGTACGTCTTGGATCCCGCGTTGAACGTGACCGTCTTCGCGTACGCCTCCGGGCGGGTCGCGGCGAAGCTCAGGAACTTCTGGTTGCCGTACAGCAGTCGGTCGTACATCTCGTCGGAGAACACGATGAGATCGTGCTTCGCCACGACGTCCGCGATCGCCCGCACCTCCTCCGGCGTGTAGCAGAAGCCGCCGGGATTGCTGGGATAGTTCAGCACGAGCACCCGGGTCTTCGGCGTAATGGCGGCCTCGATCTCTTCCGGCCGCAGCTTGAAGCTGTTCGCCTCGGCCCCGGGGAGGATCACCGGCCTGCCGCCGTTGAGTTTGATCTGCTCCGGGTAGCTGACCCAATACGGCGCCGGAAGGAGCACCTCGTCGCCCTCGTCGATCAAGGCGCTGAACGCGAGATACAGCGCCTCTTTCCCCCCGACCGTGATGATTACCTGCGACGGGTCGTACGTGAGATCGTTGTCGCGCCGGAACTTCGCGCAAACGGCCTCCTTCGCGGGCAGAATGCCGGAGGCCGGCGTCGCGTATTTCGTCTTGCCTTCGTCGAGGGCTTTCTTTGCGGCCTCTTTCACGTTTGCCGGCGTGTCGAAATCGGGTTCGCCCGCTCCGAAGCTGACCACGTCGATCCCCTGCTTCTTCATGGCCGCTGCTTTGGAGGAGACCGCCAAGGTGGCTGACTCGGCCAGGGCCGTCACGCGCCTGCTCAATCGCATCGTTCACACCTCGTAACGGGTTGGTGCCATGGGGAGGATATCATACCTCCGCGTCACCGGAGAGTCACATGCCCCCCCGGCGTGGATTCGTATCACCGGGACTTGAAGCAGCCCTAACTGCCCCCGTCAACTGCACCGGTCTAAGCCGGCGATTGACGATCAACGCCCCGCCTTGAGCGTATAATGCAGCATCGGCGCTCGCCCTTCCCTCCGAGGCGGTGGCGATGTTCTCGTTGGGCGGCGGGCGGATGGATTCCGGGCAACGATACGAGATTCGGATGAACGGACCGGTCAACCGGAGAAGGTGGCTCCGCGGAAGCGTCTTCGTCGCGATCGCGGTGACGATCGGGCTGCTGTGGCTGGAGGCGACCGGCCGTGTCGCATGGCCCCGCTCGGCGGTCTTTCAGTCCATCCTCGTCGCCGTCCTGGTCCTGAATCTGGCCTGGTGGCTCCGGTCTGATCTTCGCCTGGCTCAGGTCGGCGGCCGGCCTGTCGTCCGACGGTGGAGCCGCCTGATCCTCGCGGCCTACATGATCCTCATGCTGGCGCCCGCGCTGGGCATGCTTCGCGGCTCGCTGGACTGGCGCCGGCTTCCGACGCCGCTGGTCATGTGGGTCCAGTTGTGGCATATGTTCATCGTCCTGGCTGTGCCGATCGGCGCGATCATCGGGGTCTGCATCTGGGCAGTCGCGGGCATACGCGGTCGTCGCACGGGGCGGCCCTCCGTATCGGAGGAAGTCAACGTGTCGCGCCGCGCGTTTCTCCAGCGCGCGGCCGTGGCCGCCCCAGTCCTCGTTGCCGGCGGTGGGGCGGCGGCCGGTATGTGGCAAATGGGCCGTCTCGCGATCCGCCGATGCGCCGTCAGCCCCCCGGGCCTCCCCGATCGCCTGCCGGGCCTCACCATCACGCACCTGAGCGACTTCCATATCGGTCGCCTCTATCAGATCGGGCACTTCCGCCGCGCGGTGGATGCGGCGAACCGGCTCGACAGTGATATCGTGGTCATCACCGGCGACCTGGTCGATCACTCCAACCAGGTGCTTCCCGAGGCGCTCGATACGTTGCGGGGACTACGACACCGGTACGGCCTCTTCGCCTGCGTGGGCAACCACGATCTGATCGACGACGGCGATCTTTTCGTGGCCTGCCTCCGCGGAGACGGTGTGCCGCTGCTGGTCAACGAGCGGCGGGAAATCGACATCGGCGGCGAACGGCTGCGAATCGGCGGCCTGATGTGGAGCCGTCGGGATACCGGCACGCCGCAGCGGCCGGGT
Source organism: uncultured Planctomycetales bacterium (assembly GCA_964569765.1). Classification (GTDB taxonomy): domain Bacteria; phylum Planctomycetota; class Phycisphaerae; order UBA1845; family PWPN01; genus CAZMVY01. The sequence continues at coordinate 35,716 of CAZMVY010000005.1, forward strand.
CATGAGCAATGCGCGGAGGTTACCTTCGGCACGCCCTTTCCGGAGCGGGTGGAACCTTTCACCATTGCGCTGGCGCACCATCCGCACGCGTTCGACGCCACAGCCAGACGGCGCATCCCCCTTACGCTCACGGGCCACACGCACGGCGGTCAGTTGATGCTGACCCCGCCCGGCTGGCCCGACATCGGCGCGGGGAACATCCTGTTTCGTTACATACGGGGGTTCTACACCGGCGAGGGCACGACGGGTGCGGCACGTCCGCTTTGCAGCGAAGAGGATGCCTGCGTCCGGAGCGGTCAGCCCATCCTTTTCGTGAATGCGGGCGCGGGGAACTGGTTTCCGGTGCGGATCAACGCGCCGGCGGAGATCGTCCAGTTGCGCCTGGTTTGAGCTGTTGTTCGGGCGGCGTTTCGGTTGCCCGGCCCGGAGGTTTCCCGGCGTCGGCGGGATGGCACCGACGCCCAATTCGTTTTTCGTTATTGTCCGGGAAATTTGGCGTTGCGGATCCAGTCGAA
>CAZMVY010000005.1:36240-46001 GCA_964569765.1 uncultured Planctomycetales bacterium
GCCGGCGGAGATCGTCCAGTTGCGCCTGGTTTGAGCTGTTGTTCGGGCGGCGTTCCTGTTGCCCTGTGCGGAGGCTTTGCGGCGCCGGCAGGATTGCAACCGCAGCGAGATTCGTTTTCCGTCATTGCCCGGGCAACTTCGCGTTGCGGACCCAGTCGAACGCGGTCATCGCACAGGCGGGGCTTCGGCTGAAGATGGCCTCGTCGCTTGCCGCCTTGAACGCTACGCCGACTTCGTAGTATCCGCGCCCGGTATAGCGACAAAACCGCACCTCGCCGGCCAGGAACGCCGGGCCGTGGGCCGGACACTTGCTCAGTTCCACCTCGATCACTTCGCCGGGTGCAAACGGACGCTGGATAAGCAACCCCATGCCGCCGCGCGACAGGTTACGCGTGCGGCCCGGCAAGGCGCCGATGTCCATCGAGGCGGAAGCGAAAAAGCGAACGAGGCAGTTGCATCGGAATCGATAGCGCGGTGCGCGGCGCTGATAAAGCTCACCTGGGCCCGGGGTGTCGGCTGGCAGATTCGTTTGTGCTTCGCTCGCATGACGATCGAGGTCATCAAGGAGGCCGTCCAGCACCGCGCCGAGATGGGATTCCGTTAGCGGGTTCATGCGACACTTTCATCGGTTTCCGGTCGGCGGATACTTAGATTGAGACTGGATTATTCACCGCTTCGGCGACCAGCCAGCCGGGCAGTTCAGGCCGCCGCGCAGGATCTACATCCGCCTTTTTCGTCGCACGGCGCCTGGAGTTGCCGATAACCCGAAGCCTTTGGTCGCGCAGTCCGCGGCGATTCCGCGGGCGGCGAGTTATGGGTTGCAGGCGGAGGCGGACCGCAGGCGTCTCGACTGTCGAAGGATGGGTCCGACGTGCGCGTCGGAGTTGCGGAATGCGCTCTGGCGAGCGTCTCAGCCCGATTCCTCGATCCACGGCCACGCCGGCGGCCGGCCCTCCAGTACGGCGACAACGTCCTCGACCACATCATTCATGGCCGCGAGGCCTTCACGACTGCGTGACGCGACGTGCGGCGTCAACAGGCAGTTCGGGGCGGCGCGGAGCGGGTGGTCTTGGGGGGGCGGCTCCGGGTCGAACACGTCGATCGCCGCTCCGGCGATCCGCCCTTCGCGCAGCGCCGCGGCGAGATCGTTTGCCACCACCACGGGGCCGCGTGACGTGTTGATCAGATAGGCGTCGCGCTTCATCCGCGCCAGTGCCTGGCGGTCGATCATCCCGCGTGTAAGCGGCGTCAGCGGCACGTGCAGCGACACCACGTCTGCGGAGGCAAGCACCTGATCCCGCGTCGCGCTGACGGCAGGAAAGGGAAACGGCCCGACCGGGCGGATGTCGTTGTATATGACTTGCATGCCGAATCCCATTGAGGCGCGCCGGGCGACCTGGCTGCCGATGCGTCCCATGCCGATGATGCCGAGCACCTGGTGGCGCAGCTCCGGGCAGGCCGGATCGCGTGACCGCAGGGCGGCAAAGTCGTGTGTGCGGATTTCCCGGTCGAACCAGGCAATGCGGCGTTGCAGCGCGAGGATCAGGCCGATGGCGAAGTCGGCCACGGCGTGCGTGGATGCGGCTGGCGTGTACACGACCGGTATCCCGCGTTCGCGGGCGGCGGCGAGGTCGATGTTGTCGAGCCCCACCCCGCCGCGTGCGATGACGCGCAGTCGTTTGCCCGCCTCAATGACGCGGCGGCTGACCGTTGTGTGCGTCCGCACGACGAGCGCGTCGGCGGCGGCGACGGCGGCGAGGAGGGCGGCCTCGTCGCGCCGGTCGAGGAGCGTGACATTGCCGACCGCGGCCAGACGTTCCATTGCCCCGGGACTGTAGCGTTCCGTGACGACGATCCTTGGGCGGCTCATGGTATCAGTCCGCGACCTCCTGCCCGGCGGCCCAGATCGCCCCGCGCAGGAGCAGTTTCTGGAACATCGGCTGTTCGCAAGCCTTCTTGTCGTGCCCCAGCGCGTTGTAGAACACCCGCCCCTTGCCCCACGGCTTCGTCCAGAGCACCGGCATCGCCTTGCCCTTGTGCAAGGCGGCGGCAAGGACCTCCACACGCGGGTCATAATCCAGGAGATACTGTTCGTCCGTAATCATGAACTCGTCGATGCCCCGGGTGATGGGGCTTGTGTTCTCGGTGACGCTGACCTGATAGGTGCGGTACTTCGGGTGCCCGACGAAGTACCCGCCGACCAGGGCGCGATAATCCGGATCGCCGCGGAACGAATCCGCCCCCGAGTGAAACGTCACGTACCCCTTGCCCGCGGCGACGAAGTTCATCAGCCCGCGCTTCTGCTCCTCGGTGATCGTGCCGAGCGTGTAATACAGCACCACGATGTCGTACGGGGCGAGCCGATCGGCCTTCAGGGCGTCGAGGTCGTTGTCCACCCGGACCACGTCGAACTTCTCCGACTTTTTCAGCAGACCCTCGACCACGTCGCCAACGCCCTTGGCGTCGTGGATTGGCCCACCGACGAGCAGCAGCGTTTTGATCTTGCCGCCGGCAGCGGGCGTTTGGGGCCCCTGCGCCTCCTGATCCCGGGCAGCTCCCGCGCCCGCCGACAGAAGCAGCAGGAAGGCAGCGACGGTGAAGGCTCCCGTCGATGCTGAAATGACGCGACGCGTTCTCATAGCGAGTCCTTTCTCGATTCCTGGGTTGGTCCCATGCACGTTTTCGTCCCGAACCTGCGGCGTATTGTAGCGGCCGGCAGGGGGATCACGCGAGACCCGCATCCGGCCCGGTGGCTGAGCCGCAGGTCTGCGGTATGCATAGCGGGAATGAGCGGCATGCGCAGGCCGGCCGTTGCCGCTACAGGCGGTCGAGCACCTTCAGCGTGGCGGCGGGGAATGCGTACTGTTCGAGTTGCGGGCGTGCCACCCAGCGCAGCGCGGTGTGATAGCGCGCCTGGGCCCGTCCCCGCATGGGATCGCACGCGTACACATGCAGCGTAATGCGGAAGTGCGAGTAGGCGTGCTTCACCGACGCAAGCCGTTTGCCCACGCGGACGACCATCCCAAGTTCCTCGGCGATCTCGCGTGCGAGCGCCTCCGTGTGCGTCTCGCCGGGCTCGACCTTGCCGCCGGGAAGTTCCCACAGCCCGCCGAGCAGTCCCCTGGGCGGGCGTTTGCCCAGCAGGTAACGCCCGTTCTTCCGGATCGCCCCGGCCACGATTTCGTAATGCGGGAGCGGCTTCCTGCGCCGTCGAACAGGCAGGCGGGCCTGCCGTCCGCGGGCGCGTGCCCGGCACGAGCCGCGTACGGGGCACTGATCGCAGCGGGGCTGCTTCGGCGTGCACAACGTCGAGCCCAGCTCCATGATCGCCTGGTTGAACAGGCCGGGCTCGGACGGGGGCACAAGCTTCTCCGCGATCTCCCACAGCCGCCGTACGGTCCCGGGGGCGTCCACGGATGTGCTCACGTCGAACAGCCGCGCCAGCACGCGCTTGACGTTGCCATCCACGACCGGTACGCGCTGCCCGAAGGCGATGCTCGCAATTGCCCCGGCCGTGTACGGTCCGACGCCCGGCAACGTCCGCCACTGGTCGGCGCTTCGCGGGAACTCCCCGCCGCGCTCGCCGGCGATAATCCGCGCGGCCCGGTGAAGGTTGCGCGCCCGGCTGTAGTACCCCAGTCCCTGCCACAGCCGCAGCAGCCGGTCCTCGCTCGCCGCCGCAAGAGCCTGTACGCACGGGAACTCCGCGGTAAACCGCTCGTAATAGGGCCGGACCGTCTCCACGCGGGTCTGCTGAAGCATGACCTCCGACAGCCAGATGCGGTACGGATCGCGCGTGCGCCGCCAGGGCAGGTCGCGCGCGTTCCGCCGAAACCATGCCAGCAACCCTCGCCGAAGGGCCGTGCCTTTGCGTGCATCGAGGTCAACAGACAACCCGCGACGGACAGCGGACACCGGCCGGCCTCCTACTTCTTCCCTTCCTGCCGCTTGCCGCGGAAGAACTCGTGCAGCAGTTCCGCGCATTCGCCCGCCAGCACGCCGCCGACCACCGAGACCCGGTGGTTCAGCCTGCCGTCGCGTACGATGTCGTACACCGACCCGCACGCCCCGGCCTTCGGGTCTGCGGTGCCGAAGACCAGTCGCGGCAGCCGCGCCAGCACCATGGCCCCTGCGCACATGACACAGGGCTCCAGGGTCGCATACAGCGTGCAGTCGTCCAGCCGCCACGACTTGAGGTAGTCGGCGGCGGCCGTGATGGCGATCATCTCCGCGTGTGCCGTCGGATCATGCAGAGCCTCGCGCTGATTGTGCCCGCGGCCGATCACCCGTCCGCGGAATGCCACAACCGCGCCGACGGGTACGTCGTCATGACTTCGCGCGGCCATCGCCTCGCGGATTGCGATGCGCATCATGGCCTCGTCGGACTCGTCGCGGCCGGGGGTCGTCATGGGCACAGCTTATCGCACTGGCGCCGTCGGTGAAAGATTGCGTGAGGGCAAGCCCGCATGCGGAATCAGTTGTTGTGGAACAACCAGCCCATCGGGGGCAGCGGCGGCCGGGGGCGCGGCGGCTTCTTACGGCCGGGCGTGGGTGGTCCAGGCCCGGGGGGGAAGAGGGTGTCTTCGCAGTGGCGGGCCGGCGGACGGGCCTCGGGTACGGGGCGTCCGGCCGGCGCGTCCGGCGGGAACAGATCGTCGCCGCCTTCGAGGTAGCCGCAGTTCGGGCATTGCGCCCGGCCGGGCATCGCGGTCATGACGTTGCCGCAGATGATGCAATGGAGAGGGTCGTCCGTTCGGGACATCTCTGTTATGGCCTCCTGCCGGATGCCGCCAACGGCACCCCTGGGGTTGTAACCGACCCGGCGGTCTGCGCCAATTCCTTCAGGATATATCGGCCGACCGGGGCGTTCTCGATAATCCGGTCGACGGAGCCCTCGGGGCGGTCATCCCTTCCTTGCGCGTACGAACAGGCTGCCGGGCAGTTGCCGCACGAGGCCCTTGAGCTGCAGGGAGATGAGCGCGGAGGCGACCTGCGAGGCCGGCATGTTCGCGGCATCGCAAAGCTGCTCGATGGATCGTTCTTCGTCGCTGAGGGCCTCATAGAGCCGCTGCTCCTGGGCGGTAGTGCGGGCGGGCACGGAGTTCAGCGGTGCGAAGAGCGGCTCGTCGGGGCAGAGGGCCCGGCCCGCCTCGCCGAGTTCGTCGAATACGTCCTTCACATGGCACACGAGCTTGGCGTACTGGTCGCGGATCATCCCGTTCGTGCCGTCGGAGAACGGCGAGTCGATCCGACCGGGCAGGGCGAAGACCTCGCGATTGTACTCGCTCGCGTGGCGGGCCGTCGCCAGGGCGCCGCTGCGGCGTGCCGCCTCGACGACCAGCACGCCGAGCGACAGCCCGGCGATGATCCGATTGCGTGGCACGAAGTTGTCCTTGTCCGGGGGCGTCTGCATGGGCAGTTCGCTGAGCAGCGCGCCGTGCCCGGCCATGATGCGGTCGGCGAGTTCCTTGTTCTCCGGCGGATAAACCGTAGCGAGCCCGTTACCAAGGACGGCGATCGTGCGGCCTTTCGCCTCGATGGCGCCCCAGTGCGCCGCGGCGTCGATGCCGCGTGCGAGCCCGGAGATGACGGTGGCGCCGCGCTCCGCCAAGGCAAAGCCGAAGCGGCGGGCCTGTTCGCGGCCGTACTGCGTGCAGCGACGCGAACCGACCACTGCGACGGCGACCGCGTCGGCGGGCTCGATCTCACCTTTCACGTAGAGGCAGATTGGCGGGTCAGGGATGTGCCGCAAGGCGGGAGGAAACGCGGCGTCCTCGCGGCAGAGGATTCGCACACCGTGCTGTGCGGCCAGAGAGAGTTCGGCCTCCCATTCGTTCGCGCTGCGGGTGCGGATGATCTCGTCGGCCGTAGCCGGCCCGATGCCGTCGACGCGCTGCAGTTCATCGCGCGAGGCGGCCAGGACCGCCTCCGCGCTGCCGAAGCGTTCGAGCAACCGTCCGAAGTGGACCGGCCCGATACCCCGTGCGAGGCTCAATCGCAGATGTTGAATCGCCGCGGGAGACGCGGCCGTATCGGCGGACCCGTTCATGACATGCATCCTTCGGGAATGCGGAGGCGCCGGCGGATCAACCCGCGAGGCGCTCCGTGCGGCCGGGCGCGGGCGGAACGGCAGCCTCTTGTTGTTCGGCGTTCACGCCCTCGCCCGCATGGTGCCCACGGCCCGCCGGATCTCCTGTTCCGAGACATCGTCGCGCATGGTCGTCTCGCCGAATTGCGAGACCAGGACGAAGCGGACCCTTCCCTCGGCGACCTTCTTATCCATTCTCGTCAATCGCATGATTGCCTCGACGGAGATGTTCTCAGGAATCTCCGTCGGGAGGTTCAGGAGCTTCAGGATTTCGCGAAGACGCTGCGCATCGTCTTCGCGCATGATCGACCGCCGGACGGCGATCCACGCGGCCGCCAGCATTCCCACGGCGACGCATTCGCCGTGGCGCCATTCATAATTCACGAGCGACTCGACGGCGTGGCCGATCGTGTGGCCGAAATTGAGAATCGCCCGCAGGCCGGCCTCGCGTTCGTCCGCGGCGACGACGTCGGCCTTGATGCGGACGTTTCGCTCGAACAGATCGATCATGACATCGCGGTCGCGCGAGAGAATCCTCCCGATGTTCGCCTCCTGCCACTCGAAGAACGAGGCATCGCGGATGGCGGCATGCTTGATGCTCTCCGCGAGACCCGCACGGAAGTCGCGGTCGGTCAGCGTATCGAGCGCAGTGATGTCCATGAGGACCAGACGCGGCTGATAGAACGCGCCGATGAGATTCTTTCCGGCGGGGTGGTTGACGCCCGTCTTGCCGCCGACGCTCGCGTCGACGTCTGCCTCGACGGTCGTGGGGCACTGGATGAACGGGACGCCGCGAAGCCATGTCGCGGCGACGAAGCCCGTCAGGTCGCCGATCATGCCGCCGCCCAGGGCGATGACCGGCGAGGTACGCTCCATGTGCGCAGAGGCCAACTCGTCGTAAAGCCGCGACGCCTGGGCAAGCGACTTGCTCGCATCGCCGGCCGGCACGGTCACCAGGTGCGCGTGATAGCCGGCCTGGCGGAGTGAATCGAGCACCCGCGGGGCGTATGCCGGGCCGACGTTCTCGTCGGTGACGACGGTGGCCTGCATCGAGCCTCCCTGGGCGAACAGCTCGCGAAGCGCCCGTCCAACCTGCGTCAGGACGCCGGCTCCGATGCGGACCGCGTAGCTGCGCGGCCCCAGTTCCACTCGGACTTCGCGTACGGCGGAGGTTGCCATGTCCGCTACTATATCGCGCGTCCGGCGGAATGCCACGGGGCGGCCGGGCCCCTGAAATCGTGGTCAGCATTCCGCGAGGCTGACGGCCAGGGCGCCCGCGCCGGTTTCCTTGTACTCCTGGCGCATATCCTCGCCGGTACGTTTCATTGCATGGATGACACGGTCGAGGCTGATCACATGCCGCCCGTCGGAGGCGAAGGCCAACTGGGCGGCGGCCCAGGCCTCGGCAACGGCCATGGCATTGCGCTCGATGCAGGGTACCTGTACAAGGCCGTGGAGGGGATCGCAGGTAAGTCCGAGATTGTGCTCGATGGCAATCTCGGCGGCATACTCAATCTGCGCGGGCGTGCCGCCCCAGAGTTCGCACAACGCAGCGGCGGCCATCGCGGCAGCGCTGCCGACCTCGCCCTGGCAGCCTACTTCAGCGCCGGAGAGGCTTGCGTGGGTCTTGATGACCATGGCGATTGCGCCTGCGGTCGCCAGCGCGCGGTGGATTTCCGCTCGTGACAGGGCACGGCGCTCCGCCATTTCGAGCAGACAGCCGGGCAGGATGCCCGCCGCCCCATTCGTGGGCGCGGTTACGACCCTTCCACCTGCGGCGTTTTCCTCGCAGATCGCGTAGGCGTATGCCTGCGCGCGTGCGATGGCGGAATAGGCGGGATCAACGGCTTTCGCGACGACCCGTCCCAGGAGTTCCGCGGCCCGGCGGCGGACGCCCAGGCCCCCCGGCAGCACGCCTGTGCAGCTCAACCCGCGCGCAGCGCAATCCTTGAATGCCGTCCAGATCCGGTCGAGCCCTTCCTCAAGTTCACCCGGCCGGCTTTGCCAGGCGCGCTCGTTGGTGAGCACGATGTCGCCGGGGCCGCAACCGTTTGCCTTCGCGGCACGAATAAGGCCGGCGGCGTCGTGAAACGGGATCGTCGGCGGCGAGAGCGGTGCGGAATCCATCGGGGTGCGTCCTCCGCCCGACGCACAAAACCGCCGCCCACCGAGCACCATGTCTCTTCGAAGAGCGTCTTGCCCACGGCATCGAGGGCGCGGCAGCATAGCGTGTTCGGATGCGGAAGAAGCGTGGAATCGAGCCCCCCGCGCGGACCGAAGACAATGTCCCGCGGATGGAGCGACACGGGGGCGGTTTGCCAATCGACCCAAGGATTCGCGGCCAGCCGCTCAGGCAGAGCCAGGAGCGCCTGCGTATCGCACATTTCCGGTTCCCAGCCGCACAGGCCGGCGAGCACGGCGCGATCGGTGCCGTGGCCGCGGCCCGTAGCGCTCAGCGAGCCGCGGAGTTCCACCTGCAGGCGCGCGGGGATGATACCGCGTTGCAGGCAGTCGCGGCGGAACATGGCGGCGGCGCGCATCGGGCCGACAGTGTGACTGGAGCTGGGTCCTGGGCCGATGCGGAAGAGATCCAGAAGGCGAATCGTAATCGGTCCGGGGACGTTACGTCCGGGCGACGGGGCCATACAGCGAATGGTAGCCGCAGGCGTCGGATTGCGCCAATCCGTGTAAGGACGCGGCCGACCGGCCCAACCGCCCGGAAGCGCCACGTTGATCGCGCCGGCAAGGCGGGTAGCAGGAAATGGCCCGGCAGCGTAGAGTGTTCGCAAGAGCGTGGTGGCGGCAGGGCTTCGTGCGTGGCGGGATGGCGATTGCGTTTGTCGTGGCGATGGGATGGTAGGGGCGCCTTCTATGGCGGCGTCTTTCTGCCGACAGAGAAGGAGCGCACGGAGGACCGGCCGATCGAGCCGCTGCCGATCCCCCGGCGGCTCTACGTGCCTCTGCGCGCACCGGACGGGCGGTGCGCGGACCCATGCGTGCAGGTCGGGCAGACGGTGCGCTGCGGTGAGCTGATCGGGCGGGCGAGCGGCCCGGATGCGGTGCCGGTTCATGCGTCCGCCGACGGGGTGGTCCGAGCCTTCGTTCCGTGCGACACGACGTATGCGCCCGAGGTGCCCTGCGTCGAAATCGAGACGCACCGGGCGGCGGTCCCGCACGTCGCGAGTGCACCGGCGGTCTCGCGCCTTGCCGATCTGATTACGCAGGTTGCGGCCGCGGGAATCGTGGAATACGGCTACCCGGGCGGCGAGGGTGTGCCGACGGCGGCGAGGCTCGCGGCGGCGGCGGAGCGGCAGTGCGCATGTCTGATTATCAACGCGATGGAATCGGACCCATGCGTGACGGCGGACTGGCGGCTCCTGATCGAGCGAACCAACGACATCCTGAACGGCGGGAGACGTCTGGCGGGGCTCCTGGGAGTTCGCGAGGTCTGGCTCGCGATCGACCGGTCGAAATACCGGATGGTCTCCCACCTGGTGGCGAGGAGCGAGCAGCATACGCACGAGCAAGGCCCCGACCGCTCGGGTACGGCTGCGCCCGCAGGCGCAGGGGAGGGGCCAGGGCGGCGCGTGCGGATCGCACCGGTGGTCAACAAGTATCCGCAGGGACTTCCTGCGCTTCTCGTCAAGACGATGTGCGGAAAGGAGCTCCCGCA
>CAZMVY010000006.1:0-30096 GCA_964569765.1 uncultured Planctomycetales bacterium
GGTCGCACTGCTCCGGCGTGAACAACTGGTGCACGCTGCAGTGACCCTTCCAGAGGATGAACTTGGCATCGCGGATCTGCTCGTCCGTCAGGCCGCCGTCGTCCGCCTGCGGGTCGTAAACGACCATTGAGTCGAGCGGCCAGCCCAGGCCGTAGGCCGCGTTGCGTCCGAGGTGCTGGTCCGGCAGGAACATCACCTTCTCGCCCTGTGCCAGGGCCCATTGCAGAACCTTCGATGCATTGGAGCTCGTGCAGCACGCGCCGTCGTGCGCGCCGCAGAACGCCTTGATGCTCGCGGCGGAGTTCACGTAGGTGATAGGGATGATCTTCTCGCCCGTCGCCGCCGCGAGCCGGCGCCAAGCCTCCTCGACCTGGCCGATCTCGGCCATGTCGGCCATGCTGCACCCGGCCGTCAGGTCCGGCAGAATGACGGCTACGCGTCCGCCCGTGAGGATGTCGGCCGACTCCGCCATGAAGTGCACGCCGCAGAACACGACGAACTCGGCGTCCTTCTGCCTCGCGGCGATCTGGGAGAGCTTGAGGCTGTCGCCGGTGAAGTCGGCGAAGCGGATCACGTCATCCTGCTGGTAATGGTGGCCGAGGATGACCACCCGCCGCCCGAGTTGCCGTTTGCGGTCGGCAATGGCGGCGGCGAGGTCGTCGTCGCTCATCTGCGTGTACTTCGGCGGCAATTCGGGCTGATACAGCATGCGCATTACTATAGTCCCGCGGCCCGCGCGATCCAACGGTCGCCGCCCGCTGCCGCGGGGGATACGCTTGACATCGCCGTCCGCTTGCGATTCCCTGTGGGCCACGAGCGTGCGGCGCGTTCGTGTGAGCAGGAGGTTCCGCAAATGTTGGGATGCATCGTTTCGGTGGGCCTGATCGTCGCGGCAGCGTCGCCGGCGACCCGGCCGGCGTCGCGCCCGGCCGCGGATCGCGAGGCCATTTCCGTCATGACCTTCAACATCCGCTACGGCGAGGCGAAGGACGGCGAGAATCGCTGGGAGCTGCGCCGCGACCTCTTGTGCGACGTGATTCGCGAGCATGATCCCGACGTCATCGGCCTGCAGGAGGCGATCCGCTTTCAGCTCGACTATATCCGGAAGGCCCTGCCCGGCTACGACGAGATCGGCGCCGGACGCAATGACGGGCAGAAGGGCGGCGAGTACTCCGCGATCCTGTATCGGGCGGACCGCCTTCGACTGGATGAGCACGGAAACTTCTGGTTCTCAGACACGCCGGAGGTGCCGGGGTCGAAACATTGGGGTAATCGCATCACGCGCCTGTGCACGTGGGGTCGGTTCATCGACAGGAGGTCGGGCCGGGCATTCTACATGTACAACGTGCACCTCGATCACGAATCGCAGCCGTCGCGCGAGCGGAGCGTCGAACTGTTGGCCGAGCGGGTGCGGCAGCGGGCGCATCCCGATTGCGCCATCGTCACGGGCGACTTTAACGCCGGCGAATCGAATCGCGCCGTTCGTTACCTCAAGGGCGAGATCCCCCGCGCGAGCACGGCTCCGGCCGCGGTCGTCGCCTCGCCGAGGTTACGCGACAGCTTCCGCGTGATTCATCCGGACGCCAGGGTCGTCGGTACCTTCAATGGCTTCCACGGGACGCGGACGGGCGAGAAGATCGACTATATCCTCGTTCCGGCGGACGTGACCGTGCTGGACGCCGCCATCCTCCGCGATCATCGTGACGGCCGATACCCCTCCGACCATTTCCCGCTGATCGCCCGGCTTCGAATGTGATTACCGTCGCCGGGGCCGATCCTGTCCGCGGAGAAGATGCGGGACAGCGGACCTGCCATTTGCCATTCGCGCGAGTGCGTGACAAAACTGATGCGTTCGCCTGTGCCCGGTGGTGGGGGGGGGCCTCCCTCGCCCCTGCCGGGGCGACTTCTATCATGCGGCCGACAACCACGGGTTCCGCCGCGCTCCACCCGTGGCAACGATCCTGTGCCCCTTCGGGGAAAGAATCAACCCGCTGAATTCGTCACGGACCCCATTCGCGCGGGTCAAACGAATCCGCTTGACTTGGCGGGGCGGCGAAACGACATTGTGGGGTTTGCGTTTGCCGGCGGTTGGGCCGGCGAGCCTGTATCTGCTCTTTGCCTGCAAAGGTGCGCGATCTCGACATGGAAAACGAACTGCCCAAGCAATACGCCCCGGCGTCCATCGAGCCGGTCATCTACCAGCGCTGGCTGACGGCCAAGGCTTTCGCGGCGATCCCCGACGAGCGGGAACAACGGTACGTCATCATGATGCCGCTGCCGAACGTCACGGGCGCGCTGCACATGGGCCATGCGATGGACAACGTGATGCAGGATCTGCTGACGCGGTGGCATCGCATGATGGGCGACAACACGCTCTGGATGCCGGGGACGGATCACGCCGGCATCGCGACGCAGGCGGTCGTCGAGAAGCGGCTCTTCGAGCTGGAGGGCAAGACGCGGCACGACATCGGACGCGAGGCGCTCGTCCGGCGCATCTGGGAATGGAAAGACCAGTACCAGCAGCGGATCGTCAAGCAGCAGCAGATCATGGGCTGCTCGTGCGACTGGGACCGCCAGCGCTTCACGATGGACGCCGTGTGCGCCCGGGCGGTGCGGCACACGTTCTTCCGGATGTTCCGCGACGGGCTGATCTATCGCGGCAACCGCCTCGTGAATTGGGATTGCCTCCTGCAGACGGCCGTCTCCGACGACGAGATCGTGCACGAGACCGTGCAGGGACATTTCTGGCACCTCCGGTATCCGGTCATGGACCCGCAGCCCGGCGAGCCCGACCATGTGACCGTGGCGACGACGCGGCCGGAGACGATGCTGGGCGATACGGCGGTGGCGTGCCATCCGGACCCGGCGGCGGCGCGGGAGGAGGCGATCGAGGCGGCGCGGGCGAAGCTGAGCGCTGCCCCGCAGAAGGAGCGGGAGGCGATCCAGGCGGAACTCGAAGCGATGGAGAAGCGGCGCGAGACGCACCTGCCGACGCTGATCCGGCTCGCGGAAATGGCCCGCGCGGGCCGCAAGGTGCTCCTGCCGCTCCAGGATCGGCCGATTCCGCTGATCTGCGACGTGTGGGCGCGGCCGGAGCTGGGGAGCGGATGCGTGAAGATCACGCCGGCCCACGACCCGAACGACTACGACGTGTGGCGGCGTCACGAGAACGAAATCGACATCATCAATATCCTGAACCCCGACGGCACGCTCAACGAAAACGCCGGGGCGTACAGGGGCATGGACCGGTTCGCGGCGCGGGAGAAGGTCGTGGCCGACCTGCAGGCCCGCGGGTTGCTTGAGGCGATCGAGGACCGGCCGACGGAGATCGGCCACTCGGATCGCTCCAAGACGCCGATCGAGCCGTATCTCTCCAAGCAATGGTTCGTGAAGATGGGCGACATCGAGGGCGGTATCGTCTGCGGACGGGGTACGCCGAAGCAGTTCGTCGCCCCCGGGCTGGCCCAGGCGGCGATCGACGCCGTTCAGGGCGAGTGGCGCTCTCCTACCGGCCGCAAGACGAGGTTCCATCCCGACGGCGATCGGTACGCCAGTACGTATCTGAACTGGCTGGCGGAGAAGCGCGACTGGTGTATCAGCCGGCAATTGTGGTGGGGGCACCGGATCCCGATCTGGGCTGGGACGTTCGACCGCGAGGCCCTTGCCGCCGTCGGGCCGCTTCTGCGGCAGGTGTCCGATCGTTCCGACGTGGCGATTCGCGTTCTCCTGCCGGACGGTACACAGACGGAACTCGACGAGGCGTCTGTCTTCTTCCTGCGCGGAAGCGGTTCCCAGAGCGTGGAGGTTCTCGTCTGTCTGCTCGATTCGCGGGCCGAAGAGGCCGTCGCGCGGCGACTGGAGCAATCCGGATTCGTGCAGGACCCCGACGTGCTCGATACGTGGTTCAGCAGCGCGATCTGGCCGCACAGCACGCTCGGCTGGCCGGATCCCATGACGGCCGAGATCGAGCCCGGGCAGGCGCCGCTCGGGGGCGCGGAGGGCCGGCCCGACTGCCTGAGCTACTACTATCCCGGCTCGTGCCTTGTGACGGGGCGCGACATCATCACGTTGTGGGTCGCGCGAATGGTGCTGACGGGGCTGTACAACCTCGGTGACGTGCCGTTTACCGATGTCTTTATCCACGCGAACATCCAGGACGGCAAGGGCGAGCGGATGAGCAAGTCCAAGGGCAACGGCATCGACCCCGTGGACATCATCGAGAAGTACGGCGCGGATGCGATGCGGTACGTGCTGTGCGAGATGCAGACGGGCACACAGGACATCCGGCTCCCGGTGCAGGCGGTCTCGCCATATACAGGGGAGCTGGTCGACCTGGCGACGGCCCGACACGGGCGCGGAAAGTTCACATACCTTTGCCCGAAGACGGGCAAGGAGTTCGACGTGCTCGGGACCATGCCGGATGTGCCGGCGGCCAAGCTGGTCAGCGAGCGGTTCGAGGTCGGGCAGCACTTCTGCAACAAGCTCTGGAACGCGGCGCGGTTCGCGCTGATGAATCTGCACGACGCCAGCTTCGAGCCCCGCAAGATCGGGGAACTGGCGGACGAGGACCGCTGGATCCTCTCGCGGCTCTCGAAGGCGATTGCGGCGGTGCAGCACGCGCTGGAGGAGTACAACCCGTCGGCGGCGATCGGAGCGGCGCGGGACTTCTTCTGGTCGGAGTTGTGCGACTGGTATCTGGAGCTGATCAAGCCGCGGATGCGGGAGCAGGGGACGGAGCGACGTAGCGGCGGAGCGACGACCGGCGAGGCCGCGCGGCAGGGGCTGGCGTTCGCCGTGGACCAGGTGTTGCGCCTGCTGCATCCGTTCGTCCCCTTCATCACCGAGGCGATCTGGGAGCGGCTCAACGCCCAGGTGCCGGTGCGGGGGATTGACAAGCCCCTGCGCAGTCCCGCACTGGTAATCCATGCGCCGTGGCCGACGGCGCAGCCGGCGTGGCAGGACGACGCGCTCGAATCGCAGTTTGACCTGCTTCGGGACGTGATCCGGGGCATTCGCGACATCCGCAACAAGTACAACGTTCCGCCGGGTCGAAGGGTGCCGGTCCGTATCCGTGCCTCCGGCGAGTCGGCCCGATCGCTCGTCCGCATGGACCGGCTGATCGCGCACATGGCGATGCTCGATTCGCTCGAGATCTCGGCACAGGTCGTGCGGCCCGCCGATGCGGCGACGGCCGTCGTCCGGGATGCGGAAGTGTACGTCTGCGGCGTGGTGGACGTGGGGCAGGAGCGGATGCGCCTTGCGAAGCAGCGCGAACAGCTCGTCGCGCAGATTGCGGCGACGGAGAAAAAGCTTTCGAACGAGAGCTTCGTCGGCCGCGCCAAGCCGGAGGTCGTCGAACGCGAGCGCGTCCGGCTGGCCGACCTGCGCACGCAACTCGCCGGCGTGGAGGCGAACCTCAGGATTCTCGGATAGCGGCCGTCTCGCGCCGGCGTCGGTTGCTCATCGCTTCGGTGCATCGCTCCGGCCGTCGGGCGGGGGCAGAGGTACGTCGTCGCGGAAGCGGAAGAGGTGTATCCACCAGTTGTGGCCGACGTGCTCCGTGTACGGCTCGGGAAGTCCGAACTCGGCGACGAGCGGCCTGGGGACGGGTTGCGGCATGACCAAGACCCAGTACGCCGCTCCGGCGCGCTTATAGGCATCGAGCACGCCGGGTTCGAGTACACGCTCGGCCGGAAGCGACCACCCCATGCGGTCGCCGGCATACAGGAGCAACGGCATGTTCGTGGCCGTCTGGCCGTGGACGGACGTGATTACCAGTGCGTTCTCCGGCGTTCCTGCCCGAACGATCGCGCCGGCTCTCTGGAGCAGTTCATCCACCCGGTATGCGCCCGGCACGCTCTCGCTCGACCATGCGAGGGCGCCAGCGATCGCGACGACCGCCGTGTTTGTACCCGCTCGGACGGCCTTGTTCCCCGGCGGCACCCTCTCGCGGAGTTTGTCCTCGAGCCACACGATGCCCGATGCAAGAAACACCGCCGAGACGGCCAGAAACGGGATCTGGTAATAGTCGTGCACGCGGTTGAGGTTGAAGAAGATCAGCAGGTAGACGGCCAGCCCGCCCGCCCAGGACCACCAGAACCACCGCTGCAGCCGCGGCGCGAGCGTCACGCCGACAATTCCCGCCGCCAGAAGGATCAATCCGTAGCGGCAGAACACCTCCTCGTACAGCCGGCGGCCGATCAGGGTCCAGTTCGCACTGCGTACGCGCTGCCGCAGCGGCCCGAAATACCATTCGCCGAGGTTCACCATCCGGTCCACGTACGGCCAGTCGGGTACGCCCGCGTTGATACGGTACGAGTAGTCCCGCCACGCGAGAAACGCGAGCAGCGCGAGGAGCGTGGGTACCGTCAGACGCAGGAGTCTGCGTGCATCCCACGGCAGGCGCAGCGCGTAATACGCAAGCGGCAGGTAGAGGTAGAACACATAGGGAACCTTCACGATCCACGCGAAGACGCCGACGACGGTTGCCAGAGCCGGATCGAGGAGCCCCGGCCTGTCGCACGTGCGCAGCAGGTAATAGAGGGTCGCGTGCGCGAAGAACACGGCCGAAAAATCGATGTGGACGGCCCGCGAATAGACGACCCCGAGCGGGAACGCGCAATAGAGCGCGGTGGCGATCCATGCCGGGCGTTCCCCCGCGATGTGCCGGACCACGCGGTAGAGATACCACACGGACCCGACGAAGAACGCCAGCGTGACCAGCCGGGCGATGATGAGGTGCGGGCCGAAGACCCTGTAAAGGGCGGCCGTGAGAAACTCGTGGATGGGAAACTCCAGGGCGCAGAGACGGTAATCGCCCCGCCAGCAGACCGACGGGTGCAGGATGTTGAAGTCGTAACGGTAGAAGGCGAGGGCACAGAAGGCGGTATCGGCC
Source organism: uncultured Planctomycetales bacterium (assembly GCA_964569765.1). GTDB lineage: Bacteria > Planctomycetota > Phycisphaerae > UBA1845 > PWPN01 > CAZMVY01. The sequence goes on from CAZMVY010000006.1 coordinate 6,896, forward strand.
TGGCGCCACTGGTGCGGCCCGTCGAGCACGGGGCGCAGGTGCAGGAACCGCACACCGATGAGGGCGGCGATCAGGAGGATCCAGCCGGGAGCCCCGGAGCGGCGGAGGGCCTCACCTGGGTTGCCGGAAGGCGTCTTCATATCCTGTTCTCTGTGTGAGGCGCACGAGCGACGCCACGGCGCGAAACGGTCCGCACTGTTTCGCGTTCACCCGCGACAGTATAATCTACCCCGCGATGCGGGCACCATCGAGGCGCGTGAACCGCATGAGCCCGAAGCGCCAGGGAGGGCGCGCTCGCGCCACGGCAAGATCCGCGTCGCTTTCAAGGCACGGCTCGCGGAGCGTCGGATGAGCAAGGAATGGGTCATCGCGCCGGCCTGGCCCCGGCGGAAGGAGGCCGCCGCCCGGTTCGACACTTCGCCGTTGATCGCCCAGCTTCTCCACAACCGCGGAATCGATGATCCCGCTGCCGCGAGGCGGTACCTCCATCCGCGCCTCCAGGAGCTTTACCCCCCGGAGCAGATGCCCGGAGCCGTACAGGCGGCCCGGATTCTGAGCGACGCCGTGCGCGACCGACAGCGCATCGTGATCTACGGCGACTACGATGTGGATGGAATCACGGGGACGGCCATCCTGTGGCACGCGCTGCGGACACTCGGGGCCGACGTGGATTTTTACGTGCCGCACCGTCTGGAGGAGGGGTACGGCCTGAATGCGGACGCGGTGGCCAGGCTTGCCGCCGAGGGGGCACAGGTCCTCGTCACGGTAGACTGCGGAATCACGGCGGTGGAGGAGGCGAAGCTCGCCCGGCGGCGGAACGTGCGGCTGATCATCACGGATCACCATGCCCCGGGCGAGGAGTTACCGGAGGCCGATGCGATCGTGCATCCGGCGATTGGCGAAGGGAATCCGGCGCGGGACACGTGCGGGGCGGGCGTGGCGTTCAAGCTGGCATGGGCGCTCGGGCAGTGCGGCTCGGGCACGACGCGGGTTTGTGCGGAGCTGCGAGAGGTGCTGGTGGAGGCCACGGGGCTGGTTGCGCTGGGTACGATTGCCGACGTGGTGCCGCTGCTGGACGAGAACCGCATCTTCGCGCGGCACGGCCTGCCGGGGCTGGCGGCGTCGAAGCTTCCGGGGATCATCGCCCTGATCGACTCGGCGAACCTGAAGGGCGCCCGTCTGGACAGTTACCATGTGGGCTTCCTTCTGGCGCCGCGCCTGAACGCCGCCGGTCGGATGGGCCATGCGCGCCTCGCCGTCGAGCTCTTGACGCGGGCCACGCCGGAACGGGCGCGGGAGATCGCGATTTATCTCGACGCGCAGAACCGCAGCCGCCAGCAGCTCGAGCGGAGCATCTTCAATCAGGCCTGCGAGATGGTCGCCGAGGCCCGGATGGACAGCGACGGCTGCCGCGGCATCGTGCTCGCCTGCGAGAAATGGCACGCCGGCGTGATCGGCATCGTTGCCTCGCGGCTCGTGGAGCGATTCGGAAGACCCACGGTGATGATCGCGCTGGAGAACGGCGCGGGCCAGGGCAGCGGGCGGAGCGTGCAACACTTCGATCTCCACCGGGCGCTGTTCGAGTGCCGCGAACACCTCGCGAGCTTCGGCGGGCATGCAATGGCCGCGGGCCTGCGGATCGCGGCGGACCGGGTCGCCGCATTCACCGAGGCGTTCATTCGACGGGCGAATCAGACGTTGACCGCGGCCGACCTGCGGCCGGCCCTGCATCTGGATGCCGAGGCTTCTCTGGCCGAACTGACCGAACCGGTCGTCGAGGCCGTGCGGAGCCTGGGGCCGTTCGGCGTGGGCAACCCCCAACCGAAGTTCGCGACGGGCTGGGTTGATCTGGTCGGCTCCCCGCGCCCCGTGGGACGCGACGGCGAGCACCTCCAGTTCACGGTCCGCGAAGGCCAGTGCATCCGCCGCGCCATCGCGTTTCGCCAGGGACACATGGCCCAGGCGCTCGCGGGCGCCCGCCGGGCGCGCCTCGCCTTTGAGCCGATCATCAACGAATTCGCCGGCCGCCGCGCCGTGGAGCTGCAGGTGGTTGATATCCGATTTCCGGATGAGGCCCCCGAACCAGGTTGAGAACCGCGATTCCGCGGCCGTTGCCCGTTCGCTTCGGCGCAAGCCGCGTGCGGGATCACTCCTTCGCTCGGGATGGCCGGCTGTTCCGGGCGATCCCGGAACCTGTAGTCGAAGCTTGCGGCGTTGCGGCTCCGGGATTTGTACGGTCCGCCGTGGACGCAGGGGTATATAATCGTGGTGTAGGCACGGGTGTTGCAGCAGGTCCGTCGGTATGACGATAAAGAGTCGGGTGACCCTATGATCCGCTCGCATGGTGGTCTTTGCCGTTCGGCCGCGGTCGTGATCCTCTGGCTGTCGGTTTCCGGCGCGTGGGGCCAGACCCGTCAGATCCAGGGCGGCAATGCCCTCGATGCCAATCCGATGGTCGGCTCCGGAGGCATCAACTTCGCGGCCCCGCCGCCGCCGATCAATCGCGCGAACGCCATGATGACCGGCAACGTCGGCCGGGGGGCGGCCTTCCGGGGCTTCTCGCCGATTCGCGATTCAAGCCAGTTCTTCATCGACCTGCCGTCCTCGGGTTTGTCGAGTTTCAACGCGCAGTCGATGAGCGTGGGGGCCTTGCAGCAGGGGGTTTCGAACTATCAGCCTTATCTGTACTTCGATCCGTCCAGGACCGTGACGGATGCGGGCGGCATCGAGCGCCGCCTGAACGTGCCGGGCACGGCCACTCCTCGGAGCCCCTTCGAGTACCCGCGTGAACAGCTCTTTGCTCCCGTCGCCCGCAACCCGGTTACCTATGAACTCATGCTGGGACAGCCGCCCGGCGGTACGGGCCTGGCGGTGGAGCCGGGCATTCAGCGCGTGCTTCCCGTGGGAACGAGCCTCGGCGGGACGATGCGGTTCAATGAACGGCTTCTGGCCAGTCCGCTCTTCGGGCGCACGTACGATGTGCCGGTCTCGCAGCTTCGCGAGTGGTCCGAGTCCGCGCAGGCGATGCCCGGCGCGGGCCGCAGCGTACGGCCCCCGCTGGAGGTGGAACAGCCCGGCGCGATTCAGTCGCCGCTGGACCGTGTACTCGGCAGGGGGCCGGTGCAGGTGACGGAATCGCCCGATTACGGTGTCGAAGCGCGGATGCGGGCAGGGCAACCCCCATTGTCCGCGGGACGGGAAACCTCGCTTTCGGCAGCGCAGCAGTCCATGGCGGCGGCTCCGTCTGCGGTGCCGCCCAGTGCGGCCCCGGAGTGGGCCGGCCGCGATCGCTTCCGGGATATGGCCGCCGTGACACAGGCCGTGCGCGAGCAGCTTCTCGGCCTCGGGCCGGAGGCGGCACCGGCGGTCGCGGGTGGCCGGGTGCCGGCCGTCGCTGCGGCGTGGGCGCGCGAGTACCTCACAAGACCGTTGACGTCGTTCACGGGTACGTCGCCGACGGCGGCAAATGAGTATCTCCGCCGAGCGGAGGCGGACATGCAGAGCGCCAATTACTATCGCGCTGCCGACCTGTATGCCATGGCGGCGCGGATCGACCCGGACAGCCCGTTGCCCATGCTCGGGCGGTCGCAGGCCCTCGTTGCGGCCGGCGAGTACCTTAGCGCGGCAAATCTCCTGAGCCGGGCGATCGACACCTTTCCGGGCATCGCGTACTTCCGCATCGATCTGAATGCCTTTATACCGAATCCGCAGCTTCTGGAGGCCCGGCGCGCGGATCTCGAACGGATCCTGAAACAGAACGAGGATTACCGTCTGCGGTTTCTGCTGGGTTACCTGGAGTACTACAGCGGCTACGCGCTGCCGGGCCTCGATGATCTGGCGAAGGCGGCGGCCAAGGCCCCGCCGGGTGCGCCGCCCGTGCGATTCCTTGAGATGCTCAAGCAGGGTCGGTCTGTCTCGCCGGTGCCGGGCGCCGGTGTGCCGGCGGTCCCGGCCTCGCAGCCGAAGTGAGCGGCGTACGTTCTGGACGGGGTTCCGAGTGTCGAGTGCCGATTTCAGTACCCCTGCCGATGTCCGGCTCCGGCTCAAGGAGCAGGAGTTGCGGATCACCTGGGCCGACGGCCGGGTGAGTGTCTACCCCCTGGCGTATCTCCGGGCCAACTGTCCGTGCGCGGTGTGCCGTACGGAGCGCGGGCATGACGGGAAGACCGCGTTGCCCGTTCTGTCGCCGAGCGCGGTCGGATCGATCAGGGCCGTCGATGGCGGCCTGGTCGGCAACTATGCGATTCAGATCACATGGTCCGACGGCCACAATACGGGCATCTTCGACTTCCGTTACCTGCGTCAACTGGACGAGGGCCGGTAAGGGGGCGATCCCGCGTATCGCGTCTGCGGAACGCGGCGATCAATCGAGGTAACCCAGATCGCTGAGGCGCCGGGTGAGGACTTCTTTGTCTTCCTCGGTGTAGACCTCTTTGCCGAGCTGGCTGCGGTCGGCGGCCTGCGGCGGCTCGAACTCGATCGACGGGGGTGTGTCGAAGAGCTCTTCGAGGATCCGCCCCTCCATGTCGATGGGAACCCGCAGGCCCATGCTGGCGAGGATGGTCGGTGTGATGTCCGCGATGTTCGCGCGAACGGTTTTACCGCGTTGAATGTGCGGGCCGTTGACGACGAGCACGCCTTCGACACGGTGCGTGCCCTCCATACGGGTGTCCGAACACCAGCGGACGGGCTGGTGACCGCGGATCTTGCGGACGACGGCGAAGCCGGCCTGCGGCACGAGCAGCAGGTCGGGAAGCCACGGCTGATCGTCGCGGCGGCAGTTGTAGAGCTCTTCCGTCTTGTGTACCTCCGGGAAGATCGGGATCTCGTTGCCGTTGGGATCGCGGACTTTCGCGGCGAGGAGTTTCTCGCGGATCTCGTCGCGCAGGGATTCGTACCGTTCCGGCGGGACGATGCCGCCGGGCTGTCGCCCCGCGAGATTGAGGTAGAGGAAGCCGTAGATGCCCGCGTGCATGACGCAGGCCTGCGTTCGCGACCAGTCCACGGCCAGCTCGCGTTCGATGCCGTTGTCCACGAAGCGACCGTTCTTCTTGCCGGCCAGCCGCTGCAGCAGGTAGGCGCCCCGCGTCCGGGCGCGGGTGAGAGTGTCGCGGAGCGTCAGGTAGCCCCAGTTCTTGAGCAGCAGGTTCGGCTGCGCCTTGCCGTCGAGGCTGCCGTGTCCGTGGTCGGACATGATGATCGTCGTGGCGCCGTACCGTTCGGCATAGGCGCTGAGCCGTTTAAGCGCGGCGTCGAGCACCTCGAAGCAGCGGATGCATCGCTCGGTCCGAACGGGATGGTTGCCGCGGGTCTTCGGATCCAGATAGCGCCAGGCCTTGTGCTGGAGGTTGTCCACGAGTTTGAAGAGGACCATCATCACGTCCCAGCCGAAGCGCTCGCCGCAATACTCGGTCATCTCGCAGCCCTGCTCGAAGCTGCGCTCGATGTAGCGCATGTTGCGGTCGAAGATCGCGTCGCCGCCGAAGGCCCGGCGCTGCCAGTCGGAACGGTAGGAGTAGTCGGGCCAGCGGCGGAGGATCTCGTGCTTGAGTTCGCGGGGGTAGGTGAAGTCGGCGTCCGTGCTGGGCGTTTCGAAGCCGGAGATCAGAAACCCGTTGACCCGCTTGGGCGGGTACGTCATCGGCAGGCTGATCGACCCGACGCGGAATCGCTTCTCGCTGAGGATGTCCCAGATCGTCTTCTCGCGGATCTCGAAGGTACTGTTGAACGTGAGGCGGTTCGAGGCGATGTCGTATTTTTCGAAGTCCACGATCCCGTGCCGCCCCGGGCCCTTGCCGGTCATGAACGTGGTCCACGCGGCGGGCGTGATCGGCGGCTTCGTGGAATCGAGAATGCCCGACGTGCCCGTTTCGATCAGGTGCCGGAGGTGCGGCATGCGCCCGGCCTCGACGAGCGGCGTGAGCACATCGAACGTGGCGCCGTCCAGACCGATGATCAGCACCCGCTTCGCGAGGGCAGGCAGCTCCCGCGGCGGCTCCGGCCGGGCGATCCCGTCCGGCCCGCGCACGGCCCCGCCGATTTCGGACATCGTCGTATCGTGGGCTGCAACGCTCATGGTTCTGACTCGCCGGCCCGACCGCCTGTGGATGAATCCGGGCGCGACCGCTTCCGCCCGGCAGGAACCGAACGGGGATATCATAGGCCCGGGCGGGCGCGCTTGCAATGTTGCGTCGCCGCTCCCGGTCGCCTATACTGCCGCCGGCATAGGAGTCTGACGAGTATGCCCGTTTACGAGTACGAGTGTCGCCAGTGCAAGCTTCCGTTCGAGCACCTTCATCGCGCGAAGACTGACAAGGCGCGATGCCCGTCGTGTGGCAGCGAGGATGTCGAGCGAAAGCTCAGTGTGTTCTCCGCCCAGTCCGGTGCCGTGCCGCCCTGTTCCGTTCCCGCTGCCGGCGCATGCCGCGGCTGTTGCGACAGAGGTCCGTCCTGCCCGGTTTGAGGGACTCCGTTTTGGCTCCACCCCGGAAGACCGTTGCAGGAAGATCGCCCGCCGGCGCTGCGGCGGCCGCCGTCCTTGCGTGGATCCTGCCGGGGCTCGGCCACCTCTACATCGGAGAGCGGGCGCGCGGACTGATCCTTCTGGCAGTGATCGGTTCGACGTTCTGGGGCGGCGTTGCGATCGGGGGCGTCAAGACGACGATCCAGCCGCAGGAACGGCAGGCGTGGTTTCTCGCGCAGATCTGCACCGGCTCGCATGCGCTGGCCGCTATGGCGTGGTCCAGGCGGATCGACGACAGGCCGGCGTACGAGTATTCGCCCTACGCAGCGTACTATCCGTCGGACGACCTTGCCGTGGTCTACACCGGGGTCGCGGGGTTATTGAACGTGCTGGCGATCTTCGACGTTCTCTCTCGCAGCGAGAGGCTCGCTGTTCCCGTGCCGGCCAGGCGGGGACCGCCGCCGGGGAGCGGGACATGATCGCAAGCCTTGCCACGATCTTCCTGAACCCCCCGCCGCTGCCGGGTGCGCTGCGGACGCTGTTGCTGTTGCCGCTTTGCCTGGCCATCGCTATTGTCTACAAGACGACCCGGTGTGCCCGCGTGCGGGAGATTCCGCTGGCGAGCCTGATCCTCTGGGTGACGATCGTAGTGGGCATGTACGCAGTGGGCGTGGGGTTGCTCGTCATGTACGAACTGCTGGCGTGACGGCAGATCAGAAAGCACGAATCGGAAAAACAGAGAATCGGGAGAGGCTTGTTCGCGTTCCGCGGGACGCTCGCTTCCGGTTTGCGTTCAGATTCAGGATTCGTCGAACTCGTCGCCGCGGAACGTGCTGCCCAGATAGGTCTTGCGGACCTGGGGATCGTTGATCAGGTCGCGCGGCGCGCCCTGTTTGAGGACGCGCCCCTCGAAGATGATGTAGCTCCGGTCGGTGACGGACAAAGTCTCCCGCACATTGTGGTCGGTAAGGAGGATGGCGATTCCGTGCTCCTGCCGCAGGCGGCGGATCTCCCGCTGGAGCTCCTCCACGGCGATGGGATCCACGCCGCTGAAAGGCTCATCCAGCAGCATGAGCAGGGGGTTGGTGACCATGGCCCGGGCGATCTCGAGTTTTCGTCGCTCACCACCGGAGAGCGTGCGCGCCTGCTGGTCGCGGAGGTGGAAGATTCCGAACTGCTTCATCAGGGCCTCGGCACGGAGCTTGCGCTCGCGCCGGCCATACGTCTTGATCGTTTCCAGAATCGCCAGGAGATTCTGCTCCACCGTGAGCCGCTGAAAGACGCTCGGCTCCTGGGAAAGGTAGCCCATCCCGCGCTGGGCCCGCTTGTACATCGGCAGGCCCGTGATGTCTTCGCCCCGGAAGAAGACGCGCCCGTCGTTCGGGTCGATCATGCCGATGGTCATGCGGAAGCTGGTGGTCTTGCCGGCTCCGTTGCGCCCCAGCAGGCCGACGATCTCGCCTGCGGAAACCGTGAAGCTGACGTGATCGACGACGGTTCGCCCGCCGTACCGCTTCACCAGACCCTGAGTTTCCAACAGGACCTGTCCGTTGTTGATAGTCGCTTCACTCACAGTCTTCGCATGGCTCCGTGGACAAGTTGTGAACAGCCGTTTCGCCGTATTTCGGAGCGAGCCCTGACGGCCGTGCACCGCACTGTAGCCGTGAACGCCCAGTAGACGAGAGCCGGAAGTGCCCACCCGTTATGTCGCATTGACATAATCTACTGTCGATTAAAGCGTTAGAGGTACTCCACCACTCGCAGTCCTCAGCCGCCACCTCGACTGGATCCTGGTGACGGTTACCCGTCGCCGTCGCGAGCCTGTTGGACGCAGCGCCCCGACGGACGGGTTTGTGAATAACCTCGCCGAAAGTCCACCCACATGCAAGCCGGCGCGGGCGGCTCAGCGAATCCAGCGCATCTCCCCCACGTTCGGCACGAGCGCGATGCGCATGGCCCAGGCGGGGCGAAACCCGCTGGGCCAATAGACGAAGAACGCGCGGCCGATAAGCTGATCTTCCGGCACGGTGCCGATCTGATACTCCTCGCCCCGGCAGAGCAGGTGGGGTCCGATCTCCCACCACAAGCGAGAGTCCTTGCTCTGTGGGCTGTTGTCGCCCAGCATGAAGTACTCCTTGTCGCGGAGCAGGATCGGGTTTCCCTCCGTGCCCCATCCCGGACTGGCCAGACTGCTGCCGCGGGCCTGCCCCGCGCCGTCGCCGCAGAAGGGGTTGCGTCGGCCGGGGACATCACGGCTGCCCATGTCCGTACACAGGCTGGGGTTTGTGTAATACACGTCCCGTTCCAATACCAGATGCTGCAATTCGAGATCGAGATGGTCGGCCGACAATTCCGCAACGGGTGCGTTGGCATCCTCATCGGAGAAGGAGGCGGGGCGGTTGCGCAGCCACGTCACGTCAGGATGGTAGACGGTGTCGGTGGTTGCCAGAATCTCCTGATCGTTTATTCGCAACGACACGCGGTAATCGACATTGATGAGTTCCACCGCGACCGGCTTGCCGTATGGCAGAGAGACGGGCCTCGACCCGATCAGCGTGCTCCGGGGCTTTGAATTCGTGGGACGGGAGGTCATGGTCAGCGTTGCCGTGCCTGCGGCGGGATCAAGCTCCGCAAGGAACTCGTCGAAGTACTTGGTCAGACGCAGCCGGAAACGCCCAGTGCCCGCCAGCGGGGTGAAGAGGCAGCGGAGCCGCCGATCCGCGACGACATCCGGGGGGCGGTTGCGTGGCCGGTCGCCGTCGAAGTTGTACGCGTAGCAGTCGTAGGCCGCCTTTCCGACCAGGCGAATAGCCTCGGACGGCCGGTCGAGGCCCTTGAAGCGTATGGTGCGGCCGGAGGCGTCCCAGGCCGTCGGCGTTCCCGGTGGATACGCGGCCCAGCCGACGTCGCGCTCCCGGGTGGGCAGATAATCCTGATCGAAAACGACAAACCACAAGGACCGCTGCGCCCGGGTGAGGTCGGACGTTTTCCGCTGGATGCGCAGGTACGGATCGAGCGCCGGGACGACTTCCCGCTGAAGGGCAGCAATCTCCCGATTGACCTCAGTGCGGTCTCTGACGGTCTGGGCGTCGTCGTATTCCAACTGATCGGCGCGGCTCTGGATCTGCATGCGCTGATAATTGAGGTGGCGGATGCGGTCGAGCTTCTCCAGCAGCGCCTTGGGCAGCCGGGAGACGGGCGCCGTGTACACGTCGCCGTCGATGAGTTCGAGCACCTCGTTCGGGCAGCCGATGAGACGCTTGATGAAGTTCGTCTTGCCGTCGGCCGGGTCCTTGAAGACGGTGACCTCCCAGCGCTTCGGCCCGAGCCAGCGTCCGCCGATGTCGAAGGGCCACTTCAGGACGAGAATACGGTCGCAGGCGTCGGGCGGGTCGTATTCGCTCGAGGCCGTCTTGTCCGAGAAGCCGCAATTGGGGCAGGTGGAGTTGGGCTGCACGGGGATGAGCCGGCCGCGTTCATCCCGGATGCGGCCGTACGAGTACTGCCATCCGCAGTCGGTGCAGGTATGCGTGGCGTGTTCGCCGTACAGCGTGGCCGCCATAGATCCCGTCGGGATTACGAAGGCCTCGACAATGAACGCGCGGAACACGAAGGCAAGGATGAACGCGACGACGATAGACTCGAGCGTCTCGCGGATGCCGTCCGTGGCGCGCCCGGACGGGCGAGCTTCCTTTTCCGGAAACCCAGGCGAACTATCGCTCATGGTTTACTCATTACGCGATCCCGCGGCCCGCAGTTCATCCCGCTGCTTCGTGGGCGGGCAGGACGCACCCGCCCCTGTCGGGTTCCGGAACCCCGCCCGCAAACGGCCGGTCGTGCGGGCTGCATCGGCGGTTCCACGCGGCAGACCGCGCAAAGTGTAAACCCTACGCGCGGCGGGCGAAGCCGTCAAGGCGGCAAGCCGGTGGGCGCGGTTTCAGAGGCGTACTTCATACACCCGCGCGGCTCGCATCTGCCCGGAGTCGCGCGCGCGGATCGTGTGCACGAGTTGGAGCAGGCCGTCCGCCGCAATCAGCGGGTCAAGCTGCCGGAAGAACTCTGCGTTCTGGCGGAGCAGACGGGACTCGTCGAGAACGACGATCGTCGGCTTCTCACGGCGGACCCACTCCACCAGGCCCGCCGCGTCCGCCGTACCTGGCCAGCGTATCGTCTGGCCGTCCACATGGCGCTCACAGAAGCGGGCCCGCGCATAGAAGGGGACGTGCCACTGATCCGTCAGGATGCATTGCGGTCGGGCGTAGTGGTCCGCGATCCATTCCCCCGCCCGCCGCAGATGTATGTACTCGCGGTTCGGGGCCCGAAGCAGCCACGGCAGCGTCGGACCGATGAGCAGGGCGGCGGCAAGGATCCACGCGACGCGACGATTGAGCCATCGGACGTTGCTCGCCGCTGCGAGGTCGACCAGCCGGATCAGCCCGGCTGCCGTCCATGGCAGCGTCAGTGCGGCGAGAATCAGCACGTGCCGCAGGCTGAACAGGTCCCAATAGCTGAAGGTGTGAATCAGCAATACACAGACAACGGCGTGCAGACACCACGCCATCGCGGCGATCCACGCGACGCCGGCCAGACGCGGGCGGCGGGGCTGCAACAGAAACCATACCACCGCGGGCAGCAGATAGACGACTCGAAGAGCGCGGACCCAGTTGAGCAGGGTTTTGCCCGCAGCGCATGTCAGGGACCATGCGCCTCGAACCACGCCGCCGCCAACGGCGGAAGAAGCCAGCATCCCGGCGCGATCAACGGGACACCCGGACGTCCGGGCTGGAGCGTGTTCCCGTGGCGCCGCCGCCTCGATTCCGATGAGCCGGCGGATCGACTTCTTCTGCACGATGCGTCCCGTGGCGAGCATGTAGGGGCTTGCCGTCAGTAACAAGCCTGCGACGCACGCCGCCGCGAGAGCGACCTTGGTTTGCCAGCGCCAGGGCCGCACCAGCAGCACTGCGGCGACCAGCACAATTGCCACCTCAGCTCCTTCGGGACGGACCAGGTACGCGAGGCCCGAAAGGAGCCCCGCGAGGAGGAACCGCCAGGCGGAGCGGCTCCGCACGCCTGTAAGCCCGATGGCAAGCGCCAGCAGGTACAGAAACAGATGCAGGCTGTCGGAAAGCACGTCCCCGCCGTATCGGCAGAACTCAGGCAGCACCGCCGCGCATGCCGCCGCCACAATGCCTGCCCGCCGAGTCAGAAGCACGGCAGTCAGGAGATAGACAGCCGGGATCACGGCGAGACTGGCCGTAAGCGCCACGACGTGTCCGGCGATAAGCCACGAGCGCACGTCATCGCTGGCGGCCGCATCGGCCCGATCGAGGGCGGCGTGGACCGCGGCGATCACGGCGGGATAGAGCGGGTGCTGCTTCTGACGGCGGATTTCCTCGAGCGGGGATCTGCCGAGCTGTTGCGCATACCAGATGAATGTGATGCCGTCACGGCTGACCGTCGGGATGGCGCAGAGCAGATACGCACGCACGGCAAGGGCCGCCAGGAGTACTATCGCGACCCGCGACGCCGCACCGCGTGCCGAGATCACGTCCGTGTCAGCCATGCTGCGGGCACTCTACTGTCGGGCGCGGGCGCGGTCAAAGACATTGCTTCCGAAGCTTCGGCTCGGCTAAGCTGGAACGGGCCGGGATGGCAAGCCGGCCAGGCTCGCGGGCGGGCGGGAGCAAGGCCGGAATCGGCCGGGTGGGGCATGGCGATCATTACGCTGATGAGCGACTTCGGCACGGAGGAGCACTACGTCGCATGCATGAAGGGTGTGATTCTCACCATCAATCCGAAGGCGACCATCGTCGACATTACGCATGATATCGCTCCGCACGGAATCGTGCAGGCGGCATTCGTGCTTCGGCAGATCTGGCCGTGGTTTCCACCGGGGACGGTTCACGTGGTCGTGGTGGACCCCGGCGTAGGCACGAGCCGCAAGATCCTGGCCGGGCGTTATACCGACCGGGTCGTGGTGGCGCCGGACAACGGCGTGATTTCCCTCGTGCACCGCGACGGGCAGTATCAGGAACTGCGTGTCGTGGAGAACCGGAAGTATTTCGGCGGGCCGCTGAGTTGTACGTTTCACGGGAGGGATGTGATGGCTCCGGTCGCGAGCCACATTACGGCGGGCGTCCGGCTCAGCGACCTGGGGCCGCTGACGGACCATCTTCAGTTCCTCGGGCTGCCTGCCCCGCGGCGCGATGCCGTCTCGCTCACGGGCGAAGTGCTCTACATCGATCACTTCGGGAATCTGATTACGAACATCTCCGTCGCCGACGTGAACAGCCTTGCCGGGCGGCGTGGCCGTCTGAATGTTTCGCTCGGCGAGCGGCCCATCGGCATCCTGCACATGACCTACGGGGACGTCGAGGCCGGCAGTCCGGTCGCGCTGATCGGCAGCACCCAGATGCTCGAAATCGCGGTCAACCGCGGGCACGCGGCCGAAGTCTTCGGCGCGAAGGTTGGCGACCCCGTCATCGTTCGATAGTGCGGCATTCGCTCGGCGGCGCTGGTGCGGACGACGGCACGGCATCGGCGCGGGCGGCGCGAAACGGGATTGCGGCGGGACCGCAACTTGATTGTGCGGGGGGCATCCGGCAAGATTGCGGCCCGTGTGTCGGGCGGAGGAGGTGGGTTATGACGACAAGCCCGGTGGCGCTCGTGACGGGCGGCTCGCGAGGGATCGGCCGGAGCATCTGCATCGAGCTGGCCAAGACCGGTTACGCGGTGCTCATCAATTACAATACGAACCTGGATGCCGCGGAGGCGACGCGGGCCGAGATCGAGAAGGCCGGCGGCGTCGCGGAGATCTGCCCGGCGGACATTGCCTTCGCGGCGCACCGGGAGTCGCTGCTCGACTTCACCCTGGAAACGTTCGGGCGGATCGACCTGGTGGTGAACAACGCCGGCATTGCGCCGCCGAAGCGGCTGGATATCCTCGAGACGACGGAGGAAAACTTCGACCGGGTCCTGGATACGAACCTGAAGGGGCCTTTCTTCCTGACGCAGCAGGCGGCGCAGATCATGATCAACCAGCTTGCAGAGAAGAAGATTCCGCGGGCGGCGATCATCAACATCTCGTCCGTCAGCGCCTACGCGCCCAGCCTCAACCGCGCCGAGTACTGCATCAGCAAGGCGGGCCTTTCGATGATGACGTCGCTCTTTGCGGCGCGGCTGGCCGAGCACGGCATTCATGTGTACGAGATCCGGCCGGGAATCATCGACACGGAGATGGTCAAGCCGGTCCGGGCGAAGTATGAGAAGATGCTCGCCAACGGGCTGACGCCGATCCGGCGGATGGGTAAGCCGGAGGATGTGGCGCGGGCCGTGGCGGCCATCGCAGCCGGGCACTTCCCGTTCAGCACCGGGGAGGTATTCAACGTGGACGGGGGGTTCCACCTGCGCGTGCTGTAGCGAACGGAACGGACGAAGCCGGGGGGCGGGCCGCACCGGTCACGCACACGCACCGGCGGACGGGCAGAGGTTTCACGAGGAGGCTGAACATGAGCACAAAGCTGGCGATCGACGGCGGCCCGAAGGCCGTGACCAACAAGCTTGTGGGGTGGCCGCAGTTCTCGGAGAAGGCCATTCGATCCGTGGAAGAGGTACTCCGCTCGGGCAAGGTGAACTACTGGACCGGTCCGAGAGGGATGGAGTTCGAGAAGATGTTCGCCGAGTGGCAGGGCAGCAAGTACGCGATCAGTGTGGCCACCGGCACGGCGGCGCTGCACGTCAGTCTTGCGGCGCTGGGGATCGGGCCGGGCGACGAGGTGATCGTGCCGAGCTATACGTTTATCGCGACAAGCTTCGCCGTGGTGCAGGCGGGGGCGATCCCGCGCTTTGCGGACGTGAACCTGGAGGATCACTGCATCAGCGTCGAGTCGGCGGAAAAGCTCGTTACGAAGCGGACGAAGGCCATCATGCCCGTACACCTGTACGGCAACGTCTGCGACATGGACAAGATCCATGCGTTTGCGAAGAAGCACAACCTGTTCGTGATCGAGGACAACGCGGAGGCCTTCGGCGGCTCGTACAAGGGACGCAAGACCGGTACGCTCGGCCACATTGCCGGCTGCAGCTTCTGCCAGAACAAGACGTTCACCACGGGCGGCGAGGGCGGCATGGTCACAACGGACGACGAGGAGCTGGCCTGGCAGGCTCGAAGTTTCCGGGACCACGGCTACGATGTGAAGGAGCGGCTTAACCTGCTGGCCCTCGAGCAGAAGCTGCCGTACATCCATAATCGTGTCGGCTGGAATTACCGCATGACGGAGATGCAGTCTGCGATCGGCCTGGCGGAGCTGGAGCGGATGGACAACTGGAACATGCCGGCGCGCCGCCGCAACGCGGCGATCCTGATGGATGCGCTGCACAAGCTGCCGCAGATCAAGTACATGCCGATCGATACCCCCGAGCGACGCAACGGCTGGTACACGATGGCGTTCTCGCTCGACATCGAGAACATGAAGTGCGACATCATGCAGTTCGTGAAGGCGGCCGGTGCCGAGGGCGCGCCGTGCTGGAAGGTCTTCTGGCCGCAATGTCATACGGAGCGGGCCTTTACGGAGAAGCGCGGCTTCGGGAACTCCGGCTTTCCGTTCACCTCGAAGGAATACACCGACCCGGCGAGCGTGGACGTGAGCCGGGTGGAGGTGCCCAACGCGCGATGGCATGAGAAACACACCTTCACCTGCTTTGCGTATCCGACGTACACCGAGGAGGACATGAAGCAGATCGCCGCGGCGATCGTGAAGGTGATTCAGCACTATTCCCAGTGAATGGCGAATGACGGAAGAAACCCGGAATCCGGGCTTCGGGGGTCGAATGTCGGGTCTTCTCGTCGGCATCGCTCAGGTTGACTATACGCCCAGGCCGGCTCTGCCGCTGATGGGCAACTTCCGCGATGACTACGGCGCGCGGGGCGTGCATGATCCTCTCTACGCCAGGGCCGTCGTGTTCGAGTCCCCGGCCGGGGGGCGCTTTGCCATACTGGCCGTCGATATCTGCATGATGGACCGCGGCAATGTCGCTATGATGCGCGAGGCCGTCGCCTCGCGGTGCGGCCTGCCGCCCGAGAGCATCCTCATCGCCGCCACACACACGCACAGCGGTCCTGCGCCCATGATGCTCGGTTCGCTGCCGAAGTCGCCGGACGCAGACATCAAGGAGTTCCTCACGCAGGCCGCGACGGCCGTCGTTGCCGCAGCGGAAGACGTGCGCCCGGCAGGCGTGCTGGTCGGTCACGGCAGCGAAGACCGGCTCTCGTTCAACCGTCGCCTGCGGTGCCGCGATGGTACCACGCACATGAACTGGGAAGGTCTCGATCCGTCCTTTGTCGTCGGGCCGCTGGGGCCGATCGACCCCCATATCGGCACGCTCCGGATCGATCGCGAGGGGCGGCCGACGGCGTGCGTGGTCAACTTCGGGCTGCACCCGGCCATTCTCGCCGGCGACAACTGGTTGTACTCCGCGGATTACCCCGGCTACCTGGCCGAGGCGATGTGCCGGCTGCACGGCCCGGGCTTCGTGACGCTGTTCGTCAACGGGCCGTGCGGGAACGTCAACCACATCGACTATCGCGACCCGCTTCAGGGCCGCGGGTACAAGATGGCCGAGCGGGTCGGATACATGCTGGCCGTCGGCGCGGAGGAAGCCGCCGCGGGAGGCGCGTCCCTGAAAGGCGATACCGTTCTCGTGCGGCAGGAGCGCGTGGCGCTGCGGCGTCTGCATATCAGCGAGGACGAACGCCGCCGCTGCGAGGCAGTGATCGAGGAGGCCGAACGCGCCGGCGCCCGCGGACAGGTCGACGGCGTGCCGGAGGAGTACTACGCCCGCGCGAGACTGAGGATGTACGCGGAGCAGGCGACGGACGATTCCGTGGAGGTCATGGTCGCCCGCGTGGGCGAGCTTGGAATCGTCGGCCTGCCCGGGGAGGTCTTCTGCGAGCTGGGCATGGAGATCCGGCGGCGGTCGCCGGCGAAACACACGCTCGTGATCGAGCTGGCAAACGACGCGATCGGGTACATCCCGACGCGCGAGGCCTACGCACAGGGCGGGTACGAGGCGACGCCGGGTGCGACAATGTACCAGCCGGGCTGCGGTGAGGCGCTTGTCGAATCGGCTCTGCGGCAACTGACGCAGTTGTTCGGGACGTGATACGTAGTGCGAAGTGCTGAGTTCCGGGTGCTGAGTCGGGACTCGCGTCGTCCGTCGCTCAGCACTCAGCACTGTGGAGGACTGAGCATGGCCGAGAGAATCAGATGGGGCGTACTGGGCTCGGGCGGGATCGCGCGGCGGCGGACCATTCCCGAGGGCATCATCCCCGCCGACAATGCGGATCTCGTGGCGGTTTACGACATCGACCGCAAGGTGAACCGCGAGGTGGCCGGTCAGTTCGGCACGAGGCCCTGTGACAGTATCGACGACCTTCTGAATGCGCGGATCGACGCGGTCTATGTCGCCACCCCCGCGAATGCGCACTATGAGAATGTTCTCCGCTGCGCGGCGGCTGGCAAGCACGTGCTCTGCGAGAAGCCTCTGGGCATGACCGTGGACGAGGCGAGAAAAATGATCGCGGCGTGCCGGCAGGCCGGCGTGCAACTCGGCACGGCGTTCATGATGCGCTTCCTGAGCCAGCATCAGGCGGCGTTTCGGCTTATCCGGGAAGGGAAGCTCGGGCAGCCGACGTACGCGCGGGCGCAGCTCTCCTGCTGGTATCCCCCCATCGAGGGCGCCTGGCGTCAGGATCCGCGTACGGGCGGCGGGGGGTCGCTCATGGACATGGGCGGCCACTGCATCGACCTGCTGGAAATGTTCTTCGGGCCCGTGCGGCGCGTAAGCTGCTTTATCCACAACACGGTACACCCCTATGCGTCCGAGGACAGCGCCGTGGCGATGCTCTTCTTTGAAAACGGCGCCCTGGGCACGGTGGATACGTTCTTCTGCATTCCGGACAACAGCAGCAAGAACGTGCTGGAGTTATACGGCTCGAAGGGTTCGATTCTGGCCTCCGGCACGATCGGCCAGGGCCAGGCCGGACGGATGCTGGCCTGCCTCGATGCCGACGCAGCCGGCTATGACGCCCAACAGAGCCGCCCGACCGGCGATGGCGTCCCGATCGCACCCGAACCGGTCAACACGTACCGCGCGGAGATCGAGGACTTCAGCCGCGCGCTGCTGGAAGGCGCCTCGTATGCGTTCAGCGCGGAGGCGGGCCTGCGCAGCCAGATCATCCTGGCGGCGTGCTACGAGTCCGCTCGAACCGGTCGGGCGGTGGACATCCCACGGTGAATCATGCGACGGCGGACGAGGATTGCGGCGGCGGCGATTCTGGCTCTTTCGGGCATCCGTCTCGCGCGGGCGGCGGACGTGTCCGTCGGGGTGGCGGCGGAGGACATCACGCCGCCGAAGGGCTGGCGGATGGCCGGGTACTTCAGCGAACGCGTCAGCACCGGCACGCACGATCCGCTTGCGGCCAGGGCGATCGTGTTGGCGCAGGGTGACGATCGGGCTGCGCTGGTGTTCTGCGACCTGATCGGCATTCCGCTGAGGGTTTCTCGCGAGGCCCGGCGGCGGGCAAGCGAGACGACGGGAATCCCGGCGGCGAACATCGCCATCCTGGCGACGCACACGCATACGGGGCCGCTGTTCTTCGGACCGCTGCGCGAACACTTCCATCAGACGGCCATAGCGAAAGAGGGGCGCGACCCGCACGAACCGATCGACTATTCCGCCGCACTCGTTGAGAAGATCGCCGACGTCGTCGCGCGTGCCCAGGCTGTGGCCCGGCCGGCGGAGATTGACGTCGGTACGGCGGTTCCGTCGCCGCCGCTCTCGTTCAACCGCCGCTACCGCATGAAAGACGGCAGCGTGAGGTTCAACCCCGGCCAGCAGAATCCCGATATCGTCGGACCCGCCGGACCGATCGACCCCGCTGTGGGCGTGCTGCTGTTTCGCGACAGGCACCAGCGGCGGCCCGTCGCCGTTCTCACGGTATTCGCCATGCACCCCGACACGACCGGTGGCACGGAGTATTCGGCGGACTATCCCTTCTATCTTCAGGAAACGCTCCGCGCGGCGCTCGGCGGCGACGTCGTCAGCGTCTTCGGCTCCGGAACGTGCGGGGACATCACCCACATCGACGTGAACCGCAGGGATCGCCCGACGGCCCGGGCGATCGGCAACGCCCTGGGCGAGACGGTTCTCGCGGCGATTCCGAAGCTCCGTCCGGTGGCGGACGCTCGTCTCAGGGCGACCGGCGCGACCGTGGAGGCAGCGCTGCATCGATACACCGCCGAGCAGGAGGCGGAGGCCGCGAAGAATCTCGCCCAGGTCGGTACGGGCAAGGTCCCGTTCCTCAAGGAGGTCGAGGCGTGCCGGATCATGGATCTGAAGGCTCGCAAAGGCTCAACGCTGGCGCTCGAGGTGCAGGCGTTCCGCCTCAGCCGGGACGTGGCGGTCGTTACCCTGCCGAGCGAGATCTTCGTGGAACTGGGCCTGGCGATCCAGAAGGCCTCGCCGTTCAAGACCACATTCGTGATCGAGCTGGCGAACGACGGAATCGGCTACATCCCGACGAAGAAGGCCTTCACCGAGGGGAGTTACGAGGTCATCAATTCCCGTGTCCAGAGCGGCACGGGCGAGAAGCTCGTCGATGCCGCTGTGAGGCTGCTCCAGGAGCTGAGCTCTCAGTAGAAGACCGTGACGATCAGATTCGGCTCGGCGTGCTTGCCGGTCCAGATGCCGACCGTGGACGTGCTGAACTTGATCTCGACGTCGGGGTTCCTCTCGCACCACTCGTTGATCTGCTGGTCCATGTGCCGGACGGCCTCGTCCGAAAGCTTGGCGTGAAACGTGCGGCAGCGCGTGGCTCCCGTGCCGGTCTTATTGAGCGGCCGGGTGTACCGGGTGGGTTCCTCCGTCACGGCCGGCGGGGGTGTTCCGACAGCGGTTCCGTGTGCGGTTTTCTGCCCGGGCACGTCGGCGGGCTCGAGTTCGTCTACCAGCGAGAGCGGGGGCAGATCGTCCGCGGCGCTCGTGGGGGCCGCCGCGGCGGCCGGCGGCGGTTCCTCCGGCGGCTTGCTCACGGGCGATTTCTTCTCCTTCAGGCAATGCACGCACAGAAGTTTTCCGGAGTGGAACCCCGCGAGCTTCTTGTCGAGATGCTCCTTGTAGATGCTCGCACCGCACTCGTGACAGCTCAGTACGTTTTCCTCTGGGGCCGAGGGGCCGCCCATAACACGCCCTCCAATCACAAGACAAACCCAAAGGCGATGTGCCGTTTGGCCCTACGCGATCCGAACTGATTATAATTGGCTCCGACGGCGACGGTCAACGCGTCGGACGGGCACGGGTCGTGCCGCCGCAACCGGGACCGGGGGCGTGCGGCGGGCTTCTCGCGGGTTCCGTTGAGCGGGAGGACGGCATCAATGAACCGGGCGGACGTTCATGCCACCACGATACTTTCGGTTCGGCGGGCCGGGCACGTGGCCCTCGGGGGCGACGGCCAGGTCACAATCGGCAACACGGCTCTCAAGCACGATGCGGTGAAGATCCGCAAGCTCGCCGGCGGCCGGGTTCTGTGCGGGTTCGCCGGCGCCGCCGCAGACGCCTTCGCCCTCCTCGAGCGCTTCGAGGCCAAGCTCGATCAGTACAAGAGCAACACGAAGCGGGCCGCCATCGAACTCGCGAAGGACTGGCGCACCGATCGCGTGCTGCGGCGCCTGGAATCGATGCTGGCCGTCGTGGATGCGGAAACGTCGCTGATCATCGGGGGTGCCGGCGACATCATCGAGCCGAGCGACGGCGTGATCGGAATCGGGTCGGGCGGCATGTTCGCCGCTGCGGCCGCCAAGGCGCTGCTGGCGCACACAAACCTCGGTGCGGGCGAAATCGTCGAGAAGGCCCTGCGGATCGCCGCCGAGATCTGCATTTACACAAACGACCGGATTACGGTGGAGACGCTCTGAAGACGCCAGGTGCCGACTCCGCGCCGGGTGCCGCGCGGCGCGATTCCGCGTGCACGGTTCCCGCGTGGCCGCGAGCAGGGGTTAATCCCAGACGAATACGCCGCCGCAGCGGTATCGGCCCTTGCAGCGCCGGGCGTGAATGATCCGTACCCGGGCCAGGTACTCCTGCGACTCGCCGGGCAGGTAGACCTCGATGGTCTCGCCGACCAGAAGCGGCTCCCGGCAGACGAAGCCGACCCCCGCTTCGCTGATGTCCACGCACCGGGCGGGGAGGATCTCCGCATCCCCCGCCGCATGCGTCCGGATGAACTCGATCGCGCAGCGGGCGGAGCGCCGGGCTACCCGGCGGGCCTCCGGGGTCACGGTGCCCTGCACCAGGTCGCCGAAGATCGACAGGAAGATCGGCAGGTTCTCACGATTCAGCCGGACAACGGTTCCTGCTTGCGCCATCTCGCGGCTCCTCAGCGGGAGGTCTTCAATCCCATATGAGACCTTCGTACCGGCGGGCTGGTGACTTTAGCAGGAAACGGCACAGGGGCAATGAAGGGCCGACCCCGGTTGCCCCGCGGAGCCTCGCGTCCGACACGGGCCGTTATGCGGACGTGCAGCGGGGCGCGCGGGCGCGGTTGGCGAAGCCGGGCGGATGGCTCTCGCGGTGCGGTGCGCGGCGGCACGCGCGGCCCCGGTTCATTCGGCGGCCAAGTACATGTCGTCGAACCACGCCGTGCCCGTTTTGTCCGGCGTGACGACGCACTCGATCACGGCCGATTTGGCGTCCGGCGGCGGGTGGACCGGCCCGGCCGCCACGAACGTCCAGTGCGATGTGCCGGTGACGCCCGGCGATTCCTCCGCGCCGAGCGTCTCCCCGTCTTTGCCGAGAAAGCGCAGTCGGAGTGTTGCCGATGCGCGGCCGAGCCCCTCGGTCCGCGCATAGCCCCCGAAGACGTATGCCCTTGCTCCGCTCACGTCCGCCGGCGCGCTCGATATACGGCGAGCCATACCGCCCGCCCGGATTCGCAGCGACCGCACGCCCGCGAAGGACTGTCGAACCCGGAGGCCGCCGATGTCCATCAGGCCTTCGAGCCTGATCTTGCCCTCGTTGTCGGCCCGGTACGTCCACCAGAAGTCCTTCTCCCAGCCACGATCGACGGACAACTCCGCGGGCTTCCACGTGTCGCCCTCCTGCTGTGCCGCCGTCCACCCCCCGATGTCGTACTCCAAACTCGGATTGGCAAGCAGGTTGACGAGGACGGGTTCTCCGACAGCTTTGGCTGCGGGAGCGCGCTCCTTGCCGTTGGGCACGAATGCACCGGGTGCGAGCGCGATGCAGTCGAGCAGCTTCGCGTATGGGCGGGCCTCGGCGAGGCCGACCTGCTGGCCCTTGGGCCTTTGCGATATGACGCTGTAGACGAGGCTGTGACGCCCGGCGACGAGGTTTACGTTCGCGTAATGATACCACGCGAAGATCATCCGCTCATCATCGATCGCGTTGTACTGTGCGACGAGTCGGATGTCGCGGGGGACGAGCGTGTTGGGCGCGTCGTGCCACGAACCGTCGTCGATCCGCCATCGCGACGGCGAGGCGGTTGCCAGGTAGCCTTCGCGGACCCAGAGCTGGTACTCACCGGCCGCCGGCACATCGAATGCGAGCTTTGCGAAGTATCCGTTGGGCTGCGGCGGGGGTACGGCGGTGCCGAGACCGAGCATCGCATCGCCGGACAAGCCCGTCAGCCCGCCGAAGACATTCAGGTTGAAGTTCGATTCCGCGGCGGATTCAGCCTCGATCCACACGCACGCGGGAGGGGTCTCCGCCCCCGATCTTTTCGAACGAGCGGTCGTTGCCCCCGGGTCGTCGAAGTGGGGGTCGAAGACGCCTCCTGCCGTTGCGGTGGTGTCGCTTCGCACGATCACGGTATCGCGGGCATGGATCGTGTCGAACAGGATGCCTTCGGGTGCCCACCTGTGCCTGTCGCTACGTTTGACGAGCGTCAGATCCGCGGGGCGCAACACGACGCTTCGCACGCCGTTCGGCGCGGGCTTGATCGTTTCCCCGTCCGCGTATGCGGCTGACGTCGCTGCCTGGACGAGCGTCACCGTCCTTGAGAAACCGTCCTTCGGCGGCGGCAGGACATTGCCCGTCGCGTCGAGCGTATACGGCGGCAGATTCCTGCCGAGCTTCACGACCGAGCCGTATCCCGGCGCGAGCGACACGACGGTGACGGATTCGTCCCCTTCGCGGTACGAGAAAGCTTCCAGCGCCGGGTCGGCGGTGTCGAGGATGGTGGTTCCGAGCACGTCGCGCAGGAAGCCCCTGTAGTCAAAGGCGTATCGCCCCGGCGGCAGATGGACGCGATCGGGTCGCCAGCCGCCGCCGGTATCCACGTTCTTGCTGCTGATCTGCAACTTGCCGTCGCTGAGGTTCCAGATCTGGCCGGCCTTGTTCTGCGCAATGACCCGGGCCGACGGGGGGACAGCAAGGACCTGAAACTCCACCCCGTCATCGTCCTTCGCGAACTCGGCGGTGTAGTAGCGATCCACGGAGGGGATCGTCCCGCGGTCCTTTCGGTAGCCGATCCACGTGATTCGCTGCCCGGAGGTGATGGCCCTCTCCGCCTCCTCTGCGTAACGCAGCGATGCCGGCGAGTTCTCGAGGTTGATCAGGTACATGTCCGTCCTGGGTCGCAGCGAGAACGTCGGCAGGACCCACGTGCCGTCAGGCAGCTTGCCTGCCGGGTCGACGAACCAGAGCGTGTCGGTGTTGAAAT